>NZ_UGYM01000002.1:2177192-2488219 GCF_900456975.1 Shewanella baltica
AACGATGTTCTTGATTGCGCCTTTTGCAGGAGCTGTAAGCAACACTTTGCTCGCGCCTGGGCTCTTAAGATGTAAACCAAGACCCGCTTCATCTTTCCAAATACCTGTGTTATCAACAACGAGTGCATCGCTGATATCGTATTTAGTGTAATCCACTTCGTCAGGCGAGTTCGCGTAAATCACTTGGATATAGGTACCATTGGCGATGATGGCATTGTTCTCTTCGTCAACTTCCACAGAGCCATTGAAAGGCCCATGGACTGAGTCACGGCGCAATAAACTGGCACGTTTCTCTAAATCACCTTTCTTACCGCCACGTAGTACGATAGCGCGCAATCTTAACTTATTGCTGCGACCTGTGCGTTCAATCAACAGGCGTGCTAATAAGCGGCCGATACGGCCAAAACCATACAGCACGACATCACGCGGTGCGACATCATCAGCATGATCGATGGCATCGGCCAACTCTTTTGCCATATAGTTTTCAATTTCGCTGACATCGGTGTGATCGCGCCAGTAATTGACTGCAAGCTTACCAATATCCACTTTACATTGTTTAACTGCGAGTTTGCTCAAAGCTTGAACGAAGGGGAAACTCTCGCGTAAACGTAATTTTTCACCGACATGACGACGAACTAAACGGTGCGCTTTAATGATTTCAATCGTAGAAGCATTGAGTAACGGCTTGCCGTAGACCACGACTTCAACGCCTTGGTTACGGTACAACTTGCCTAACAAAGGCTGCATTGCCTCTGCCATTTCAAAACGTTCTTGCCAACTTTGTAGGTGTTTATCAGCGCTCATTTACAGATCCTTTATCTCACTTTTCAATAAAATGTACTGAAAGGTTTGAGTAACATGACGAAAAGACCAATAATCTAATGCGGGTTTTAGGGAAAACCCTGTTTTGGTCGGCGCCATTGTAATGAAAGTCGCGCTTTGTTGCCAGTAAGATATTTTCTGTAAATCTGTAATTTTATTAGAAAAATTATCGTTTGGAGAGTGTTTTGAGACAAAATCTAGTAATAATTACATCATTTACCTTAGGGATGAGCTTTTTCGGTCTTTTCGGTTGTGATAATGACCGAAATATCTCAGCAATTTGTAAAAATAATCCTGAAATTTGTGCCGATTTGCATAAGGATGGCTGGTGTTTGGCCGAAAAAACAAAACTTATTCAGAACCGCTACGAGTTAAAAGACATCGAAAACCCCACAGGCAAACAACTCTATCTGCAATTGACCTATCTTGAGGATTACAGCCGCTGCATTGAACTCGCCTCTGGCGTGCAACATATCATCCACACCAATCGCACCGCTGATAGAGCCAGAGCCTTTAGATTAAGCACCCAGAATTTAAGCTTGCTCCAAGATAAAACCCGCGAGCGACAAGATCCTTTCATGTCCTATTACCAATGGACACGTTTTGGCGATACCGCAGCGTTAAATCGATTGTTAGAACATGAAAACGCCGGCGAAGTGACTGACTCTTTCTTACTTGCCCAAGTCGCCACCTATTACAGCAATCGAAATGCCATCAAAGCGCAACAACTCTATCTTAAAGTCTTTGCAGACATCCAATACGATGATTTCGACGTTAACTGGTTACTTGGGCTTGCATCAGCCTATCGCCAGCAACAGGTATTCGATAAAGCCTATATGCTGACGAAGGCAAATTTACTACTTACGCAGCAGAAGTATTCAGAGGAAAAAATGCTAGCCTTGCTCGGTGGCAATAAAACGCTGGCGACTGAACTCGATTTAAAAGCCCAAGCCCTTATCGATGCGCTAAAAAACGGGACTTATTCTCAGAGTCCAGTAAGACAATGGCTTGATCCTCAAGCGGTTGACCAAGCGCCAACTACAACCGAGGCTGTGCCGCCTGCGCCTGTCGAAAAAACAGACTAAGCAATCGATGGCAAAATGTTTGCCATCTTGTAATTTTTTACCCAATTAACGCGTAAAAAATGGTGATTTCGCGACCGATGTAAAAAAAATACCTAATTTGTTAATCAAGACAGCGGTAAAATGCCGATTTAACTTGACGATAGCTGTCAGTTTGGTAATTTTACTACCAGTTGAATTTTATAATCACCAGAGGGATATGAGATGACTATCCGTGTAGCAATAAATGGCTATGGCCGTATCGGTAGAAACGTATTACGCGCCTTGTACGAAAGCGAAAAAGCTTATCCAATCAAGATTGTCGCTATTAATGATTTAGGCGACGCTTCAATCAACGCTCACCTGACAAAATACGATTCTGTTCACGGTCGTTTCAATGCCAAAGTTGACCATGATGCCGAAGCGATTTATGTGAATGGCGATAAGATCCTCACTTTCCAAGAACGTGATCCTGCAAAACTGCCATGGGCTGAATTGCAAGTTGACGTGGTTTTCGAATGTACTGGTATCTTCACTTCTAAAGAAACTGTTCAACCACATTTAACTGCTGGCGCGAAGAAAGTGATTATTTCTGCTCCAGGTAAAAACGTCGATGCCACCGTTGTTTACGGTGTGAACAACAACGTGCTGACGTCAGACATGACAGTGATTTCAAATGCTTCTTGTACCACTAACTGTTTAGCGCCTTTTGCTAAGCCGTTAAATGACGAGATTGGTATCGAATCAGGCCTGATGACCACTATTCACGCTTATACCAACGATCAACGTTTATCTGACGTGTACCACACAGATTTACGTCGTGCCCGTGCTGCAGCACTGTCAATGATCCCAACTAAAACTGGCGCAGCAGCAGCTGTAGGTTTGGTTGTACCTGAATTACAAGGTAAATTCGACGGTTTAGCGGTTCGTGTACCTACAGTTAACGTATCACTCGTGGATTTATCTTTCATCGCTGCCCGTGATACGACTGTTGAAGAAGTGAATGCCATTATCGAACGTGCTGCTAGCGTTGCGCCATTGAGCGAAGTATTAGCAGTAAACAAAGAGCCATTGGTGTCTATCGACTTTAACCACAATGCGTTCTCTTCAAACTTTGACGCCACTCAAACCCGTGTAAACGGTCGTTTAGTGAAAGTGATGTCTTGGTATGATAACGAGTGGGGATTCAGTAACCGTATGTTAGATAACGCGGTTGCACTGATGAACGCAAAGTAATCTAGTCACTAGATCCTGCGTTACTCAATCAAGCCTCGCATTTGCGGGGCTTTATATTGCCTTAAATTCCAGCCATAAAAAATCCCCACTCTATGGCGGGGATTTTTATCAAACGGAGAAAAAGCTAAAAAACGGGCTTAGGCATTACCCTTCACTTTCATATTCAGTGTCTTGGCAAAATCCAGCATGCGCGTCAGCGGGATCAGCGCTTTAACTCTTAAGTCTTCATCCACAAAAATCTCATGGGTGGTTTTATCGCTGTCGGCGAGTGACGCTTCAATGGCCTGTAGACCGTTCATCGCCATCCAAGGACAGTGGGCACAGCTCTTACAGGTTGCACCGTTACCGCCGGTTGGCGCTTCGATTAAGATTTTACCTGGCGCCGCCTGCTGCATTTTATAGAAGATGCCGCGATCGGTTGCCACGATAAAACGCTCATTCTGCATTGTCTGCGCCGCTTTGATCAGCTGACTGGTCGAGCCAACAGCATCGGCCATCGCCACCACACTGGCTGGAGACTCAGGGTGCACAAGGATAGCCGCATCTGGGTAAACGCTTTTCATATCGCGCAGCGCGTTCGATTTAAACTCGTCGTGAACGATACAATCGCCTTGCCACATCAACATTTCTGCGCCCGTCTGTTTAGCAATATAGCTGCCCAAATGACGGTCTGGTCCCCAAATGATCTTTTTACCTTCGCTGTCTAAGTGCTCAACGATTTCGAGGGCAATACTGGAGGTCACCACCCAATCGGCGCGCGCTTTAACCGCAGCCGAAGTATTGGCGTAAACCACCACAGTATGATCTGGGTGCGCGTCGCAAAAAGCACTGAACTTATCGATTGGACAACCTAAGTCCAATGAACAAGTGGCTTCTAAGGTCGGCATTAAAATGGTTTTTTCTGGGCTCAAAATCTTGGCGGTTTCGCCCATAAACTTGACCCCAGCAACGATTAACGTTTTTGCTGGGTGATCGCGGCCAAAGCGCGCCATTTCTAAAGAGTCTGAAACGCAGCCGCCGGTTTCTTCGGCAAGGGCTTGGATTTCAGGATCGGTATAATAGTGGGCAACCAGAACGGCATCTTTTTCAATGAGCAGTTGTTTGATACGCGCCTTGTAATCGGCTTTTTGCGCATCGGACAAAGGAACTGGCTTAGGCGGAAACGGGTAATCAATGGTTTCTATGCTGGGGGCAAACTGACTCATAACACATCCATCAGGATAACTACGTCCGAGAATTATACGTAATCGGAATCAAAAGATTAACCCATTTATGCAAAGCAAATAAAAAAGGACGCTCTAAAGCGTCCTTTTACTGTCAAATCTGCGTGCCAGCGGCTTAGCGCATGGCCAATAACATCTCTTGCGGCTGCTCCAGATATTGTTTCCACAGATTACAGAAGCGAGCAATGGTACCGCCATCGATCACTCTGTGGTCGCCAGACCAGCTTACTTGCATGATTTGGCGGGCTTCGACTTCCCCTTTCGCATTAAAACGCGGCAAGGTCTGCAACTTACCTAAGGCCACAATCGCCACTTCAGGTTTGTTGATAATAGGCGTCGCCACTGTGCCACCTAAGGCGCCAATGTTAGAGATGGAAATCGTGCCGTCTTTCAGATCCGCTGGCGCCACGCGGCCACTGCGGGCTGCTTGGGTCAGACGGGTGATTTCTGCCGCCACTTCTAAAATGCTCTTATCCTGCACATCTTTGATGTTGGGCACCAAGAGACCGACTTTAGAATCCACCGCCATGCCGATATTGTGGCGCGCTTTGTAAGTCAGCTCAGTACAATCAGCATTCACTTGGCTATTCATCACAGGGAACTGACTTAACGCGAGCGACATCGACTTCATGAAGAAAGGCATCATGGTCAGCTTCACTTCATCGGACGAATACTTCACTTTCATGCTTTCACGCAGTGCAACTAAGTCTGTTAAATCAAATTCTTCGCAATAGGTAAAGTGCGGAATGCTCGACACCGACTCGACCATCATGCGTGCCATCACAGCTTTTACGCCGCGAATCGGCTCAACCGTGTCAGCGCGTTGAGTTACTGTCGATGTTAGAACTTGGGTTTGAGATGCTTGCGTCGCTTGAGCTGGCGCCTCTTTTACCTGAGTCGCACTTGATGCAGAAACATTGCTTGCGCCTTGTTGGAAGCGAGTGATGTCTTCCTTATACACACGGCCATGCTTTCCTGTACCAGGTACTTGGCTCAAATCGATATCTAACGACCGCGCCATCCGACGAACCGCAGGGCTGGCTAAGGCTTTACCTTGGCGAGCAGGTTCTGCATTCACAGTCTGCGCTGTTGGTGCCGCATTGGACACAGTATCAGTGTTTGTTGCTGCAGGTGCAGAAGCCGTCTGTTCAACTTCAATGGCAAATAAAGGCGCATGCACTTTTGCCAGCTGACCTTTACGATAATGCAGTTTGGCAATTTTACCCGCTTTAATGGCAGGAATTTGCACCAGCGCTTTATCTGTCATCACGTCCGCAATCGGTTGATCTTCCTCAACCCAATCACCTTCGCTCACTAGCCATTCGACGAGTTCACATTCAACAATGCCTTCGCCGATATCCGGTAGTAAGAACTCTTCAATGCTGACGGATGAACTAGATGACGTATTGGCAGTTGTTGCAGCCACAGACTCAGTCACTTTTGCAGTCGTCGCAGCAGGTTCAGTCGCAGATTCTTCACCTGCGATTTCAACGGCAGCTTCAATTTGTACGGCATAGAGCGGCGCATGCACTTTCGCAATATCGCCTTTAGCGTAATACAGCTTAGTGACCACGCCCGCAAATGGCGCAGGGATTTGCACTAGGGCTTTGTCTGTCATGACATCGGCAATCGGCTGATCTTCAACGACTGTGTCGCCTTCTTTGACCAACCATTCAACCAATTCACACTCCACTACACCTTCGCCAATATCCGGCAAAATAAAATCTTTAATCATACCGGACTCCTAGAAGGTCACTGATGCTTTGATGGCTTCAAACGTTTTGAACGCATCAGGCATGTATTCTTTTTCATGAATGAGTGGGTACGGGGTATCTAAACCACAAACGCGGCTGATGGGCGACTCTAGATACAAGAAGCATTCTTGCTGGATTGTCGCGGCAATTTCACCGGCAAAACCACCAGTTAATGGCGCTTCATGGTTAACCAGCAAACGTCCTGTCTTTTTGACTGAATCGGCAACGGTATCAATATCCCAGGGTGACAAGGTGCGTAAATCAATAATTTCGCAGGAGATCCCTTCTTTAGCGGCCATGTCGGCGGCTTTTTCAAGGATTTCCATTTGCGCGCCCCACGCCACTAAGGTGATGTCTTTACCTTCGCGAACCACTTCAGCCTTGCCCAGTTCAATTTCATAATCGCCCGCTGGTACTTCGCCAACCGATGCGCGATATAAACGCTTAGGTTCAAAGAAGATCACTGGGTTTTTGTCACGAATTGACGCTAACAACAGGCCTTTGGCTTGCTCGGGGTTACGTGGCACAACCACTTTTAATCCCGGTGTCTGGGTAAAATAAGCTTCGGGTGATTGTGAGTGATAATGGCCGCCTGCGATGCCGCCGCCATAGGGCGTACGGAACACTAATCCACCGACATCGAACTCATTACCGCTACGGTAACGGAATTTAGCCGACTCGTTGACTATTTGATCGAACGCCGGAAAGATATAATCGGCGAATTGGATTTCAGCCACAGCAGTCATGCCATTTGAGGCTAAACCATTGGCAAAACCGGCAATACCTTGCTCTGTCAGCGGGGTATTGAAGCAGCGATCGCGGCCGAATTTTTCTTGAAGACCGGAAGTGGCGCGAAATACCCCACCAAAGTGACCCACATCTTCACCAAAAACCACCATGCGCTCATCGGCTTGCATGGCGATCGACAAGGCCTCATTGACGGCCTGTAACATATTCATTTCAGCCACGGCTTATAGTCTCCCTGCACTTTTTGGATAGGCTTGCGGATATTTTTTGATATGTTCTTTAAGATCGGCGAGTTGCTTTCTCAGCACTGGCGTCGGCTTGTCGTACACATCTTCAATAATTTCATCCAGCATAGGCACAGGAATTTTTTCAGCCACTTTTACCGCAGCCAATACTTCTTCACGATATTTCTCATGCAGTTTCACATCATCCGCTTCAGCTAACCAACCTTTGTTGATAAGCCATAATTTGAAGCGTTTAACCGGATCGTGTTGCTGCCACTTGGCTTCTTCATCTTTCGAGCGATAACCTGATGGATCGTCTGATGATGAATGCGCGCCGAGACGGTAAGTCATGGCTTCAATCAGCACAGGGGCATTATGCTCAATCGCATAGGCACGGGCTTGCTGCGTTGCCGCTAACACGGCCAACATGTCATTGCCGTCAACACGAATGGTGTGCATACCATAACCCACGCCGCGGCTCGCAATGCCGTTACCGGCAAACTGCTCTTCAGTTGGGGTTGAAATGGCGTAGCCATTGTTACGACAGAAGAAAATCACTGGACACTTCAATACTGCGGCCATGTTTAGACCGGCATGGAAGTCCCCTTCCGATGCAGCGCCTTCGCCAAAATAGCAAACCGCAACTTTGCGCTTACCTTGCATTTTTAAGCTGTAGCCCACACCCGTCGCCTGCGGGATTTGTGTCGCAAGGGGTGAAGAAATCGTTTGATAATGCAATGCCGCACTGCCGTAGTGAATGGGCATTTGGCGACCTTTACCAAGATCTTTCTCGTTACTGAACATCTGATTCATAAACTGTTCAGTGGTAAAGCCGCGATAACGCAGCGCCGCATGCTCACGGTATTGCGCGAGGATCACGTCTTCTTGATCGAGTGCGGCCACACTGCCGACAATCGCCGCTTCTTCACCTGTACAGGTCATATAGAAGCTGATGCGCCCTTGGCGCTGGGCACCTAACATACGTTCATCGAGTACCCGAGTGAATACACAGGTATCGTAAATTTTAGTGGCTAAGGTTTCATCTATCACAGGCAAAACCGCGGTTTCATAAGTGGTGCCGTCGGCTTGTAGAATTCGAAGGATAGGAATGTGTAGCGATGCCTTATCCAAGAAGCCGACACGGTGCACTGTATCAGTGTTGAGTGTTGCTTTGCTCATATTGTGCTCTTGTTATCTCATTACGCACCAAAGCGTTTTGATGCGTCTGTTTATACGAATATGCCCGACGAACATTACGTTAACGTAAACTACCTATCAACCATTGGCATAGCTCAAACCACAAGTTATCCCTGCCTCGCATGTATATATTGCTTTACAAGCCTAACGCACGTCCGCATTCACTGCAGGGATCAGGCAAATCACAGTGCGATTGCCAATAGGCACTTTGGCATTAGGGAACACGACAGACTCAAACTCATGTTCCACTTTAATTTCTTGCCCACCTTCCCGCGCTAATACAAAGCCCTTCGGGAAAGATCTGAAGTTTTCGACATCGGTTGCGAAGGTAAATTCAAAATCATCGAAATGTTTATTGATGACGCGGCACACTTGATACAAGTTAACCTTATCGGCATCAAATGCATCTAACTCCAACGGCTTAGCGGTGATCAAGCGCATAAACATTTCATGGGTCGCAATAAAACGCGTCATGTCGTTCTGCCCCATGGGATACACTTTGCCAAGCTCAATGGTAAAGGCATCGGCGCCGTAGCGTTCAGAGGAAAAATAGCTAAAGGTCGTGGTCGGTTCGTGGTGAAAAAGTACCGTATCGACACCGCTTGCGGCTAGAAACATGATTTGCTCGCCGCTAAAGGCACGCCCTGGACGATAGGGATAAATAGCGAACTTTTCATGCTTCGAGGCGCGCATCGCCGTGTGCAGATCATAATGAATGCGCTGACGACCATCGGCAACCGCAGTATAAAAACGGTCGACATAGGCTTCGAGTTTTTTGGCGCGCACTCGCTCAGGATTGA
Source organism: Shewanella baltica (assembly GCF_900456975.1). NCBI lineage: Bacteria > Pseudomonadati > Pseudomonadota > Gammaproteobacteria > Alteromonadales > Shewanellaceae > Shewanella > Shewanella baltica. The sequence continues at coordinate 2,186,257 of NZ_UGYM01000002.1, forward strand.
CTAATCCCGGAGGAGTAGAATGCTCACCACTAAAGAGACGATTCATGTTCTCATCGATAATACGCGTGCCGTTATTAATCGCTAATGGATTACCAATCAGGAATAAAGTGCGCTGTTTCGCGATGATCTTTTGCTGTAAAAGCTGCTTAATTAAGCCATTGCAGAGTTCAATGGGCGCGGTCTCGTTACCGTGAACACCGCAAGAAAGGACAACATCTTTTCCTTCATTCTGGGCGGGCTCAAAAATGATAACGCCGGTATCCCACACTTCAACTTGGGTATGGTCGCCTAAGCTAAATGAAAACTCGCCATCGAACTGTTCAGGATGGGCTAAGGTGAGCGCTAAAAAATCCTTTGAATCTAACAGAGCTTGTAACACAGAATTCTCCTTATAATGGTGTGTAACAGTAACGGCGCAATAGCATCAGTGCAGATAGCAATAACCACTCAAGCATTCATCTCACCGCGGTTAGGCTGACTCGCACCTTAAAAAGCGGCTTCAATACTAACACATGTTTTTAATGCTGTTCTCAGACATTTATCGCCATAGGACCCAGTTTTGAACGGAATAAGATCAACGCGGCGCTTTGCTATGCCGAGTGTAAATTTCCCATGCCTTTATCGAAAAATCGTCCAGCATAAATATTCCTGCTAGAGGCTTGCTTTTGCGCGCGAGTTTTATCACAATCCTTAGCCATCTAGACTTCTATTGGATTTAATTATGGCGTTAGCAACCTTTGGTGCCGGCTGTTTCTGGGGCGTAGAGTATTTTTTTAGACAAGTGAATGGCGTATCGAATGCCACCTGCGGTTACATGGGCGGCAATAATAGCGCGACCACCTATGAAGAAGTCAAAAAAGGCAAAACGGGCCACGCCGAAGTGGTACAAGTGGAATTTGACCCTGCCCTGGTAAGTTATGAAGACTTGCTCGAGGTATTTTGGAAAAACCACAATCCAACCAGTCTGAACATGCAAGGCGGAGATATAGGCACTCAATACCGCAGCACGATTTTCTTCCATGACAGTGAACAAAAAGCCGCGGCAGAAGCCTCAAAATTAGCTTTTGCCCGCTCAGGTCGTTGGGGATTACGCCATATCGTGACTGAAATTGTGCCATTGCAACAGTTCCATGTGGCAGAGGAATATCACCAAAATTACATCGATAAGAATAACTTACCGAGTTGTCATATCGAGTACTAAATACGGTCAAATCAGCATGAGTTTAATACTCATAGCTTAAATAGACATAAACAAAAACGCACTCAAAACTGAGTGCGTTTGTTTTTAATACTTTATAAACCTACTGCTGCGTTAAGCGTTCAGCGCCTTATCAATTAATGCCTGCGCATCTTTGATGATTTCAGCTAAATGCTGCTCACTGATAAAACTCTCGCCGTAGATCTTAAATAACGCTTCAGTGCCCGATGGACGCGCCGCAAACCAACCATTCGCCGTAGTCACTTTGATGCCACCAATGGCCGCATTATTGCCCGGCGCATGGGTTAACACGTTTTCGATTGTCTCACCCGCAAGCACAGTGGCATTTAAGGTTTCTGCATTCAATAACGCAAATTTGGCCTTGTTTTCAAGACTGATTGGGCTATCGATACGCTTATAGAAACTTTGGCCAAATTGTTCTACTAGCTCTTGATGGCGTTGACCTGGAGTTTTACCTGTCACCGCAAGAATTTCTGCGGCAAGTAACCCTAGAATAAAGCCGTCTTTATCCGTGCACCACGTAGTGCCATCACGGCGTAAAAATGCCGCGCCAGCGCTCTCTTCACCGCCAAAGGCGATGGTGGCTTCGGCTAAACCATCGACAAACCACTTAAAGCCCACAGGCACTTCGAGTAATTTTTTGCCATGGAAAGCACAGATTTTATCGATAAGTGCACTCGATACTAAGGTTTTACCTATGGCTAAGGTATCGCTCCAATCCGGTCTGTGAGTCAGTAAATAATCGATAGCGACCGCAAGGTAGTGATTAGGGTCCATCAAGCCGGTACCTGGGCAGACTATACCGTGGCGGTCATAGTCAGGATCGTTACCAAGGCATAAATCATAAGATTCTTTATGGGCGAGTAACCCTGCCATCGCATAGGGAGACGAGCAATCCATGCGGATTTTGCCGTCTTTATCCAGCGTCATAAAGCTAAAGCTTGGGTCAACTTTATCATTGACTAAGGTGATATCGAGCCCATAACGCGCGGCAATCGGTGCCCAGTAGAAAATCCCTGAACCACCGAGCGGGTCAACGCCGATACGCAGCTTAGCGTTGGCAATCGCCTGCATGTCGATAACATTTTCTAAATCAGCCACATAGGGCGTGATCAAATCAATGGCGTTGACATAGCCTGAGGCCAGTGCTTCGGCATACGCTAATTTTTGCACGCCAGCTAACGCTTGGCGCAAGTAATCATTGGCACGCGACTCAATCCAAGCCGTGATATTACCTTCGGCCGGTCCACCATGGGGTGGATTGTATTTGATCCCACCATCTTGAGGCGGATTATGGGAAGGCGTGATGATCAAACCATCGGATAGTGCAGCACCTGTGATATTGGCCTCGCGATTGGCGCAAATCACCCCATGGGACACCACTGGTGTTGGCGTGAAACCATCATTCTGCTGGATGTGCACTGTGACTTTATTTGCCGCCAGCACTTCAATTGCCGATAAATAAGCGGCGTAGGATAACGCATGGGTGTCAATCCCGAGGATCAACGGCCCATTGATATTCACCGATTGGCGATAATCCACCACAGCTTGGGTAATCGCCCAAATGTGTTGTTGGTTAAAACTGCCATTAAAAGCGCAGCCTCTGTGCCCAGAAGTGCCAAAGGTGACGCATTGTGGTACGTCATCCATATTTGGCGTGATGCTGTAATAATGGCTCATCAGTTTTGGAATATTGACCAGATCCGTCTGATTAGCGATTTGTCCTGCCCTTTGATGTATTGCCACCTATAGCTCTCCTGCACTCAATTACAATTAAAAACAATGGTTAAACCTAGCTCAATAGCTGATTAAATGGCTCACCCGCGGATTAAACGCGCTCGGCGATGCCAGCTGCAACCGTTGCATCACAACCAAATTGCACTAAGACTTCAGATAAAATGGTGCGTTTCTTGGCGGTATTGTTGTTGCTTGTCACCCAGAATCCACTGGTACCGATTTCTTTAGGATTCGCAGAGGCACTCGCTTCGAGTAATTGCTCTTTCGAACGGGCAAAATACAAACGATCGCGCCCTTGGATCTGCAGAATTTGCGAGAACTGCTCTGGGGCTAATTGATACAGACTTTCGAGCAAAAAGAGGAAACGCCCTACCGCGCCTTTTTGTTGCGATAACAGATGTTCATCGACTAAGCGACTGAAGTCATTCACAGCAAGTGCAGCTTGAATCGGCTCAGCCTCTAAACTTGGTTGGCTTATCGCCAAAGGCTGAGGTGGTTCGACCGCATCGACGGACAGGCCGAGTAATCGACGAAGAATGTCAGAGGCGCTCTCACCAATACGTTCTGTTTTGCTGGCAATATGACGATAGAGCTCTTCATCAACTTCGATATATTTCATAACCTTAATTATCCTTTGTTATTCGACAGGCTTAACCGAAAAAAGTGTACCACAGCGATCGGGGCAGATCATTGCGATCGGTTACCAGTGTATCCATGTCTATCAATCTGATAAAGCGTCATTATTCTAAAAATGCGTGAAATAGCACAGCAAACTAGCAGATAATCGACAATTGCCGAAAAAGCGCCCAAGTTCATCGCCGCATACACGCCAAAGTAGCAACTGACTTGTCAAGCCAACGGCATTAAGGGCACAATTCGCGCCACGTTAAGCTAAACATATCCAACAGGAATCACCATGAACTTTGTTTCTACAGGCCAAGGATCCGCAGTACTATTGATCCACGGCTTGTTCGGCAACCTAGATAACCTCAAAGGCCTAGGGCAAGTATTAGAAAGCCAGTATCAGGTTATTCGTGTCGATGTGCCCAATCATGGGTTAAGTGAGCATTGGGATGAGATGGATTACCCTCGCCTCGCCACGGCCATGGTTGCATTACTCGACGAACTGGCTATTGAACGCGCTCATATAGTGGGTCACTCCATGGGCGGTAAAATCGCCATGGCGACAGCGTTAGCTCATCCAGAGCGCATTATCAGCATGGTGGCAGCAGATATTGCCCCCGTCGCCTATGAGCCAAGACACGATACAGTGTTTGCCGCATTAGCAAGTCTGCCCTTAGAAGGTCATACCGACAGACACTTTGCCCTTAACCACTTGATTGACAAAGGTATCGACGAAGCCACGGCGCAGTTTTTACTCAAAAACCTGCAACGTACCGATACGGGCTTTCGTTGGAAGCTGAACTTAAGTGGGCTAAAGGCTTGTTATCCCAATATTATTGGTTGGCACAATCAGGCGCCAAATCCAGTACAAAGCTATAGCGGCCCGAGTCTATTTATTCGTGGTGGTGACTCAAATTATGTCACTGGTGAGCACAGAAGCGCTATCATGGCGCAATTCCCTGCGGCGCAGGCGAAAACCCTCGAAGGCTGTGGTCATTGGTTACATGCACAGAAACCCGCCATCTTTAACCGGATTGTGTCTGAATTTATTGACAAACAAGCAATGTAAATCAGCAGCAAACTCGACCTAAAGCATATGGCAGCCGCCATCTTGATGTGATATATTCGCGCCTCTTTTGGCCTTAGAACACTCTCGAGGACTAAGAAAGTATGTTATCTCAGTACATGGAACAAATTGAAACCATCGGCCTGAACCTGTTTTTTGCCTCGATATTTTTCTTTATCGGCATGGCCATCCACGATGTGCTTAAACAAGGTAACGTGCCGAAATTTGGTCGATTTATTGTTTGGTTAGTGTTATTTCTCGGCTGCGCCGGGTTTATTGTAAAAGGTATTATCCAGATCACTTGGGAAGGCTCAGGGATCGGTTAACAATAAGAACATGGCAAAAGAAGCGACAGACAGAACCACCATTGACCTTTTTGCCAATGAAAAGCGCCGGGGCCGCCCACGAAGTAATCCTTTGTCCCGTAGCCAGCAGCTTAAGGTCAACAAACGCAATCAAATCCAGCGCGATAAAGCCAACGGATTAAAGCGAATAGAGTTAAAGGTGTCACAAGATTTGTATGACGCCTTGAATGAGCAGGCATTGGCCAGTAACATCAGCCGTAGCCAGTTAATCGAATTAATTCTTCAGCAACAAGTTGAGTGCTGAACGAGTACCAGCAAGATTAACGTAATAAGTGAACTAGACATTAAAGGATAGACAATGGCAACTGTAGGTCTTTTTTTCGGTAGCGACACAGGTAACACCGAAGCCGTAGCCAAGATGATCCAGAAAAAACTGGGTAAAAAAATGGTTGAGGTGAAAGATATCGCCAAAAGTACCAAAGAACAGATTGCAGAGTATGACTTGCTGCTGTTCGGCATCCCAACCTGGTATTACGGCGAAGCTCAATGTGACTGGGACGATTTCTTCCCTGAATTAGAGCAAATTGATTTTACTGACAAACTTGTCGCTATTTTTGGTTGTGGTGATCAAGAAGACTACGCTGAGTATTTCCTTGATGCCATGGGCATGGTTGGCGATATCGTTCAGGCGCGTGGTGGTATCATCATTGGTCACTGGCCAACTGCAAGCTACAACTTCGAAGCCTCTAAAGGTCAAGTTGATGACGACCACTTTATTGGTTTAGGTATCGATGAAGATCGTCAGCCAGAGCTGACCGAAGAGCGTGTCGATGCTTGGGTTAAGCAAATTTACGAAGAAATGTGCTTAGCTGAATTAGAAGACTAATTGGGCTAACTATTCGATTAAAGCGGCCTTAACGCCGCTTTTTTTATGCTTATATTTCTACTTGTTTCAATTATCTACTTGTTGTAACTAAGAATAACGACATACCACACTCATGACCAACACACCCCGCTCCACCCATTGGGATATCTTTTGTACCGTCGTCGATAACTATGGCGATATTGGCGTCACTTGGCGTTTAGCCAAACAAATGGCTAATGAGTACCAGATTCCCGTTAATTTGTGGGTCGACGACCTCGCAAGCTTCTCGCACATATTACCGACACTCGATCCACTAAAAAACGCTCAAAGCTTCAATGGTGTGAATATTATTCATTGGACTAAGCCTTTAGCCGTAGCGTTTGTCGCAGGGGAAATACTCATCGAAGCCTTTGCCTGTGAATTACCCGAACAGGTAAAAGCGCAGTTGGTTTATTTACATCAGAACGCCCCCGAATCTGTGCCTATCTGGTTGAATTTAGAATATTTAAGCGCTGAGGATTGGGTCGAAGGCTGCCATGGTTTGCCTTCATTACAAGCCAATGGTTTAAAGAAGTATTTTTACTTCCCGGGCTTTGGCGCAAAAACCGGTGGGCTCATCTGCGAGCAAGATTTGTTTGCCGAGCGCGATGCTTGGCAAGCTAACTCAGCTAACAAATTACAGCTTTTTAGTCAGCTAGGTCTTAGGGGGATTGAGGCTCAAGATACTGTGATTAGCATCTTTAGCTATGAAACCGAGGCACTGCCGGCGTTATGCGAGTTATGGCAGCAATCGGCCGAGAAAATCCATGCGTTGATCCCCAAGGGTCGCAGCTTAAACAGTCTGAAGCAGTTACTGCCCTGTGATATTGCCGCGCTAGTGCCGGGTCAGCAAATAAATCATGGCAATTTAACCCTGCATATTTTACCCATGACAGACCAACAGGGGTTTGATCGTCTGCTCTGGAGCTGCGATTTTAATATCGTCCGCGGTGAAGATTCCTTTTTACGCGCCCAATGGGCCGCAAAACCCTTCATTTGGCACATTTATCCCCAAGAAGATGATTATCACCTCGTAAAATTAGAAGCTTTTCTCAAACTTTACTGCGATAATCTGCCACCTAAAATTGCTTGTTATTGGTCTGAATTGAATCTTGCGTTCAACCAAGCACAGCAATCTGCCGTGAGCCTTCACTGGCAAAACCTTAATCCTGTTAATTTGCCCTTGTTGCACCATGCTAAACAATGGCCAATTAATGCATTAAATGCTGCAGATCTCGCTACTCGACTAGTTCAGTTCGTTAAAAACAGCTAAGATACTGCGCGAAAACAGAAAAATCTAAATATAGGAAATAGTGTAATGAAAACTGCTCATGAAATCCGTCCTGGTAACGTGATCATGTTAGATGGCAGCCCATGGGTTGTGCAGAAAACTGAAACAACTCGTTCTGGCCGTAACGCTGCTATCGTTAAGTTAAAGTTGAAAAACTTACTGCTTAACTCTGGTACTGAAACGACTTTCAAAGGTGAAGATAAGTTAGAAGACATCATCCTAGATCGTCTTGATTGTACTTATTCTTACTTTGCTGATCCTATGTTTGTATTCATGGATGCAGAATATAACCAATACGACGTAGAAGCAGAAAACTTAGGTGATGCAGCGGCTTATATCGTTGACGGTATGGAAGAAACTTGCCAAGTGACTTTCTACGATGGCAAAGCTATCTCTGTTGAAATGCCAACCACTATCGTACGTGAAGTGATCTACACTGAGCCTTCTGCTCGTGGCGATACTTCAGGTAAAGTGATGAAGCCAGCAACTATCACTGGCGGCGGCACTGTTACTGTTGCTGACTTCGTGAAAGTTGGCGACAAGATTGAAATCGATACTCGTACTGGCGAATTCAAGAAGCGCGTTTAATAGCCCTTCTCGTTTCCTGTCGAAGAAAAGCCAGTGCTTGCACTGGCTTTTTTGTTGCTGTTTTTTAGTCGCGTGATTTGTGGGGTGTATTTGTGGGATGTCGAGTCACTCAAGGAAATAAGGCGTTATCCAGCAACATCCCCTCAGCAAATAAGCGCTAGCATTGCGGCCCTAAGAAACGTCGCTCCCAAGCACCTATCTCACTCAAATAACTTTGAAACTCGATCTCCTTCACTGACACAAAACCCGTGACAAAATCATCCCCAAGTAAGCGCCTTGCCGAATCACTTTGGCGCATTTGCGTTAATGCAGCGAGAAATGTTTGCGCTAAGTCATGGCTGCTCTCATAAGCACTACCGGTTTCTGGCGCGCTTGGGGATAGTTTTTCTTCCATTCCCGCAAGTCCCGCAGCCAAAGATGCGGCAATCATCAAATACGGATTGGCATCGGCGCCCGCAATGCGATTCTCTACCCGTCGCGCCACCGGAGCACTCAATGGCACTCGTAAGCCTGTAGTGCGGTTATCTACGCCCCAGCTTAAATTAATCGGCGCTTGGCTACCGGAAATGTAACGTCGGAATGAATTGATATTGGGTGCGAATAACAACATTAAATCAGGTAGATACTTTTGTAATCCGCCGATGTAATGGTGAAAATGTTCAGTATCGCTACCATCTGCATGGCTGAAAATATTCTTGCCTTTATCATCCACGACACTTTGATGTAAATGCATAGAACTGCCGGGTTGGCCTGCTATGGGTTTCGCCATAAATATCGCGTTCAAGCCATGTTTAATGGCGATTTCTTTCGCCGCGTATTTAAACATAAAAGCTTGATCTGCTAAGGCCAGCGGATCGCCATGCACTAAGTTAATTTCATATTGCGATAGCCCCATCTCATGGATCCAAGTATCACCTTTGATCCCAATCGCATCGATGGCGGCATTAAAGTCATCCCAAAATGGCGCGAGTTCATTGAGCATATTCATGCTAAACGCAGATTGACCGTTTTCAGCTCGGCCACTTTTTGAAATAGGCGCCTGATACGGCGCACTCGGGTCGGTATTGGCTTCAGTCAGATAAAACTCAATCTCAGGGGCCACCACTGGCGTTAACCCAAGGGCTTGGTAACGGGCCAACACATTTTTTAAAATGGAGCGCGGCGCAAATGGACATAAATTGCCATCGAGCAACACACAGTCATGGATGGCAAATGCGCGCGGCACTGTGCTCCACGGGATCATTTTTAGGGTGCTGTAATCGGGGACGAGTAACAGATCAGGATCAGCATCGGGGAAAATTGGATCGTAGGAATACTCACCGGTAATCGCCTGCATCGAAATCGCTTGGGCAATACGTAACTCAGCACCCTGAGCAAAGCTTCGGGCTGGCATGAGCTTCCCCCTTGGATAGCCTGAGATATCAGGGAATAAACATTCGACATCACGTATGGTGCCGTGCTGGAAAAACGCAGTAAGAAGGGTTGAGTCCATTTGATTCATTTGCCACTAATGTTGAAAATAACACCATGAAGGATGCAAAGTATAATCAGGCTTTGATTTGAAAAGCTACATGGTAACGATGAAATATGTAAAATATAAATGACAATTCCGTAAAATATAATTTGACATCAGCTGGGCGTCTTCATTTAAGAGTGTAATCGTGTTTATCCTAGTTCAAGCCTAGCCACTCTCCACTCGCCTTTTCCCCACTTTAACCGCCGAACCCAATTACGGCAGACATAAAAAAACCAGCCGCAGCTGGTTTCTTATTCTAATCATGAAAGTATTTACGCAATCACGATAAAGCCGATAAACGCCAGTACAGCGGCGATCAGCGCATAAGGTAACTGAGTCACAGCATGGCTCACTAAGTTACAACCTGAGCCTTGGGCGGCCAATACGGTTGAATCTGAGTAGAAGCACGCTTGGCTACCAAATGATGATGCCGACAACAAGGCACCAATCACTAATGGGATATCCGCGCCCACCGATTGCGCTAATGGCATAACGATAGGAATGGTCACCGCAAAAATGCCCCAGCTCGAACCCGTCGCAAACGCGAGGATCGCCATGGATAAAAACACCACTGCAGGCAGCAATTTAGGCGTCATAAACGGACTTAATGATTCAATCACGTACTGCGGCAGTAATAACTGATCGCATACGTCCTTAAACACAAATGCCGCAATCACAGTGCTAATCGCCGGTAGCATGCTCTTAAAGCCATCAATCATCTGATCCATCATCTCGGATAACGGCATCAAACGCTGCACAGCATAATAAGGGATAGTGATGACTAAAGTCGCCAGCAAGCCTTTCCACACGTCGATATCAAAGTACACGGTAAAGGCCACTAACAAACCAATCGGCACTAAAAAGTTGTGTAATTTGCCATGATTATCGGCGTGCTTAAATTCCTCTTCGATGGCTTTAACCGCATACTCGTCCGAGGTTTGCACTTGGTCAAAATCCACTTGAGCTTCTGCTGGCTCGCCTTGTGCGGCGCGCAGCTGCGCAGTTTTCATCGGACCAATGGCAGGCACTATGCCGAGTACCACAAGTAGCACCATAGCCACGGCTAACCAAGCGTAAAGCATGTAAGGAATCGCTTGCATGTAGACAGCAATGCCCTGACCTTCGGCCGCCACACCGTTATCGACCAATAACCCACCAAAGAATACTGCCCAAGTCGATAATGGCACTAACACGCACACAGGCGCGGCAGTGGAATCCACAACATAGGCGAGCATCTCACGGGACACTTTAAATTTATCCGTTACACGCTTCATGGTTTCACCCACGGTCAGCGCATTGAGATAATCATCAATAAAAATCACGATCCCAAGAATAAACGTCATCAACAGGGAAGATTTGGGTCCCTTAGCAAATCTCAGTGCATTACGGCCGAACGCTAACGCGCCGCCGGTGCGGACCAAAAGCGCAATCAGCGCACCAAAACCACCACACACCAGAATCAACCAACCTATGGTTTCATCGGCCATGACCTTCAATGACACACTGGCAAAATTGTTTAAGACTTGACTGGGATCGAGTAACAGGAAACCGGTTACCGCACCTATGATCAGAGATAAAATGGGACGGCGTAACCAAATAGCTAACACCAATACCACCAAAGGTGGGATGAGACTTAACGCTGTCGGTTCAGACATGCACTTAGGTCCTCTAAATAAATCGCCTAAAAGGCAAATGGTTTTAGAATAACGTCTGAAATCAACATGATTCAGAACGTCAACACAGCTGCTTCATGATGACTAACCCTGAAGATAAAACCCGCTAATTGCTTGCTATCTGAGGTGCCTTGCCAAAAACATCGCGCAGAAAATAAAGCGCATCGAATATTGAGTCAACTATAAATTTAACTTGATAGAAAATAATTTTAACGGCTGCAAACAAAATCAATATAATACAATGATTTTAAAGTCTTTTAACTCACTCGCAACGAAACCGTTTATGATCCTCTCAGCTTAATAAGCATTCAATAAATATGCCTATTTATCACAAGGTCATATACAGCTGGCATAAGTTGATCTTATCGAGGAACTGTGATTAAAAATCAATCATTAAGCTTTTGCTAAAATACACTTTTCCCCTACTAAGATTTATAGGACAAACAAATAAAACGAAATAGCCGTCAGCCACTGAAAATGCATTTCCATCAAGCGTGATTATTTTCTTCCTGCATCCCAAAAACACGTAAAGCGGGTTTTATCTACCGTCAGTATTAGCTAAACACTCTTAAAACCTTCTTAAAGTCAGAATATAAAACTTGTTCTTATTTCATTAATTGACTGTTAAAGCATATTTAACTAAGTGGTATTTACAAAAAAAGTCCCATTCTGTGCTGCTCCCCCCTTTCATCTACAGTGAAATTTCGTTATGGTGCGCTAACTTAAGCCAAAACTTTATGCATGTTCCGAGGTGTAAATGCGCCCTATCATCAAATCCAACAAGCTGGATAGCGTTTGCTATGACATCCGCGGCCCAGTGCACAAGGAAGCCAGACGTTTAGAAGACGAGGGTCATCGGATCCTCAAACTTAACATTGGTAATCCCGCCCCCTTCGGTTTCGAAGCGCCGGAGGAAATTGTGCGCGATGTGATCCTTAATCTACCCAGTGCGCAAGGCTACTGTGAGTCAAAAGGATTATTCTCTGCCCGCAAGGCCATAGTGCAGCATTATCAAGCCCAAGGGATTTTTGGTGTCGATATCGAAGATATCTATATAGGCAACGGCGTCTCTGAACTCATTATGATGGCGATGCAAGGTTTGCTTAACACCGATGATGAAATTTTAATCCCCTCACCTGACTATCCACTGTGGACGGCGGCTGCCAATCTCGCTGGCGGCAAAGCGGTGCATTATCGTTGTGATGAAGAAGCGGACTGGTTCCCCGATCTCAACGACATTAAAAGTAAGATTTCATCGCGTACCCGCGGTATTGTGCTGATCAACCCAAACAATCCTACAGGCGCGGTTTACAGCAAAGAATTACTGCTGCAAGTGGTTGAGCTTTGCCGTGAACACAGTTTGATTTTATTTGCCGATGAAATTTACGACAAAATTTTGTATGACGAAGCCAAGCATGTTCCTGCGGCTGGCCTGTCGGACGATATTTTAACTGTTACCTTCAATGGTCTATCAAAGGCTTATCGCGCAGCGGGATTTCGCGTCGGTTGGATGATGTTGTCTGGCAATCTTAAAGCCGCGAAGAGCTATATCGAAGGTTTAGAGATGCTCTCTTCGATGCGCCTGTGTGCAAACGTGCCCAATCAACATGCGATTCAAACCGCGCTCGGCGGCTATCAAAGTATTAACGAGCTGATATTACCTAAAGGTCGCCTCACAGTTCAACGGGATGCCTGTTACGAGCTGTTGAATCAAATCCCGGGCGTCAGCGTGAAAAAGCCTAAGGGCGCACTGTATGCTTTCCCTAAACTGGATATGAAGAAATTCAATCTGCGGGATGATGAGCGCTTAGTGCTGGATTTACTCAGAGAAAAGAAAATTTTGTTAGTGCACGGCACCGCCTTTAATTGGCCTGAGCCCGACCATTTACGCGTGGTTTTCTTACCCTATAAAGAAGATCTGAAAAAAGCATTTACCGAGTTTGGCGCCTTCCTCGAAAACTATCGGCAGTAGGTTTAGCCTCGGCTAACGGTTTGAGTCATAAAGCGATCCTAGTGGTCGCTTTATTTTTAGCGATTTTTACAAAATCTCCCGCTCATACTCACGTGTCATCCGAGGCTGTGATAATCTAAGACTTCATTAGCGTCAATACTGCTTATTCAACTCGTGTCACGTCTTCCAATGCAGCTTGTCGCCTTTCTATTCACTCATTAGCAGGCAAACTAAGAGTCATTTATGTGCCGTTTTTAGAACACGAATGACGCTTATCCAACGCTGGCCCTCGAATTAACAGGAAAACTATGAGTCACTTATTTGCCCATTTAGCTCGAATGAAACTTATCCAACGCTGGCCTTTGATGTACAACGTTCGCACTGAAAATGTTCAGGAACACTCGCTACAAGTCGCCATGGTGGCCCATGCACTGGTGATCATCAGCAATAAAAAGTTCGGCACGACGCTTGATCCCCATCAAGCCACGAGCCTGGCGATTTTTCACGATGCCAGTGAAATTCTCACGGGTGACTTACCGACGCCAGTGAAATACTTCAACAAAGAAATCGAAGCCGAGTATAAAAAGATTGAGGCGATTGCCGAGCAGCGCATGCTGGATATGGTGCCTGAGGAATTTAAAGAAGATTATCGCAGTCTGTTCATCAGTGATTACGCCGATCCCATTTACAAGACCATAGTGAAATCCGCCGATACTCTGTGCGCTTACCTTAAATGTCTTGAAGAAAACCGCGCCGGCAACAGTGAATTCAATACCGCCCGTAAGCGTCTCGAAGATATGCTGGCGACAAATCCTGATCCCGCAGTACAGTATTTTATGAGCTGCTTTGTGCCCAGTTTCACCTTGAATTTAGACGAAATTAACAAGATGCTTTGATTTTCCACTCTCGCTAGGAATGCATATGACTTCAAGTGTTTGGCAAGAACGCCGTCATGGTGAAGATAAACAACGGCGTAACGATCACCGCAGCCCTTACCAAAGAGACAGGGCGCGTATTCTCCACTCGGCCGCCTTTCGCCGCCTGCAGGCCAAAACGCAAGTGCTCGGCGTTGGCATGAATGACTTCTATCGCACTCGATTAACCCACTCACTCGAAGTCTCGCAAATTGGCACTGGCATAGCAGCCCAGCTCAGACGCAAATATCCACAGCATAAGCAGCTGCTTTGCTCTATGAGCTTATTAGAGTCCTTATGTTTAGCCCACGATATTGGTCATCCTCCCTTCGGCCACGGCGGCGAAGTGGCATTGAATTACATGATGCGCGACCACGGCGGCTTTGAAGGCAATGGCCAAACTTTTCGAATTCTCTCTAAGCTTGAGCCCTACACATTAGATTTCGGGATGAACTTGTGTCGGCGTACCATGCTCGGGATTTTGAAATACCCCGCGCCGCACTCGAAGCTATTTGTCGCGGGCGAGCATAATGAAATCACCAACCATAGACAGCTCAAGCCGTCACAATGGCCGCCGGTTAAGGGCATTTTCGACGATGATAACGACATCTTCGCTTGGGTGCTTGAGCCGTTATCTGAGGCAGACCGCAGTCGTTTTACATCGACGCAGCAAGGATCACACCCCGCCCTGCACCACTATCCACATCTGCGCACTCAGTTTAAATCCTTCGATTGCTCGATTATGGAACTGGCAGATGATATCGCCTATGCGGTGCACGATCTCGAAGATGCGATCGTGATGGGTATAGTCACGGCATCCCAGTGGCATCAAGATGTTGCGCCGACACTGACCAACAGCGGCGATTCGTGGATACGACAAGAGCTTGCCGATATTGGCAATAAGCTGTTTTCCCATGAGCATCACCTACGTAAAGATGCCATAGGCACCCTCGTTAATGGCTTTGTCACCGCGATTGTTATCTCAGAAGATGACGTGTTTGAAGAACCATTATTACGCTTTAATGCCACCTTAGAGCCGGAATTTGCCATTGCGCTCAATGTGCTCAAGCAACTGGTTTATAAATACGTGATCCGTAAACCTGAGATCCAAATGCTCGAATATAAGGGCCAGCAGATTGTGATGGGCTTATTCGAAGCCTTCGCTTCCGATCCCGAGCGTTTACTGCCACTGAACACCCAAGAGCGCTGGCGCGAAAGTGAGCAACAAGGCTTAAACAGCCACAGAGTCTTGGCGGACTATATTTCGGGAATGACCGATGAGTTTGCGGGGCGACTGTATCAACAGCTATTTAGCCCAAAAGCGGGTTCGAATGTGGAACTGAGTAAGGAAATGTAGCCAAGCAGACATTGCGCAGCCCGACTTGCTGTAAAACCAGACAGTTTGTAAATGTGCGAATTTCTATAAAAGCTAGACTTTCTATAGCGCCAGCTATCGCAGACATTCTTTATCAAAGGCTAAAGATGAAAGACAAAAAACCACCTTGCGGTGGTTTTTTTTGTCGCTATTTCAAGCTCGATTTATAAAGCGCCGATGGCGTCTTTACAAAGTTGAGTGATACGATCCCAATCGCCGTGTTCCATTGCATCCGTTGGCGCAATCCAGCTACCACCAATACAATCGACGTTTTTCAGCGCTAAATAATCTTTATAGCTGCTTGGCGTAATGCCACCTGTTGGGCAGAAGCGAATATCCGCAAGCGGACCCGAGAAGGCTTTCAGTGCATCCACACCACCCGAAGCTTCAGCTGGGAAAAATTTAAAGTGGGTGTAACCAAGCGCCATACCCGTCATCACTTCTGAAATGCTCGCAACGCCTGGGATCAATGGTACAGGACCATGCATACCGGCTTTTAGCAGTTCAACCGTCGCGCCTGGGGTAATAATAAACTGCGCACCAGCGGCAATCGCAAGATCAAGCTGAGCTTCGTTTAAGATAGTACCCGCGCCCACTAAGGCCTCTGGCACTTCTTTGGCGATTTTAGTGATAGCTTCGAGTGCGCAAGGTGTACGCAAAGTCACTTCTAACACGCTAATGCCGCCGGCAACCAGTGCTCGCGCTAATGGCACCGCATGTTCAATCTTGTTAATCACCATAACAGGAACAATAGGGCTGCGTTTAAAAATATCTTGTGGCTGTAGTGACCAGTTATTCTCAAGCATTGCGTTATTCTTCCTTTGTATTAATAAAGTTCATCGATGGCATTAGTACAACGCGCACCAGTTTCTGGACTGCTTAGATTGGAACGTAGTGCACTAAATAACTCGCGGCCCATGCCATAACGTGAGCGATGTAAATCGACTATTCCGGCGGTTCTGGTGGCAAGTTCTGCTTCAGAAACAAGCAGGCTCAGTTCACCTGTTAACGCATCGACACGGATCAAGTCGCCATCTTTGACTTTGGCAATTAAGCCGCCATCTAAGGCTTCCGGCGTCAAGTGAATGGCCGCGGGGACTTTACCCGACGCGCCAGACATACGACCGTCGGTCAGCAGCGCGACTTTAAAGCCTTTGTCCTGAAGCGTACCCAATAATGGGGTTAACTTGTGCAGTTCTGGCATACCGTTGGCTTTCGGCCCTTGGCCTTTAACCACAACTACACAATCTCTATCCAGAGCCCCTGCTTGGAACAAGGCATCGAGTTTGTTTTGATCGTCAATGACTAACGCTGGCGCTTCAACGACACGATGTTGTTCTTGTACCGCTGATACTTTGATTACAGCGCGGCCCAAGTTACCTTTCAGTAATTTCAAACCACCATTGCCTTGGAAAGGCGATGCGACTGAAGTCAACACTTCAGTATCTAAACTTGTTGTAGGGCCATCGACCCAGCGAAGTTCACCGTCGAGCAGTTTTGGCTCTTGGGTATAACGGCGTAAACCAAAGCCCGCAACGGTATTCACATCTTCATGCAATAGACCCGCATCAAGTAATTCTTTGATTAAGTACGCCATGCCGCCTGCTGCGTGGAAATGGTTGATATCGGCGTGACCGTTTGGATACACGCGCGCCACTAATGGCACGGCATCGGATAATTCAGAAAAATCATCCCAATTCACGATAATACCGGCAGCTCTAGCCGCGGCGACGATGTGCATAGTCAAGTTAGTAGAACCGCCGGTAGCCAAGAGCGCCACAATGCCGTTAACCACAGACTTTTCACTGACCACTTCACCAATTGGGGTATATTGAGTACCCATTTCGGTTAAACGACACACTTGCTTAGCGGCCATCTTGTTTAAGGCTTCGCGCAGTGGATCATCAGGATTCACAAATGACGAGCCTGGTAACTGCAGCCCCATCACTTCAAGCATCAGCTGATTCGAGTTTGCAGTGCCGTAGAAAGTACAGGTTCCTGCACTGTGGTAAGACTGGGCTTCAGCTTCTAACAGCTGCGCGCGATCCACTTTACCTTGGGCAAATTGTTGACGAATACGGGCTTTTTCTTTGTTCGGGATACCTGATTTCATCGGCCCAGCGGGCACGAATAACATAGGTAAATGACCAAAGCTTAAGGCGCCGATAAGTAAACCTGGAACGATTTTATCGCAAATGCCAAGCAGTAAAGCGCCATCAAACATGTTGTGAGACAAGCCCACAGCCGTTGCCATAGCAATCACTTCACGACTCAGTAAGCTCAATTCCATACCGGGTTGACCTTGAGTCACACCGTCACACATGGCCGGAACACCGCCTGCCACTTGTGCAACACTGCCGACTTCCTGACAGGCTTTTTTCAGCAATTCAGGATAGCTTTCATAGGGTTGGTGCGCAGATAACATGTCGTTAAATGCCGTCACTATGCCAATGTTCGCTTTATTCAATTGACGCAATGCATTTTTGTCGTCTGGATTACAGGCGGCAAAACCATGGGCTAAGTTGCCACAGCTCAATGAGCTACGGTGTACACCATGGTTACGGGCATCATTCAATGCGGCGAGATAACCTTCACGTGACGCTTTGCTACGGGCAATAATTCTGTCGGTAACAGCTTGAACTACTGAGTGCATCTTGACTCCTTAAGCGCTCCAGAACACATCAACGGGCGTTTTACGCTGCGCTAATACGGCTCTGATAGGCATAGCATGGACATCATCACTTTCTAACGCTTGACGATATACGGATAATTTCTGTTCCCCGACCAAGTGCAGATAAATTTGTCTGCTGTTCAGAATCGCACTCTTAGAGAGCGTTATTCTGCCGTGGGGCGCTGTGGTGGGGTTAGTCGCCACGCACAGGGCTTGGGTTGTGAGCGCATTTTCAAGCTCAGCGCTACAGGGAAACCAAGAACATGTATGACCATCGTTACCCATGCCTAATACCACCACATCAAAAGGACGCGGGAAATTAGACAAAGACTCGGCGGCCATATCGGCGCCCGCTTCTGCGGTCGAAAACATGTTTTTTAAACCGCGGAATTTGGCATTCGACGCGCGGTTTTGTAATAAATGTTCACGCACTAGACGTTCATTAGAAGCATCGGCGTCGGCTTCAACCCAGCGCTCATCGGCGAGAGTGATATAAACATCACTCCAATCGATGGACTTCATGCTCAATAGTTGAAATAACTTAAGCGGCGTCGAACCACCGGAAACCACTAGGCTCGCTTTTCCGCGGGCATCGACGGCTTCCTGTAACTGGCTCGCAATCTTGCTGGCCAGTTGCTGTTCTAACGCACTTGGCGTATCGAAAGATTTGAATACGGTTTCTTTAATCATCAAAGTCTCCTACTCGTCCCACGAACGGCCATCTTTGGTGATCAAAGCAACTGACGCAACTGGACCCCAAGTACCCGCAGGATAAGGTTTTGGTTTTTCGTTACTTTGTTCCCACGATTGGATAATGCCATCCACCCAAGTCCATGCCTGTTCGACTTCATCGCGGCGCACGAATAGCGCTTGATTACCGAGCATAGCTTCGAGTAATAGACGCTCGTAGGCATCGGCGATACGTTCATTTTTGAAGGTATCGGAGAAACTCAAATCGAGTTTAGTGGTTTGTAGACGTTGTTTTTGCTCCAATCCTGGCACTTTGTTCATCATCTGGATTTCAACCCCTTCATGGGGTTGCAGACGAATAGTCAGCTTGTTGGGTGGCAGATTACGGTAGCTTGAGCGATACAAGTTATGCGGTGGGTTTTTGAAATATACCACAATTTCAGAGCTCTTAAACGGCATACGTTTACCGCTACGTAAATAGAAAGGCACGCCCGCCCAACGCCAGTTGTCGATATCCACACGAATCGCCACGAAGGTTTCTGTGTGTGATTGAAGGTTGGCGCCTTCCTCTTCTAAATAACCCGGTACTGGGCTGCCCTTTAAGAAGCCTGCGCTGTACTGACCGCGTACGGTATTTTCATACACATTGTCAGAATTAATCGGACGCAGTGATTTAAGCACTTTAACTTTTTCATCACGGATGCTGTCAGCGTCTAAGTTGACCGGTGGATCCATAGCAACGAGCGTTAACACTTGCAGCAAATGGTTTTGGATCATGTCGCGCATCTGACCCGCTTTGTCGAAGTAACCCCAACGGCCTTCGATACCCACTTCTTCTGCTACTGTGATCTGGACGTGGTCAATCGTACGGTTGTCCCACTTAGAGGCAAATAAAGAGTTCGCAAAACGCAGGGCAATCAAGTTCTGTACGGTTTCTTTACCTAAGTAATGGTCGATACGGTAAACCTGACGTTCTTTGAAGTAAGCGGAAACTTGATCATTGATAACGCGAGAAGAGTCTAAATCTGAGCCGATTGGCTTTTCGAGCACCACGCGTGAATCAGGATGGATAAGATCTTGTTCATGCAAACAACGGCAAATGTCGCCGAATATCGCCGGTGGCGTAGCAAAGTAACTGACCATGACGCGCTCTTCTGGTTTGAGCAGTTCATGGAAGGCACTGTAGCCCGCTGAATCGGTAAAGTTAGTGCCTATATAGTGGCAGCGGGACAGGAAACGTTGGAGAGTCTCTTCGCACAAAGGCTCTTTCACGAAGGTATTTAATGCAAGCGTGACTAATTCGATAAACTCATCTTGAGTAAACTCGTCTTTCGCGACACCGATCACTTTCGTATCTTTATCGAGAAGTTCAGCTTTATCTAGCTGGTATAAAGAAGGTAACAACTTGCGTCGTGCCAAATCGCCTTTAGTACCAAAGAGTACGAAGTCACAAGCTTTGGCGCCTGATGTTGTTTTGCCCATTGCGTTACGATCTCCTTTGTATGTCGTGTCCCTTCATGTCGATGAAGAAATCCACACTTTTGTTGTAATATAACAACAGAATTTGTTAAATGCATCTATTTTTATAAATATTAACATTCTAGCTAACTAGGCACTTACAGCATTAATCTGATATGCTTTTTGTGCTTAAATTACTGAAGCTAGTAAAGTCTTATTTCAAAATTGTACTGAAAAGTTACTACATAGAGTCTCTTTGTGGGCCGCCAGCCTTGATCTGTCTCCACAAAACAAAAATAAATAAAATTACATTCTCAATTTAGCGGACATACGCGTATGAATACCCTAGAAAAGGTTCAAAAAAGCCTCACCCATTTTAGTAAATCAGAACGCAAAGTTGCAGAGGTGATCTTAGCATCACCACAGACAGCTATACATTCTAGCATCGCCACACTGGCTAAGATGGCAGATGTCAGTGAACCTACTGTGAATCGTTTCTGCCGCCGCTTAGATACTAAAGGCTTCCCTGATTTTAAGTTACATCTAGCGCAAAGTCTTGCGAACGGTACTCCTTATGTGAGCCGCCACGTTGAAGAAGATGATTCGACTGAGTCGTATACGACAAAAATCTTTGAATCTTCAATGGCTTCACTTGATACCGCACGTCAAAGTTTAGATATTTCAGCCATAAACAAAGCGGTTGATATACTCACTCAAGCTAAGACTATTTCCTTTTTCGGCCTAGGCGCATCCGCTTCTGTTGCCCATGACGCCCAAAATAAATTCTTCCGCTTTAATGTGCCTGTCATCTGTTTTGACGATGTTCTAATGCAACGCATGAGCTGTATCAACAGCAATGAAGGTGATGTTGTTGTATTAATTTCCCACACAGGCCGCACTAAGTCATTGATTGAGATAGCACGTTTAGCAAGAGAAAACGGTGCAGCTGTGATTGGTATTACCGCCCGCAACTCGCCTTTGTCGATGGAATGTACGCTGCCCGTGACAATGGAAGTGCCAGAAGATACCGACATGTATTTACCTATGGCCTCGCGTTTAGCCCAATTAGTCACTATAGATGTATTGGCAACCGGCTTTACCTTACGTAGAGGCCCACGTTTCCGCGATAATTTGAAACGAGTGAAAGAGGTGTTAAAAGAGTCTCGCATCAATAAAGATCCGATACTGTAACTCACTTCCTTTTCTAAAAATGGCTAGTGTTGATCCTTAACCTAGCCATTTATCGTGCAAATATCAGCGATACCTCACAATTTTCATACATAACTTTAGATCAATTTGATTGTAACTTTACTACATAATCTGGAATTGCATGGTAATATAGGCCCAAGATTTTTTTTAACTTTAACGGAGTATCCTTATGTTCCGCAGAACCAAAATCGTCACCACTCTAGGTCCCGCTACCGATCGTGATGATAATCTACGCCGCATCATCGCGGCAGGTGCAAACGTTGTACGTCTTAATTTCTCCCACGGTTCCCCAGAAGATCACTTAAAACGAGCCACTCAAGCGCGCGAAATCGCTAAAGAGTTGGGCGTTCATGTGGCTATTTTGGGTGACTTACAAGGCCCTAAAATCCGCGTTTCTACTTTCAAAGACAATAAGAAAGTGCAACTGGTGTTAGGTCAAGCCTACGTGCTTGATGCCGAGTTAGCAAAAGGTGAAGGCGACGAGACCCAAGTGGGTATCGATTACAAGCAATTGCCTGACGATGTGACTGTTGGCGATATCTTGATGTTAGATGATGGCCGTGTTCAATTACGTGTTGAGCGTGTTGAAGGCCGTAAAGTGCACACCACAGTGACTGTGGCTGGCCCTTTATCTAACAACAAAGGTATTAACAAGCAAGGCGGCGGACTTTCTGCTGCAGCGCTGACCGAAAAAGACAAAGCTGACATTCTGACTGCGGCATTGATCCAAGTGGATTATTTAGCCGTCTCGTTCCCACGCAGTGGTGCTGATTTAGATTACGCCCGTGATCTTGCCCGTCAAGCCGGTTGTAACGCCTTGATCGTGGCTAAAGTTGAACGCGCTGAAGCCGTTGCGACCGATGCGGCTATGGATGATGTGATCTTAGCATCTGACGTTGTCATGGTTGCCCGTGGTGACTTAGGTGTTGAAATTGGTGATGCTGCACTCGTTGCAGTGCAGAAGAAGTTAATCGCCCGTTCACGCCAACTGAACAAAGTCGTCATCACGGCCACTCAGATGATGGAATCGATGATTTCAAGCCCAATGCCAACCCGCGCCGAAGTGATGGACGTGGCAAACGCAGTGCTTGATGGTACCGATGCTGTGATGTTATCAGCTGAAACCGCTGCCGGTGACTTCCCAGAAGAAACCGTTAAGGCAATGGCAAACGTCTGTGTTGGCGCAGAGTCTCACCCAAGTGTGATTGTGTCTAAGCATAGATTAGATGTGCGTTTCACTTCAGTTGAAGAAACGATTGCACTATCGACTATGTATGCCGCTAACCACCTTGAAGGCGTTAAGGCAATTATTGCTTTGACTGAATCGGGTGCGACACCACAATTGATGTCACGCATCAGTTCTGCACTGCCGATCTTAGGTTTATCACGTCACGCGACAACGCTGGCTAAAATGGCTTTGTACCGCGGCGTGTTACCAATCTACTTCGATTCAACTATCCACCCAGCTGATGAGCTAGCGCAAAAAGCGTTAGAAGCATTAACAGCTGCAGGTTATTTGAACAGCGGTGATATGGTGCTGATGACCAAAGGCGATGCAATGGAAACGATTGGCGGCACTAACACCTGTAAAGTGTTGATCGTTGCTTAAATTGCTTTAGCTTTATCTAACGACTAAAGCGCGTTAGAAAAAAGCCAATAAAAAACCACCTTATGAAGGTGGTTTTTTTATATCTGCAGTTCTCTGTAAATGCTGTTATCTGTGACTGCTGATTTCAGTTGGTGCTAATTTGTCGTTCTCTCATTGCTGAGGGAAATCCAAACGGCCCTATCGCCCAAGCGGAGTAATCATTGAACTTAATACCGCTTAGACCAGACCGTACTAACATTAAACGCTAACATCAAACACTAGCAATCACTATAACGCTTCGAAATCATTCACATTAATTGCCGCTAAGCGCAGCTTATCAGCATGCTGCAATTTCTGCTCTTCATCGGCAGTGATAACGCCTGTCTCGAGTGCTTTTGCAAACAAGACGAGATTAGGCACTTTGGCTGGCAGTTCACCGGCACGCTGCGCTTTCTTCAGCTTTTTATAAATATCTTTACAGGCATATTGCGCAACAAATGCTTGCTCAACTTCTGCAATACCGCCTTTATCTCCTTCAAATTCAGGACATAGGAAGGTAATACGGTCACGAGCAGGGCCAGGCTTCAACATGCCGCCGACTAAATCGGTCGCCATTTTATCGCTCGGCGCATTGAAGTGATTACCCAGCGGGAAGATTAAGCCGCGCAGTAACCATGCCACAGGACGGCTCGGGAAGTTACGGATCGTGTCTTCCAGTGCTTTAGCCGCTAAGTGCAAACGATTGGCCATGACGTAACGTACCGCTGGTAAATCGTCCTGTTGACGGCCATTGTCTTCAAATAGCTTCAAGGTTGCTGAGCCTAAATACAACTGGCTGAGCACATCGCCCATACGTGCCGACAGCATTTCTTTGCGTTTTAAATCGCCGCCCATGATCAGCATGGATAAATCTGTCATTAAGGCTAACGCAGACGAAATACGCGACATATCTTTATAGTACTGCTTAGTTTCACCGCTCACTGGCGCACTGCCAAAACGGCTACCACTTAAGGCACTAAACAACGCACTGAAAGCATTACGCGTGGCATAACCCATGTGGCCCATTAATAGCGCATCAAAACGCTCTAAGGCTTCATGTTGGTTTTCCATCGCTGCGGCTTCCATTTCGGCAAGCACGTAAGGATGGCAGCGAGTCGCACCTTGACCAAAAATCATCAAGGAGCGGGTTAGAATGTTCGCGCCTTCCACAGTGATCGAAATTGGATTCGACATATAAGGGTGGCCTAAATAGTTTTTAGGTCCTAATTGAATGCCCTTACCTGATTGAATATCCATCGCATCGTTCATCACAGAACGGCCTAATTCAGTCATATGGTACTTAGCAATGGCAGTCACAACCGAAGGTTTCACTTTAAGATCGATACCCGTAGTTGTTAAACGACGCGCAGCTTCCAACTGATAAGTGTTGGCAATAATACGTGCCAGCGCTTCTTGCACTCCTTCAAACTGGCCAATCGCCATACCAAACTGATGACGCACGTAGCTGTAAGCCGTTGTCGTCTTTGTCGCCATGTGACCTGACGCCGTTGCCAATGCTGGCAATGAAATACCGCGGCCCGCCGACAAACACTCAACCAGCATACGCCAGCCTTTACCGGCAAATTCAGGGCCACCGATAATCCAATCCAGCGGGATAAATACTTCTTTGCCTTGAGTAGTACCGTTCATAAACGCCATGCCCAGCGGATTATGTCGACGACCAATCACCACACCAGGATGATCCGTTGGGATCAACGCACAGGTAATGCCTAAGTTTTTCTTATCACCAAGCAGACCTTCAGGATCGCGCATTTGGAACGCTAAACCCAGAACCGTCGCCACTGGCGCCAGCGTGATATAACGTTTATCCCAAGTCAGTTTTAGCCCGAGCATCTCTTCGCCATTAAAGGTATCACGGCACACAATACCCACATCTGGGATAGCGCCGGCATCACTGCCCGCTTCTGGACCGGTTAACGCAAAACAAGGAATTTCATCGCCTTTAGCTAAAGCAGGTAACCAGCGCTCTTTCTGCTCGCTCGTACCATAGTGGGTCAACAACTCACCAGGGCCTAAAGAGTTCGGTACCATGACAGTCACAGCAGCGCTTACGCTGCGGCTGGCTAATTTGCTGACAATGGTAGAGTTAGCATAGGCAGAGAAAGCTTTACCACCGAATTTCTTCGGAATAATCAGGGCGAAGAAGCCTTCTTTCTTAAAGTATTCCCACAACTCTGGCGGTAAATCTTTACGGTTATGCACTATGTCGAAATCATCGATCATCGTCAGGGCTGTCATGACTTGATTATCGATAAAGTCTTTTTCTTCAGCGGTCAGCGTCGGCTTACCGTAGCTGTGCAAGGTATTCCAGTTAGGATTTCCGCGGAATAACTCCCCTTCCCACCAGACATCACCAGCTTCCATCGCTTCGCGCTCGGTATCTGAAAGTGGCGGCAAGACCTTCTTGAAAAAACTAAAAACTGGGCGGGTAATAAACTGCATCCGGATATTTTTCACCGCAAACAACACGACAATGGCTATCAGGGCAAGAATTATAATCGTCAACATTATCAAGACCTTTTAATTAAGAAGAAACGGGGACTGATACGCCAGCCGCCATGTATGGGATCACTTTACGGATCACGGCTTCGATGTCGTTATGCTCACCAAACTCAGCAGCAGCGATATCGTTTAGGGCATCGGCGGACGCCATAGTGAATACGATAGTGCCTAAGGTAAAGTGTAAACGCCAAAACATTTCAGCGGGTGGAATATGTGGCGCACTGGCCGACACGGCTTTAACAAAAGCATCGAGATGCTGGCCGTAATGGGTAGTGATAAACCAACGTAAATGTCCTTGGCTTTCGATATAGCCACGGCCTAAAAGCTGCAGGAAGATCGTGGTGCCTTCGGTACGTAGCGCGTTTAAATCCAATAAAGGATCGACCAGCGAAGACAAAATTTCTTCGAGTGTTGCTTGTGCTGGCGCGGCATTTAAGCGATTAATTTGGTTTGAAGCCGCAGGCATAAACACGTCTAAATAACGCGCTAATACTGCACGGATCAGCTCTTTTTTAGAACCAAAGTGATAATTGACCGATGCTAAATTCACCTCAGCCTTACTGGTGATGAGTCGCAACGAGGTCTCAGAAAAGCCCCGTTCGGCGAACAGTTTTTCTGCGGCATCAAGTATTCTAGTTTTTGTATCGGATCGACTTGCCATTCCGTGACCTTGAATTAATTTAAAACACTCGTTTAAATTAAACATTGGCACCACGGATGTCAAACTAAAATTGGACAAATTCGCCGCTTTCTAGCCTGCATTCAAGCCGTATATGGAACATCTGCGAAATAAGTGTAACCAACAAGCCCATTAACCCTTGTGCAATACACCTTAGCTTTAGGTAAACTGTGTAACACAAAAACAACAAGGACAAGTAGACATGGTTATTTCATTAAATCGTCGCAGTAAAATCGCCCTCATAGTCGCCTTAACGCTGGGATTAACGGCCTGTAATGATGCACAAAGCAAAACCGACAAGCCCGCTAGCACTGAAGCGGCTGTCATCAATACCGCGCCAGATAAAGCACAAGCCATTGCTTTTATTAACGATGCTGAAGCCAAAATGGCTGAATTATCGATTGAATCTAATCGCGCCGAGTGGATTTACAGTAACTTTATTACCGATGATACCGCGGCCCTGTCTGCGGCAGTCGGTGAAAAGGTCAGCGCAGCGTCGGTGAAATTTGCAACAGAGGCGGCTAAGTACGCCAATGTGCAACTCGATCCCGTTAATGCCCGTAAGCTTAATATTCTACGCAGTGCGTTAGTATTGCCCGCCCCGCTCGATCCTGCGAAAAATGCCGAGCTTGCGCAAATTAGCTCAGAATTAAATGGCTTATACGGCAAAGGAAAGTACTGTTTTGCCGACGGTAAGTGTATGACCCAGCCTGAGCTATCGAGCTTGATGGCCGAATCACGGGATCCCGCAACCTTACTAGAAGCGTGGAAAGGCTGGCGTGAAATTGCCAAACCCATGCGTCCCTTGTTTCAACGTGAAGTGGAACTGGCCAATGAAGGCGCGAAGGATCTTGGTTATGCAAACCTGTCTGAGCTATGGCGTAGTCAATATGATATGAAACCCGATGATTTTTCACAGGAACTCGATCGTCTTTGGGGCCAAGTGAAACCCCTTTATGAATCATTACACTGTTACGTACGCGGTGAACTCAATAAAGAATACGGCGATAGCATCGCACCAACCACAGGACCGATCCCGGCACATTTACTCGGCAATATGTGGGCCCAGCAATGGGGAAATGTGTATGATTTAGTCGCCCCAGACAATGCCGACCCGGGTTACGATGTCACTGAGCTACTGGCAAAAAATGGCTATGACGAGCATAAAATGGTGAAACAAGCCGAAGGCTTCATCACATCACTAGGATTTGCGCCATTGCCAGAAAGTTTTTGGGCACGTTCTCTATTCGTTCAGCCAAAGGATCGTGATGTGGTTTGCCACGCCTCGGCATGGGATCTCGATAATCTCGACGATATTCGTATAAAAATGTGTATCCAAAAGACCGCCGAAGATTTTAGCGTGATCCACCACGAACTTGGACATAACTTCTATCAACGCGCTTATAAACAGCAACCATTCCTGTTTAAAAACAGCGCCAACGATGGTTTCCATGAAGCGATTGGTGACACGATTGCGTTGTCGATCACCCCAAGCTACTTAAAACAGATTGGCTTATTAGATGAAGTACCTGATGCCTCTAAGGACATTGGCCTCTTACTGAAGCAAGCTTTAGATAAAATCGCCTTCTTGCCCTTTGGTCTGATGATAGATCAGTGGCGCTGGAAAGTGTTTAGCGGCGAAATCACACCTGCCCAATATAACCAAGCATGGTGGGATCTCAGGGAAAAATACCAAGGCGTAAAAGCACCGACGAAGCGCAGCGAAGCTGACTTTGATCCGGGCGCTAAATACCATGTGCCAGGCAGTGTGCCCTACACCCGTTACTTCCTCGCGCATATTCTGCAATTCCAGTTCCATCAAGCGCTATGTGAAACTGCGGGCGATAAAGGTCCGGTTCATAGATGCAGTATCTATGGCAATCAAGCTGCGGGAGAGAAACTCAATAAGATGCTCGAGTTAGGTTTAAGTAAGCCATGGCCTGAAGCATTGAAAGAAGTCACAGGCAAAGAAGTTATGGATGCCAAAGCTGTGCTCGATTACTTCGCGCCACTTAAAACATGGTTAGATGAGCAAAATACCGCCGCAAATCGCCAATGTGGTTGGTAATGACGCGTTAAGTCATTACCAAATTGCATAAAGCAAAATGCCCAACGAGATTGGGCATTTTTATTCCTGCTTGTTATTCAATACTTTTTATCAAATACTGGGCCTGTTTTGGTCTAACGCAAACCCATGCCTTTACGATTGGCTTCACGGTTTTCAAGCTTTAGCTGTTCAGACTTAGTTAACATCACATACAGCGCCCCAGTGCCGCCCTGCTCAGTTTTCGCCGAATGATAGGCCAGCACCATATCCAGTTGTGATAACCAACAACACACAGCGGATTTGAGTAATCCAGCAAAGGGTTGACTCTGATAACCTTTACCGTGGTTCAACATCACACACCGCTCACCGTGCGCCTGCGCTGCCAGTAAATAGTTGAGTACGGCCTCGCGAGCTTGATTAAGTCGATAGGCATGCACATCGAGCACCATCTTGATACTGTATTGCCCCATGCGTAAGCGCTTAAAAACGCCGCCTTGTACCCCTTCACGTTTAAAGCTGACAATCTCATCCGGGGCTTGCTGCACAAACGCCTTCAAATCCAGCGGCATACACGCTAAATAAGCTTCCCTTTGTAAGGCATCGCGTCTATTGATCTGCTCCGTCGTTAACGCTTTGGGCGCAAAACTCACCACAGGCACCTCACCTTTCAGGGGTACAACTCCGGCCATTTCCTCAAAAAACAGTGCTGATTCATCATCCAGCATGGCAAGCTCCTTTACTTCACACTCTTGTACAGAAACACACTTTGTAAACATTCAAGGCTTTAGTTCAGCGGGCGGCTCCATTATAGTGACGCCATGATTGCCAGATTAGAATAAAGTAATGAAATTTTTGCCGCTAGTCCTGATGTGCCTATTGTCGCTGCCAAGCTTAGCCAATCCAGCTAAAACGCATACAAAATCCACAGATGATCAATTGATCAATGCTAATTATCCTCTATTTATTAGCGCTTTTAATCAATTATCCCCTGAAGTGACCCGTGAAATTTATGCCGATGATGCGAGCTACTTATCTGAGAGTCAAAGTAAAGAGATTTACTATGGACGAGATAATATCGTTGCGATTTACAAGAAATTTTTCGATAAAATCCGCGCTAAGAAAGCCACTATCGACGTGGATTTCCGCATTACTAAACGTAAAATTATCGGCAATGGTGCCATAGATACTGGCTATTATTTAGTTCGATTTTATCCCGCACAAGAAACGGGTGAACCTGTGAGTGAATTTGCAGGCAAATTTGCCATTGGTACAGAAAAGGTCTCAGCGACTCAGTGGAAAGTAAGTTTAGACACCAATAATCGTGCAGAACCTAGCTATTATCTAAATGCGAAACCTGTGCCTAACTTGTATTATGGCCGCCAGTTCCCGCCTTTGCCTGTCGGTAAAAAATTACCCTAAGTTTTGTGCTGACGCTATTTAACGCATTCAGATACATGCTTAATGCATTAAAATAAAAGTATAATGCGTTAGAATTAAAGCCTAATTTATTAAATAAATCGATATCGCAAAGAATACATGACGACAACTGAACAAAACTGCCCCTGTGGCAGTGGCAAACGCTATCAAGATTGCTGCTCTCCACTGCATATTCATCTGGATTCTGGGCAAGTCGTTGCGCGCACGCCCGAGCAACTCATGCGCTCACGCTACTGCGCATTTATGTTGAAAAATTTTGATTATATTTTAAAAACACATCATCCCGAGTACCTAAACGGCCTCACCCTAGCAAGTTTGAATACTGGCCCTCACCCACACTGGTTAGGACTAGAAGTACTCAGCAGCAGTGAAACACCCACCCACAGCTCACAAGCTGCGAGTCAAGCAATCGCTGAACCAAGACATGGCACAGTGACATTTAAGGCTTGGTACAAACTCGAAGGTGAAATTGATGCTATCTATGAGCGTTCAGAATTTATCTATCAAACGGGCCGCTGGTATTACAGCCAAGGCCAGCAAATGACGGCGAAGTTACCCGGCAGAAATGATGCTTGCGTTTGCCATAGCGGTAAAAAAATCAAACAATGCTGCTTAAAGTCTCTCTGAGTTAACAAGTACACCAGTCTAGTGGGTCAAGACCGAAGGGCTTTTGGCCGACAAAATAAATTGTGCAAACTCAGGCTCCCGCAATGCGGGGCTGTAGAGATAGCCCTGCGCCTGATGGCAAAAACTCTTCGCTAAAAAGGCTTCTTGTTCAAGGGTTTCAACCCCTTCTGCCGTCAAAGAGATATTCAAAGCACTCGCCATTGCGATAATGGCTGAGACAATTTCGCGGCTTTCGCGGCTCACAGTCAGATCTGAAATAAACGACCGATCAATCTTAAGTTTACTGATCGGGAACTGCTTTAAATACCGCATTGAGCTATAACCCGTGCCAAAATCGTCAATCGCAAGTCCTACGCCTAATTCCGCTAATTCTTGACATAACAAGGTCGCGTGGCGAATGTCGCCCATCAACTCAGTTTCAGTGATCTCTAAAATTAACGTCTTAGGTTTCAATCGATAACGAGTTAATAGCTGCCACACCTGCTCGAATAAATTGCCACTGAAAAACTGACGGGCCGACACATTCACGTGCATCGTCATGTCCGCATTATGGTGTTGCCATAGGTTTAACTGGCGACATGCAGCCTCTAACACCCAGCTGCCAATGGAATTAATCATCCCCGATTGCTCGGCAATGTCGATAAAAGATGCGGGAAATAACACGCCTCTTTTAGGATGGTGCCAACGGATTAAAGCTTCAGCGCCAATATAGGTATTCTGCTCCAAATCCCTCAGTGGCTGATAATAAAGCTCAAACTGACGACCACGGATGGCACTGTGTAAATCGCGCTCTATCTGTGCATCTTCTTTAAAAGCACTCAATAAAGTGCTGTTAAACACTTGGATTGCTGTGCCTTTTTTCTTTTTAGCATACTGAACAGCAATATCGGCACAGGTTAACGGAGCAAACAAACTCGCCACCGAGGCGATATCAACCACAGCTAAGGCAGGCTTAGGCTCGACTTGTTCGCGACCGATTAAGATAGGCATAGCCAGATGCTGATACAGACGCGTACTAAAATAATCGAGATCGTATACCGCGTTATCATCGGTCAGCAGCACGGCAAATTCATCGCTGCCGACACGGGCAATTTCGGTGGCTTTATTGATCTCGGAGAAATGTTTCAAACGGCGGGCGATTTCAATCAATAAGCTATCGCCATTCTCATGCCCATAGGTATCGTTAAACCGTTTAAATCCAACCAGATCGACTAATAACAACAGTCCCTTATTGGTACGTTCAAGCACTCGATTAAAGTGGGTACGGTTATGTAGCCCCGTTAATCCACAGCGCCAAGCGAGGCGTTCAAGCTCTGATTTGTAGTTGTGCTCATCGGTATTTTCCTCACACGAGACCAAGGCATAATGATTGCCGCGATCGGTAATAAATTGACTCAGCACATATGTCAGCCAATAACGACTACCATCGGCACGGCTAAACTGCGCTTCGCCTTTGGCAATTTCGCCCCTAAAAATCTGCGCTAGGGTTTGCTCGGCTAATTGGGCATGCTGCTTAAAAAAAGCCAATTCACGGATATTTGCGCCGATTATCTGCTCACGGGGCATGCCAGTGATTTCACTGTGCGCCTGATTCACATACTCGACTTTTTCAGTATGCAAATTTATGAGCATACTGATCTGCCGAGACTGCTCAGTCGCACAGCGAAACAAGCTCAGTCTTTCTTCTTTGTCGTAGCTATGTTTTGTCGCTAAGGTCAGAGCTAATTGGTCGGCCATCTGGCACGCGAGGTGGATTTCGCTGTCGTGCCAGTGAGGGGTGAATTGCGCCCGCTCGATGCAGAGCACACCTTCCAGACAACCATTGATGCGAATGGCGATGTCGAGACTCGAATTGATGTGCCGCGGGATAAAGTAGCACTCTGCCAATTCACTTAAACGGGGATCGGTCAGCGTATTGCCAGCATCGATATGGCGCAGGGTTTTAAGCTCGTGCACATAACGGGGACAAGCTTGTAATAGTTTAGGCCTATGAATGTCTTGCAACATCATAGAACCAAATTGTGCAACGAGTGTTTGGGTTTGTTGATCAGCTGAAAACGTCCACACTGACACCAAAGAAACCGCTAAATTCTGGCACAACAACTCTGTGGCTAACTCTGCTGTCTTGGTGAAATCGCCCTGCTGTTTTGCAGTTGACTGAACCAAAGACTCCAATAAATGCTGATGCTGACGTCGCTTCACGCTGATTCCCTACAAAACTTCGTGTTGGGCTAAAGGTCTTTGCTACGCGCAAACGTACCTTGAAATGTGCAATTAAGCTGATTGAATTATTCTTATTTGGAGGCAGATTACACTATCTATTGTAAGTGCAGCAACATGTGGCACAATTTATTACAATTCAGTTAACAACTGCAGCATTTTTAGACAGTTAAAACGATTAAGTTCGAATTCTATCCGCTAAAAGTGCTGCACAAAAACTTATAAACCGTTTTCCAATTGGAAAATCATTTTCTCGGCGCTCACACCAAAGGTCAGCAGTAAATCGATACCCGCCGCCGTGGTCACAAACTCAGTTTGTACTTCAGCAAATCGAGCTTGGGCACGGCTCGCCATACTTTCTGCATCTGTTTGCGCGCTATCGCCAACAAAATTTAACGTCAATAAGGTATCGTGTTCATCAATGACGGCGCCGATATCGACAAAACTGCCACAATCGGTGCAAGTGTCATTCACTGCCGGATTCTGTGCTTCTATTATGCCTTTCATCTGTATTCCTTATTTATAAAGCGACTGATTAACGGCATCACTAAACTATGCTCGCTAATTTATTTGCGCGGTAAGTGGCTAACTCGATAGGTTAATCAGAATTATAGGTAATTAAGCCTCAAGATAACTGGCTTTAGCTCACGCTTATTTACTGAAATGGCGCAGATTGACTCGATTGGCATTGAAGACCACTTACGGGAAGACTGCCCTAGGCTGAAGCGAGCAGAGGCACGAGATTACGTTGGATTGCCAATTGATCGGCAAAATGCATGATTTCAACCTTAGGCGCGCTGAGTTGGCCCCTCTGCCTGAGCTGGGTGACATGATCACAGTTACTCAGGGCCTCGGCCATTGCAACGCTCTCACCGCCTCGGATCACTAACGCTTCCGGTCGCAGTGCCTGCTGTAATTGAAATGCCCGCGGACCTTGAGCCATAAAAATACTGCTGTTATCGACTACAGGTTCGGCACAAGATAAATCCGCCATTAAGCTTTGCTGCGGTGGTAATTCGAACTGACGCTGTAATTTTTGCGCCATATCAAGCTCGTTTTGCCATTGAAATTGCGCCATGTCCCGTGCGTCAACCGACAGTAACGACAGCAACAGGGCGAATTCGCCCCGTCTGTCGTTTTCTATCGCCGCGTTTAAGCGGGTGCCAATTTGGGCTTCGTTGACTAAAGGAACATCAATTTGCATAAAAAAACATCGTCAAAACAATTCGTTGTTAGTTAATCGACCATTTGATGCATAACTTTAGGAAAATTTTTAAATTGGGTATTTACATGCAAAAGGTTTCTGACTACTATGGCGGCCGCAATTGAGGAGGGGTTCCCGAGTGGCCAAAGGGA
The DNA here is from genome assembly GCF_900456975.1 of Shewanella baltica. Classification (NCBI taxonomy): domain Bacteria; kingdom Pseudomonadati; phylum Pseudomonadota; class Gammaproteobacteria; order Alteromonadales; family Shewanellaceae; genus Shewanella; species Shewanella baltica. The sequence continues at coordinate 2,219,964 of NZ_UGYM01000002.1, forward strand.
TCAGACTGTAAATCTGACGGCTCAGCCTTCGAAGGTTCGAATCCTTCTCCCTCCACCATTTGCACTGTAAGTTTGTGAGTGTTGTTCGAAAATGATGTAGAGTTTTACAAAAGCGTTAAAGGTATTCGTGGAGGGGTTCCCGAGTGGCCAAAGGGATCAGACTGTAAATCTGACGGCTCAGCCTTCGAAGGTTCGAATCCTTCTCCCTCCACCATCTTTATCTCTAACGCAGATAATCATTTTCAAGTACCAAACATGGCCAATGTTTGGTTGAGTTTTAAAAGTAAAGAAAGTTTGTGGAGGGGTTCCCGAGTGGCCAAAGGGATCAGACTGTAAATCTGACGGCTCAGCCTTCGAAGGTTCGAATCCTTCTCCCTCCACCATTTCTTTCATTGTATATACCGCTCTTGTTCAACTTCCGTTTTGTCTATTCCAGTTTTATCTGCCATAGCTTCATCTATTCATTTTGTTCTAATTACATTCTTTGTATTAAACTGCACTTCTATTTGAAGCCATCTTTTTAGTTCGCAATATTTGTCTTTAACATCAATCACGCCTCGCGCGACTTCAAGCTAATGCCCCCAAGCGAGTAACGCCAAGCAGATCCAATAAAACCGCTTTGCCCGTCCCTGTGATATGCTCTGAAAAATGATCCCTTTCGAAGTGACTATGATGATATCTAACACAATTCAACCGCCAGTGGACTCACACAGCGCTCACAGACTCTGCCCAACGTGGGAAGCCCATGCGATAGGCAAGATTGAAGCGGATTTTCAGCGCAGCGCCGATACCCATTTGATTAAGCTTGAATTACCTATGCTCGATGGCATAGATATTTATCTTAAAGATGAAAGTACCCACCCGACAGGCAGCTTAAAGCATCGCCTCGCCCGCTCACTCTTCCTCTATGCCCTGTGTAACGGCTGGATTAAGCAAGGTACGCCCATTATCGAATCCTCATCGGGCAGCACAGCGATTTCTGAAGCCTATTTTGCCCGCTTACTCGGTTTACCTTTTATTGCCGTGATGCCTAAAAGCACGGCTAAAAAGAAGATTGAACAGATCACTTTCTATGGCGGCCAATGTCATTTTGTCGACCATTCCAGTGAGATTTACGCCGAATCGGCGCGCCTAGCCGCAGAGCTGGGCGGCCATTACATGGATCAATTCACCTACGCCGAGCGCGCAACAGACTGGCGCGGCAATAACAATATTGCCAATTCTATTTTCAATCAGATGGAACGCGAGCCACACACAATCCCGCGTTGGATAGTGATGAGTCCGGGTACAGGCGGCACATCGGCGACCATAGGCCGCTACATCCGCTATCAAAGGTTGGCGACCCAGCTTTGCGTAGTTGATCCGCAAAACTCGGTATTTTTTGATTTTTATCAGAGCGGCGATGCCAGCTTAACCTGTTGCAATGGCAGTAAAATTGAAGGCATAGGTCGACCAAGAGTCGAGCCATCGTTTATTCCTGGCGTTGTGGATTCTATGCTGCAAATCCCCGACGCGGCTTCCGTAGCGACGATTCATTGGTTAGAGCAACTGATTGGCCGTAAAAACGGCGCATCGACAGGCACTAACCTTTACGGCGCATTGCAACTTGCCGTACAAATGCAAGCGCGTGGAGAACAAGGCTCAATCGTCACCTTAATTTGCGACTCGGGTGAACGTTACCTCGATACCTATTACGATGCTGATTGGATTGCAGCTAACGTCGGTGATATTGCCCCCTATCAGCGCCAACTTGCGGCATTCAATCATTTTGGTCAGCTAAGCGAGCTTGATTAATCGACTCGATGAAATCCTTTGAGTTGACGGCTTTAAAGTCCACCGCTAAACGTCAGTCATAAAAAACGCCCCACAATTGTGAGGCGTTTTTTTATCGTTTATAGATTAACTGAAGGGCATTAATCAATATTCAAATACTTATGGGTTTGGATCGATAAACGCCAATTACGGGCAATACACACCTTCATCGCCAGTTCAGTCGCTCTGGGCTTTTGGCTAATCGGCTGTAGGCAAATCGTTTTAGCGGAAATATCGATGTCTTGCAGTAACTCATCCAGTTCAGCAATGTGATTTTCAGTGGCGATGGGATGCTTGATCTCATTGGCACGGTTCAGCGCCTGCGTTAATACCTTATAGCCACCTTTCATGTTCACCTTGGGCGATACCGTTACCCAAGTATCATCGGCACAATTGATGTCGAAGGTGCCACTGGTTTCGATTTGGGTAGCAAAGCCTTGGTTGTGCAAGGTTTCAGTTAATTCGCGTAAATCGTACATACAAGGCTCGCCGCCGGTGATCACGATATGGCGCGCAGTGAAACCTTTGGCATGAAAAGCAGCAATAAGACTTTGCGCCGTATGTTCTGCCCAGCGCCCAATAGTGCCGTCTACGGTAATGACTTGCTCTGGCGTCACTTTATTCACTTCAAGCACATCCCATGTCTGTTTCGTATCGCACCAAGCGCATCCCACGGGACAACCTTGCAGGCGGACAAATATGGCGGGCACTCCGGTAAAGACACCTTCACCTTGAATGGTTTCAAATACTTCGTTGACTGGGTAGTTCATGCTGGCGTTCCACTTTTCTGGGGCGGCATTTATAGTGGATTTTAGCTTGAGCTGCAAGTTTTTGCGCCGAGAAAGCCTATTTGATGCAGATCGCCAGAGTTTGCAAGGACTATGGCCTGAGTTACACTAACGGCCTATTTATAAGTGTTCTACGGTTAAGTGAAATCCTTTATGTCAACGAGCTTAGTGTCAAAACCCTTAGCGTCCAAAGCAGTGGTAGTATTCAGTGGCGGACAAGATTCGACAACCTGTCTTATCCAAGCCCTAACCCAGTACGATGAAGTTCACGGGATCACCTTTGACTACGGTCAACGTCACCGCGAAGAAATTGAAGTCGCCAAATCCTTAGCAAAACGCTTGAAGATCACCAGCCATAAAGTCATGGATGTCACCTTACTCAATGAGTTAGCGATATCGGCACTGACCCGTGATGCGATACCGGTTTCACATGAGCTAATGGAAAATGGGCTGCCGAATACTTTTGTGCCTGGACGTAATATTCTGTTTTTAACGCTTGCGGGCATTTATGCCTATCAATTAGGCGCTGAAGCGATTATCACCGGCGTATGTGAAACCGACTTTTCGGGTTACCCAGATTGCCGCAACGATTTTGTTAAAGCGATGGAGTCAGCCTTAGTTCAAGGCATGGATAAACAACTTAAGATCATCACGCCCTTAATGTGGCTCAATAAGGCTCAAACCTGGGCGCTGGCGGATAAATATCAGCAACTCGATCTAGTTCGCCACCATACCCTCACTTGCTATAACGGCGTGATTGGTGATGGTTGTGGCGATTGCCCGGCTTGTCATCTGCGTAAACGTGGTTTGGATGAGTACATGCAGGATAAAACCGCAGTCATGGCTTCACTCGACGCTAGCGAGCCTAAGGCATGACACGCAGTCCCTATTGGGTCGCGCTGATAGTGAGTCTGATATGTGCGGGTTTGTATGTCGCAGGCTTAGCCAGTCCTGCTGTCGACAACCTGCTCGCCTATCGCCGCAGTGCTATTGCTGATGGTGAATGGTGGCGCTTAATCAGCGGTAATTTACTTCACACGAATCAGTGGCACCTGTTGATGAATCTTGCGGGTCTTTGGGTTGTGCTGTTTTTGCATCATTTCCATTACCATCTCAAAGGCTTAAGCGCACTATTCCTCGTATTATGTTTACTAGAAGGCATAGGCTTATATTTGGGCTACCCGCAATTGCTCGGTTATGTCGGCTTAAGCGGTATGTTGCATGGCTTATTCGCCTTCGGCGCGGTTCAGGATATTGTCCGCAAGCTGCGCTCAGGCTATCTGCTGTTACTTGGCGTTATCATCAAGGTTGGCCACGAACAGCTTTATGGCGCCAGCAATGATGTCACCGCCATGATAGGCGCGCGCGTGGCAACCGAGGCGCATTTGGTCGGTTTAATCTGTGGGCTGATTTGTGCTTTAGCGGTATTCATCAAGCTAAAGTTTCGCCACGTAAAAGCCTCTTCGTAATTCACTGACAGACATAAAAAAGCCGTCGCAGCATGATTGCTGGACGGCTTTTTTAATCTTTAGCGTTAAGGTTAACCTAGGCCTTGATCAACAAGTCCCGCAAATGCTTGACTTCATCACGCATCGCCGCCGCTTGTTCGAACTCTAAGTTACGCGCATGTTCGTGCATTTTCTTCTCAAGCTGATCGATTTGATGGCTCAACTCAGTCGCATCGGCCTTATGGTAATGGGACTTAGGTTCAGCCACTTTGCCATACACAGCTTTACTGTCGCGGCCGTCATCCACATCCATCACATCGGTGATCCGTTTAACCACGCCCTTAGGTGTTATGCCGTGCTTTAAGTTGTGCGCGCGTTGGCGTTCACGACGGCGGTCAGTTTCACCAATGGCCTTCGCCATCGAATTGGTAATGCGATCGGCATAGAGAATGACTTTGCCATTAACGTTACGCGCGGCGCGGCCAATGGTTTGGATAAGCGAGCGTTCTGAGCGCAGGAAGCCCTCTTTATCCGCATCTAAAATACACACCAGTGACACTTCTGGCATGTCTAAGCCTTCGCGCAATAAGTTGATCCCAACCAACACATCAAACTTACCTAAACGCAGATCGCGGATGATCTCCACCCGTTCAACCGTGTCTATGTCCGAGTGCAAATAACGCACTTTTACACCATGCTCGTCGAGGTATTCAGTCAAATCCTCCGACATACGCTTGGTCAATGTGGTCACTAACACCCGCTCGTTAACAGCGACGCGCTTGGCGATCTCAGACAATAAATCATCCACTTGAGTCCCGACTGGGCGCACTTCTAATTCAGGATCGAGTAAACCCGTTGGCCGCACGACCTGCTCGGCAATCTCGCCTTCGCTTTTTTCCAGCTCGTAGACACTCGGTGTCGCCGACACATAAATGGTTTGCGGCATCAATTGCTCAAACTCTTCGAACTTGAGCGGTCGGTTATCCAAAGCAGACGGTAAGCGGAAACCGTATTCCACCAGTGTGGTTTTACGGGAACGGTCACCTTTGTACATGGCGCCGATTTGCGGCACAGTCACATGGGATTCGTCGATAATTAATAGACCGTCAGCAGGCAAATAGTCGAGTAAGGTTGGCGGCCCTTCCCCCGGTGCGCGGCCTGACAAATAGCGCGAGTAGTTTTCGATGCCTGAGCAGTAACCTAACTCCACCATCATTTCCACATCGTATTGCACTCGCTCATGAATACGCTGGGCTTCAATTAACTTGTTGTTATCGAGTAGATATTGCTTACGCTCACGCAGCTCTTCTTTAATAAACTCAGTGGCGGCGATGATTTTTTCCCGCGGCGTCACATAGTGAGTCTTAGGGTACACCGTCGTACGGGCGATGCGCTTAATGATATGGCCAGTTAACGGATCAAACTCGCTTAAACGCTCAATCTCATCGTCGAACAATTCAACGCGAATGGCATTACGCTCAGAATCGGCAGGGAAAACATCAATCACTTCACCACGCACGCGATAGGTACCGCGCTGTAGCTCGATATCATTGCGTTTATACTGCAATTCACTGAGACGAATTAAGATATCACGCTGCCCCATCACATCGCCTTGGCGTAGATGCAGCAGCATTTTTAAATAGGAGTCGGGATCGCCCAAACCATAAATGGCCGACACAGAAGCGATGAGCACCACATCTTTACGCTCTAATAGCGCCTTCGTCGCCGACAGGCGCATTTGCTCTATGTGGGCATTAACCGACGCGTCTTTCTCGATAAAGGTATTCGATGCAGGCACATAGGCTTCTGGCTGATAGTAATCGTAGTAAGAGACAAAATACTCAACCGCATTATGGGGAAAGAACTCTTTCATCTCGCCATAAAGCTGCGCCGCCAAGGTTTTATTAGGCGCCATGATAATCGTGGGGCGACCTAATTTTTGGATCACATTGGCAATCGTGAAGGTTTTACCTGAGCCGGTCACCCCGAGTAAGGTTTGGCAAGCTAAACCCGCTTCGAGTCCATCGACTAATTTGGCTATCGCTGTAGGTTGGTCGCCTGCGGGGGCGAATTGCGATTCAAGCTGAAAAACAGATTCTGACACGCGCACATATCCTTTTAATGAGTCGCCCCATTCTAATCAAGTCACCGACTAAGCTCCACCGTTATCCTTCCTGTCGTCAATTCAATACGCAGTAACACCGCCAGATGACAATTTAGTGGAAGAAACATGAAACTTTTAGACCAAGCCATTTTCAACGGTTTTTGCTCATAAAACACCCGCAAACTAAGCAAAAATGCCAATTTAATACACAAGAAATCAATTTCGTTCGATTACAAAATTGCAACCTTGTTTTCACCCTCAACAAAAACCACTTGCTTTTAATACTCAATTGATAATATTGAAGTTTATTTTTGCCACCCAAAATAGTGCATTTTAAGTCCGACGCCCATACGCCAAGGCTTTGACGACCATTTATTCGGACAACTCACAGGGTTATCCACAGATTTTGTTGATAAGTCGAAATAACCGAGAAACCACGCGGGATTGGAGGCTGTCATACACCTTAATGGCAGCCACTCAACATTTGGTAATTTAATTACATTTGATAAATGTTGCTACTTGTATCAATTTCACTAACTGCAATTGACCCTGGTTCTCACAGTGCAACGCGTCACTCGCTTTTAGCAACAGTTACGGCTAATTTGATAAAAGCTAAATTAAAATCAGTCACATATTGCGTGTTGAACTGGACACTTTAACTCTCAAAGATAAGCAAGCAGCTAGGACTTCTCGTTTACTAGCTTGTTTGCACTAACGTTAAAACCAGCATAAAACTCAGTGATCAATGCTGTATAAATAACATTTATTTTTAATGAGTCTACTTATCGACATTGAGATACGCGTCATCGCCATTAATAGTTCACTTTTACTGTAAAGGTATTCTATATATGCGGTAGAAAGATAGAGCTGAAAGGCAGCTTAACTCTTAACTTACTCACTGTTCGCTGTTGATAGTTGATAGCCAATGGTTCATCGATCATGGTGACTTACCCAGCACGTAGAAAGAAGCTTTACTTAATCGTCTACCTTACGCCAACAAGTCTAACGGTTTAACCCAATCGTTATTTACCGCTAATTCAATCCCCTTTTCATGCAGCCCAATAACTTCACGCCGCATCGCTATCTCGACTCATCTTGCTTAACCAATGCTTATCAATCTGCTAAAAAGATGAGATAAACCCGAAGCGATAGCTGGCGGCACTTCAGCTTTAAGCTGTTTAAGCCTATTCATTGGCCTTAAGCTCGGCTGATTTTTAAAAAGTGCTTATTTTTTAACGAGTGATTTCAATTTCATAGAAATTTCACCCCACAAACGATGGCGTCGTTCAAAGCTATATTGCGAATTGTTAAGTGGTTTTTCACTAAAAATGTCGAATTCTGCACCACGATGCACATTAGATGAGCACTTAACAGCATAATTACACTTTTTTTAGTAACTCGAGTTGACTCATCCCACAGAGCGTTTTACTATGCGCTCCGTTCTCAACGAGTCGCTACGACTGTGTGAAACGATTCCCCTGTAGTTCAGTCGGTAGAACGGCGGACTGTTAATCCGTATGTCACTGGTTCAAGTCCAGTCAGGGGAGCCAATTTCAACACTGAGTAAAGGCAAGTAGGACAAAGCAGTAAAGATAAGTTGTAAACGATTCCCCTGTAGTTCAGTCGGTAGAACGGCGGACTGTTAATCCGTATGTCACTGGTTCAAGTCCAGTCAGGGGAGCCAATTACATTATTGCACTGCTGTTTTAAGACGATTCCCCTGTAGTTCAGTCGGTAGAACGGCGGACTGTTAATCCGTATGTCACTGGTTCAAGTCCAGTCAGGGGAGCCAATTTAAAGCAAGTAATTTAGTCGATAGCCATATCGCACCCGATTCCCCTGTAGTTCAGTCGGTAGAACGGCGGACTGTTAATCCGTATGTCACTGGTTCAAGTCCAGTCAGGGGAGCCACTTTTAAAGCGTTGTATCAGTAAAATCGATAGCAATATCGCACCTCGATTCCCCTGTAGTTCAGTCGGTAGAACGGCGGACTGTTAATCCGTATGTCACTGGTTCAAGTCCAGTCAGGGGAGCCATTTTCTTGTTCGTTTTAATCTCAATTCTTTGCTTCTTCTGGCTTCTAGCTAAGCTATTCTTTTCCGTTTTGTTTTTAAGCAAATGCAGTTACACTGTTAGCAGCTTGTTGAACAAATTTATGAGTATCTTCACACAGATAGCGGTTTTTAAGTATTCTTGGCTTAAACTTATCTTGTTCGAACTCACCAAAATCTAGAGCGGATTTTTATGGCCATGTCAAAATCATATCCAATTTTTTTACTGCTTATTTTCTTAGGTCTCTTTGCTTGGGTGTATCAAAGCGAAAACAGCCAATTGCAAGTCCAACAGCAGCAAGAACTCGATAGCTTTAAATCTAGCTTAAGCCGCTACCAACAATGGCAGGGTAACGGTGTAGAACTCTTTAAAAAACTTTCTGAAAACTACTCATTCCAGTTCTTCCAATATATTGATGATACCGACGGCCAACTGAGCCATACCGAAGGAAGCTTAGACAGTCAACATCCCCATCCTTTAGCGAGTTTATTTTCCATCGAACTCAGCCACACACAAAAATTGGCATCGGGTCGTTTACAGGTCAAGCTCAGTGCAAACCAAGCCATTGATACTGCAATTAGTAACACTCAAAAACTCGGTGTCATGTTGCTAGTGACTTACCTTATTTTGCTATTAGTGTTTATTCTATTAATGTCGAAACTCAGAGCTGCGGTACGTTATGCTGCTGATTATATTTCAAAAATACCCGAGTTAGGCTTTTCTGCCGTCGCAGCATCGAAACTCACTGGCGAGCTCACCCCTATTGGTATCTCCCTCGAAGAATGTCGCCTGCAACTTAAAGCCCAAATCGATAAGCTCAATCAAGAAAATGAAAAACTGCATAAAGCAGCCTATCAAGACGCCGTCACAGGTTTTGGTAGTCGCCAACGTTTCACCCAAAAATTAGAAACCATTAGTCATCCCGATATTCCTCAACTTGGGCTGATGGCAATGGTTAAAGCGACTGAGCTGACCCTCATTAATCAAAAACAAGGCCGTTCAGCGGGTGATGATTATCTTTCGAGTGTGGCTAATTGCATCCGCAAAGCCTGTAGCAAATATGCAGATGCTGAATGTTTTAGGGTATCGAGTGCCGATTTTGCGGTGTTTATTCCCGATGTCATGCTGAAAGATGCACCGAAATTTTTAGACCAATTAAAAATTTACCTCGATGAATATCTGCAAATGACAAAAGCAGAATCCGTCGCCCATATAGGCTTAGTCCCCTATCGCCAAGGTACCGAAGCGGTTAATTTACTGACAATTGCCGATACCGCGGTCAGCATAGCTCAGACCCTTGGCCCCAATAGCTATCACATTCAAGAGAAACTCAATGGGGATGAGCAGTTTGGTGACGATCGTTGGAAGATGGCGATTCATGATTTAGTGACACGCCAAGCATTGAAATTCTACCAGCAGCCTATTCAGCCGTGTCGTACCGATGTAGAGGTTTACCGTGAGTTGTTGGCGCGTTTTTACAATAGCGAAGGCAAGTTCTTACCTACCACCACAGTGATTGCTATGGCTGAACGTCACGGTATGAGCTCAGAATTAGATAAACTGGTTGTGATCAGTGCATTAAAGATGCTTAAGGAAAACCCGACTATTTCTGGTAACTTTGGTATCAATATCAGCGCATTTTCAGCCCATCAAGACATGTTTGTCGCTTGGCTAAAAGACATACTAGGTAAGCAAAAATACATAGCATCGCGTTTAGTCTTTGAGATCAACGAGTCCGGCATGCAGTCTAACTTAGGGGCGAGTTATAAGTTTGTTCGCGAAGTACACAGTGTTGGTTCACGGGTGTCGATTGAGCGTTTTGGCATGAGCTTTACCTCCTTCAAATTCTTCAGCGAAGTGCGCCCCGACTACATTAAGCTCGATGGCAGCTACACGTCTAACATCGATGAAGACAGCAATAATAAGTTCTTTGTGCGTATGATGGTGGATGTCGCCAGACGAATTGGCATTCGGGTCATCGCAACCAGTGTCGAACGCCAAGAAGAAAAATTAACCCTCGAAAAACTCTTAGTCGATGGATTGCAGGGCTATTACATCGCACAACCCCAAGCCATGGCCATTACAGATCAGATTTAATACTTTAACGGGTTAATTCATCGCCAAAATTTACAGTAAAGATGGTTAACCCTGCATTCTATATGTTGTTTATGCATACGGAAAAGTCGATAATACGGCCAAGATCCGTTTAGAAAAGTATTAGGATGACTGAATATCTCCTCTTGTTGATCAGTACAGTGCTGGTCAACAATTTCGTTTTAGTGAAATTCTTAGGCCTGTGCCCTTTTATGGGGGTCTCCAGCAAATTGGAGTCCGCTATTGGCATGTCTATGGCGACCACTTTTGTGCTGACGTTAGCCTCTATTCTCAGTTATCTCGTCAACCAGTATCTGTTATTACCCTTTGACCTGAGTTATCTGCGAACCATGAGCTTTATTTTAGTGATTGCCGTTGTGGTGCAATTTACTGAAATGGTCGTGCAAAAGACCAGTGCCGCTCTGCACCGTGCCTTAGGAATTTACCTGCCGCTTATCACGACTAACTGCGCGGTATTGGGCGTAGCCTTATTAAACGTGAATGAGAAGCACGATTTTATCCAATCGGCTATCTATGGCTTTGGTGCTGCGTTAGGCTTCTCATTAGTGTTAATTCTCTTCTCGGCGATGCGCGAGCGTTTAGCGGCCGCCGATGTCCCCTTACCTTTCAAAGGCGGGGCGATTGCGATGATCACCGCAGGTCTTATGTCACTCGCCTTTATGGGATTCACAGGATTGGTTAAGTAAGATGTCCGGAATTTTAATTGCAGTCATATTGTTGACCCTATTGGCATTAGTCTTTGGGGTATTGCTCGGTTTTGCCGCCCTTAAATTCAAGGTCGAAGGCAATCCGATTGTCGATGAGCTAGAAGCAATTCTGCCACAAACCCAATGCGGTCAATGCGGTTACCCAGGTTGTCGTCCCTATGCTGAAGCCATTGCCAATGGTGATAAAGTCAATAAATGCCCTCCTGGCGGCACAGCCACCATGGAAAAGCTGGCGACCCTAATGGGCGTCGAGCCAGAGCCACTGAATGCCGAAGCACAATCTCAAGTAAAAAAAGTCGCCTACATTCGCGAAGATGAATGTATTGGCTGCACTAAATGTATTCAAGCCTGCCCTGTGGATGCGATTATCGGTGCAGGAAAGCTCATGCATACCGTGCTGACAACCGACTGCACGGGCTGCGATCTCTGCGTTGAGCCTTGTCCTGTCGATTGTATTGATATGATCCCAGTCACCCCAAATCTTAAAAATTGGAACTGGCGCTTAAATGCCATCCCAGTGACGCTCGTCCAAGAGACGCTCAGCAAAGAGATTCAGAGCCAAGAGCCACAGTTAGAAGAGGAAAAGCGGTGTTAACTTTATTAGATCAATTAGATAAAGGAACCCTTTGGCGCTCACCCGGTGGAATACATCCTCCTGAAGTCAAATTCCTCTCCAATACGACGCCGATTGGCCAACTGCCATTAGCCTCGACGTACTTAGTGCCCGTCCCTCAAGTCGGTGAAAACTGTACGCTTGCGGTGAAGGTTGGCGATAGCGTCTTAAAAGGCACGCCGTTAACGCAAGGCACCTCGATTTGGCATTTACCTGTGCATGCGCCAACATCGGGCACTATTGTTGCTATCGAACCAAGGGCGAGCAACCATGCCTCTGCATTGCCGGTTAACACTTGCGTTATCGCAGCCGATGGCAAAGACACCTGGTGCGAGTTGGTGCAAAATCAACTTGATGACTTAAGCCATCAGCAAATCGTTGATAAGGTTCGCTCAGCCGGTATTGCGGGTATGGGCGGCGCAGCGTTTCCGACTCACATCAAGCTTAATCCGGTCAGTGAAATCGATTTAGTCATCATCAACGGCGTCGAATGCGAACCTTATATCAGCGCCGATGACAGATTAATGCGTGAATACAGCCAAGATATCCTCGCAGGTATTGGCATAATTCATCGGCTATTAACGCCAAAACGCATTGTTATCGCCATTGAAGACAATAAACCTGAAGCGGCCAAAGCCATGCAAGCTGCTGTCAGCCAATGCGGACTCCCAGCGGGCAGCATTCGGGTCACGGTTATCCCGACAAAATACCCTTCTGGCGGTGAAAAGCAGTTAATTCAGATCATTACTGGCCGCGAAGTGCCCTCGGGCGCCATTCCCGCCAAACTCGGTATCGTGGTACATAACGTCGGTACTGCCTATGCAATTCATCAAGCCGTCACTCAAGGCAAGCCTTTGGTTGAACGCGTTGTGACTGTGACAGGCAGAAATGTCGGCAAACCAGGGAACTACTGGTTACCGATAGGCACGCCCGTTGATCACGTTCTGACTGCAACTGAATTCACGCCAGAGCCTGACCAAAAGGTGATTATTGGCGGGCCTATGATGGGCCATGCGTTAGCGAATATCCAAGTGCCTATTTTAAAAGGTACTAACTGTATTCTGGTGCCAAGCAGCCAAGAAATTGGTAGCACGCCCGAAGAAAAAGCCTGTATCCGCTGCGGCGAATGCGCCACTGCCTGCCCTGCACTCTTGTTGCCACAACAACTCTTTTGGCACGCCAAGGCCGAAGAATACGATAAAGCCGCCAGTTACAATCTAAAGGATTGTATTGAATGCGGTTGTTGTAGTTACGTTTGCCCGAGTGATATTCCATTAGTAGAGTATTACCGCATTGCCAAATCAGCACTCAAACAAGCCGCCGATGAGAAGCAGCAAGCAGAGCGCGCCAAACAGCGCTTCGATGCCCGCTTAGCGCGTCTTGAAGAAGAAAAACTGGCCCGTGAAGCTAAGGCGAAAGAGGCGTCTGAACGCCGACAAGCCAGCATGACAGGCACAGATAAAAATGCCGTCGCCGAAGCCATGGCGCGTATCGCGGCGAAAAAAGCCGCAGCGGCACAAGCTATCACTGGTGAATCAATTACCGAAGAGTCAAGCGTCACAACAACTGACACCACGGAAGTGCCAAAAGGTAAGGCCGCCGTTGCCGCCGCCATCGTCCGTGCTAAAGCGAAAAGAGCTGCGCAAGCAAATGCCGATGGCACTGACACCAATGGTGCTGAAACTGACAGTGCTAGAACAGACAATATGGTTAATGTTGATGCAAACGACTCCATCTCAGCAACAGATGCGATAGCGCAGGAAGCGCCTTTATCCCAGAAAGACAAAGTCGCTGCGGCAATTGCGCGCGCCAAGGCCAAAAAAGCGGCTCAGCAAACCGATACCGTACCGCTTGAGCCTACTGAAACCGCTGACAGCACATCAGAGCTTAGCGCTGCAGATGATAAAAAGGCGAAAGTAGCAGCAGCCGTTGCTCGTGCCAAAGCTAAGAAAGCGGCGCAGCAAGCAGAAACCGCCGCTAGTGATATTGAAGTTAGCAATACTGAAATTAGCGTTAGTGACGTTAATGATGCTGAAGCGATTAAGAAAGCCAAAGTAGCCGCCGCGGTTGCCCGTGCTAAAGCGAAAAAAGCCGCGCAACAAGCTGAGACAAATACTGAAAATGGTTTAAGCCAGACCGCGACTCCAGCAGTTGATTCCACAGCTAGCGTTCATGCAGATGTGAATGCTGATGCAGAAACCGCTGTTAATGCAGTCGCTACTGATATTGAAGTTAGCATCACTGACGTTAGCGTTAACGACGCTGAAGCGATTAAAAAGGCCAAAGTGGCGGCCGCTGTTGCTCGTGCTAAAGCGAAGAAAATAGCAGCTGCATCAGCAGAGTCTAAAACTGATGCTGAAATAGAGTCCGTTGACGAGATCCAAACTGAAGCTAACGTGACATCGCCCTCGATAGCAGCAACGCTTGAGACTGCAACAACTGAAGCTGATGCCGTTTTGCCATCGGTGGAATCTGCTGCAGAGCCCATTGAAACGGCGCCGTTATCCAGTGATGAGCTTAAAAAAGCGCAGATTGCTGCGACTATCGCCAAGGCAAAAGCCAAAAAAGCGGCACTCGCCCAAGAAGCCAACGCTTCGAGCGACTCAAGTGTGACTAATGATTAAGAACAGAATGATTAAAAGGGAACACAATGGCGTTTAAAATAGCCTCATCACCCCATGTAACGCGTAACTTGCATACCTCAACGGTCATGCAAAGGGTGATTTTATGTTTGCTGCCGGGCCTTGTCGTGCAATGTGCCTTTTTTGGCTGGGGCACACTTGTGCAAGTCCTGCTGGCGATCCTCGTCGCCTTAAGCTGCGAAGCCGCTGTGATGAAACTTCGCAATCGCAATATCAAAGCAAGCCTTAGCGATAACAGCGCCATGCTGACCGCCATCTTAATTGGCGTTGCCATTCCGCCCCTCGCCCCTTGGTGGATGATCGTCATGGGCACCGCCTTTGCGATCGTCATAGTTAAGCACCTCTACGGCGGCTTAGGCCATAACCTATTCAACCCTGCAATGGCGGCATATGTATTGCTGTTAGTCTCGTTCCCAGTGCAAATGACCACCTGGATAGCACCGAGCACCGTTGCACTGCATTCACCCAGCCTTGTTGAAAGCTTGCAACTTATCTTCAATGTTGGCGCGCACGTGAATATGGAGCAGTTCCATTTAGGCATTGATGGCATGACAATGGCGACGCCACTCGATACCCTCAAAACCGATTTATCCATGGGATTAACCACCACAGAAAGTCTCACCAAAGCCATTTTTGATGGCAGTACAGGCGTAGGTTGGTTCTGGGTGAACTTGGCCTATCTTGCTGGCGGGTTAGTGTTACTTAAACTAAAAGCCATTCGCTGGCACATCAGCACTGGCGTGTTATTAGGGCTCTTTGTGGCATCGAGTATCGGTTTCTTACTGTCACCCGATACCCAAGCCAGTCCACTGATGCATCTGTTTTCTGGCGCGACCATGTTAGCGGCGTTTTTTATCGCCACCGATCCCGTTACAGCCGCAACCAGCCCCCGTGGCCGTATTATTTTCGGCGCGTTAATTGGTGTGTTGGTGTATATCATCCGCACCAAAGGCGGTTACCCTGACGCCTTCGCCTTTGCCGTGTTACTGGCCAACCTCTGTGCGCCCTTTATTGACTATTACGTGCGTCCACGCACCTATGGCCATTCAACGAGCTAAGGTCATGCTAAGCGATAACATCATTCTGCGGGCAACGAGAGCTTAAGGATAAAAAGTTGAAAAATCCGATGATTAAAAATGGTTTTTTATTGGCATTGTTTGCCTTGATTTGCACTGGGCTCGTCGCCGCTGTCAATCAACAAACCGTCGATAAAATTAAGCAGCAAGAACAGCAGGAATTAATGCGAGTGTTACATCAATTAATTCCTGATGAAATGCACGATAACGAGCTAACTGCTCAATGTACTTTGCTGCTGGATAAAGACGCATTAGGAACCGACAGCCCAATGCCCGCCTATATAGCCACCAGTGCAGGCAAACCTGTGGCCATCGCCATTGAAGCCATCGCGCCCGATGGCTATAACGGTAATATCAAATTGATTGTGGGTATTAGCACGAAAGGCGAAGTCCTAGGCGTTCGCACCTTAGCTCACCAAGAGACACCCGGGCTCGGTGATAAAATCGATCTGCGTAAATCCAATTGGGTCTCTCAGTTTGTCGGTAAAGTATTAGGCTCGGCAGATGACAAACAATGGTTGGTTAAAAAAGACGGTGGCGATTTTGATCAATTTACTGGCGCGACTATCACCCCGCGCGCTTATGTCAAAGCAGTCAAAAACGCAGTATGGTATTTCAACAATAACCAAGCGCAAATTTTCAGTCTGCCGCTAAATTGTGAGGCCAACCATGACTAATTATCGCGAAATTGCTTGGCAAGGTCTGTGGAAGAATAACCCTGGCCTAGTGCAACTGTTAGGCTTGTGCCCTCTGCTTGCGGTCACAGCGACGATCACGAACGCCCTTGGCCTTGGTCTAGCGACTATGTTGGTGCTGATTGGCTCTAACATTTTGGTGTCGCTGGTGCGCGACTATGTGCCCAAAGAAATTCGTATTCCGGTATTTGTGATGATCATCGCCGCGCTGGTGACCACAGTGCAACTGCTTATCAATGCCTATGCCTACGGTCTGTATTTATCCCTTGGGATCTTCCTGCCGTTGATTGTGACCAACTGCATCATTATCGGTCGCGCCGAAGCCTTTGCCTCGCGCAATAACGCCTTTAGCGCCGCCTTTGATGGCTTAATGATGGGACTCGGTTTTACCTTAGTGCTTACAGTACTTGGCGCAACGCGGGAAATATTAGGTCAAGGGACACTGTTTGATGGCGCCGATCAACTGCTCGGCCCGTGGGCGAAATCCTTAACCATCCATTTATGGCAAGTCGATACTCCCTTCCTGCTTGCTATGCTGCCACCTGGCGCATTTATCGTCATGGGACTATTGATTGCACTGAAAAACGTGATTGATAAAAAAGTGAAAGATCGCCAACCTCAAGTCGCTGCCGAGCCAAGTGTCACCCGTGCGCGCATCACTAAGGTTGGTTAGGCTTTCAACATAAAGGCTTAATTCCAGCATAGTACAGAGAATGGTGTTCAACGCTTAATGTGCGCCTAGCGCACTTAAGCGACTGGAATTAAAACATAATATATCAAAGCATAAGCACTCAGCATAAGAACTCAAAGCATAGGAAATCAGCAGGTCTAGGTTTCAAGCTCGTTCAATCATCATTAATACCCTATTGATAATGGCTAGTTGAACCCAATAACCGCGCAGGAATCGTACATGAATCAAGAAAAACGCATCCAGATCCTCACCCGTCTTCGCGATAACAATCCGAAACCTGAAACCGAACTCAATTTTTCCAGTCCTTTTGAACTCTTAGTCGCAGTGACCTTATCCGCCCAAGCGACGGATGTGAGCGTCAACAAGGCAACGGACAAACTCTTTCCTGTGGCGAACACGGCCCATAGCATTTATGCCCTTGGCGTCGATGGTTTAAAACAATACATAAAAACCATAGGCTTATATAACAACAAAGCCGTCAATGTGATTAAAGCCTGTGAGATCTTGATTGAGAAATACAATGGTGAAGTGCCTGAAAACCGTGAAGCCCTAGAGTCTCTGCCTGGCGTTGGCCGTAAAACGGCAAACGTGGTGCTCAATACTGCGTTTGGTTGGCCGACAATCGCCGTCGACACCCATATTTTCCGCCTCGCTAATCGCACTAAATTCGCGCCCGGCAAGAACGTGGTCGAAGTGGAAGATAAAATGCTGAAAGTCGTGCCTGCAGAATTTAAAGTCGATGTGCATCACTGGTTTATCTTGCACGGGCGCTACACTTGCCTCGCGCGCAAACCTCGCTGCGGCAGCTGTATCATTGAAGACTTGTGTGAATTTAAAGAAAAAATTTATCCTGAAGAGTAAACCCAAGCGAGTTAGCCTTGGCTTTTCTTCTCGAGCAAACTGACTAACTCTTCATATTTCGGCCCTTGCCCAAATTGCGGCAAGGCCACTGCAAAGACCACGAGTCCAAAGGCCATATAAATGGCGAACTCATTGACCCACAAACCAGATATCGTCAGTCGAGTACCCAGCACGACTAATGCAATCACAGCTAACCGCACCTTCTGCGCCATCTGTACTTTTCGCTTAGCCGATGCAATTAATGCTATTTCAGTTTCGCTAAACAACATCTTCAAATCCTTGTTAAGTTTTACGTGCATTAAATCACAGACAAACAAAAAGCCGCAATAGCGGCTTTTTTGCTTAACTTGGTACAAGGTTAACTGAAACTTGTATTGCTAGTTAAAAGATTGAAACAAAGAACGCGCTGAAAAATAAAGCAATTACAAGTGTAGTGCCTAAGGCCATTTTAAGTTCGGTGTTCATCATTCACTCTCCTAGTTGGTATGGCCATATTATCGTCAACCCTGCGGTAAAAACCCATGTTTGTATCTGTGTTTTGTGAGCGACAGCCAATTTATCGGCAATTTTATTTTCAAAATTAGCAAAATCGTCCGTCGACAGCCAACCTTTCTCTATCCTAGCCAGTCGAATTGGTCAAGTGCGATAAAATCCCCATAAATAACAATTGTGGTCAAACGCAGAGACATTTTTGATATACTCCTCGCCGAAATCTATTTATAGAGAGGACCTATGTCGCAACTATTACACACTATGATCCGCGTCGGTAACTTAGAACGCAGTATTGCTTTTTATACTGAAGTACTCGGCATGAAACTCCTTCGCACCTCTGAAAACCCAGAATACAAATATTCTTTAGCTTTCGTAGGTTACGGTGAAGAGTCCACAGGCCAAGCCGTGGTTGAACTGACCTATAACTGGGGCACAGACAAATACGATTTAGGCACAGGCTTTGGCCACTTAGCCATTGGCGATGAAGATATTTACGCCCGTTGTGCTGCTATTGCTGCAGCCGGTGGCAAAGTAACACGCGCCCCAGGTCCAGTCGCAGGCGGCACCACTGAGATTGCCTTTGTTGAAGATCCAGACGGTTATAAAATTGAGTTCATCCAAATGAAATCGGCGACTCAAGGTTTAGGTTAAGTCTTGCCACCTGAGCAAGAAGATTAACTGAGCAGAACAGTTCGCTAAATGAGAAATGCCGAATCTTGATTCGGCATTTTTGTTTTTATAATTTATATCTTGCGTTAGGCACAAAGAAACGTAACACAAGCCAACGATTCACCGCTCGCACTATGTGTTTAAGCTGATTTAATCGACGTTTTATCTTGTCCACTGGTCGTCTTTTTCACGGTTTTATTCATCCCTTTGCCGCTGAGGATGCGCTTAAGCCAAGGCGTGCGCCATAGCAATAACACGCTAAAACCTAAGATATAAAGACTCGGCTCAATGATTTCCGATTTTACCGACCAGTAAAAATGGATTGGCGCTAATATCGCGACTAAATACACCCCATTATGCAAGGTCTGCCAACGACGTCCCATCTTACGCATCAAGCCTTTAAACGAAGTTATCGCCAAAGCAGTGACGATAAGATAAGCCACAGCGCCGACTAAAATGTACGGCCGTTTTACCACTTCGCTAAACAGTAATTCCCAAGCAAACAACAGATCTAAACTAAAGAATGCCAGAATATGCAAAGTGGCATAGGCGAACACATATAACCCCACCAAGCGACGAGTCTGCATTAATAGCCCTTGCTTGGTCAGCTTGGCAATCGGTGAGATCAATAAGGTCGCCGCTAAGGCATTTAACGCGCCTATACCTGTGTAGTGGATAATGTGCTGCACGGGATCGCCGCCCGCGCGGCCTAACACTACAGTGAGCACCAGGTAGACGATGGGCACTAAACCCAGCAAATGAAATAACGCTTTTAACCAAAACAAGTGCTTAGCGGTTAATCTCAACATTGTTCATCCCCGCTTAATGGCGTATTTCCAAACAGCAAACCAAGCATCAATAGTTTTTCCTCAGATCCATACCGTCATAGAGGGAAGCCACAAACTCGCCGTAACCGTTGAACGGCTGGGTATCAATACGGGTTGCAGAGAATAGTCCGCCCTCGCCAATACGACGTTCACTGGCCTGTGACCAACGTGGATGATCCACCGCCGGATTGACGTTGGCATAGAATCCATACTCGTGTGAGGCAAGCTGATTCCAACTGGTGGGCGGCTGTTTATCCATGACGCGAATTCGCACTATCGATTTAATGCTCTTAAAGCCATATTTCCACGGTACCACTAAGCGGATCGGCGCGCCGTTCTGCGGTGGCAGGGTCTTGCCGTACAAACCGACCGACATTAAGGTTAAATCGTTCATGGCTTCGGCTATCGTCAGGCCTTCAACATAGGGATAATGAATGCCACCGCCCATTAATCGACTCTTCTGCCCCGGCATTTGCTCGGGATCAAAAGCGGTTTCGAAGGCGACATACTTGCCCTTGCTAGTTACACCCACTTTTTTCAATAATGCCGCCAGCGGGAACCCCACCCAAGGGATCACCATGGACCAAGCTTCAACGCAGCGCAGACGATAATTACGCTCCTCAAGCGGGAACATTTTAGTGAGATCATTAAAATCTAAAGTCATGGGCCGTTCGACTTCACCTTCGATACGCAGTTGCCAAGGATCAACTTTAAAACCTTGGGCATTATTGAAGGGATCTTGCTTATCCGTACCAAACTCATAAAAGTTATTGTGCTGTGTCACCTTATCTAACGGGGTTAACACATCGGCATCACCGTATTGTTTATTAGTTTGGAAGGTCAGTGGCGTCGTGATAAATGAGGACTTAGGCTGATCGCCAAACAGATCGAACAAGCCGGCCTGCACGTAGCCGGGCACACTGGCGCCGATAGCACCAAGCCCCATGGCTTTCACTATCTGCCGGCGCGAGCGAAACACCGCTTCGGGCGTCACTTGGTTATCTTGCATGTGCCACTGCGCTTTTTTAAGAATACCTGGGGTAAAACGGGAATGTTTAGCCAATTGACACCTCTACCATCTAATGATTAACGCCACCGAGTCGCGATAAAAGCTTATCTGGCGCTCGTCTGTATCGCTCACTTCTATGCTCACTTTAATATAGACAGGTAAAAGCCAGAAAAACTTTCCACCCGTGAATAAATTCACCTTAAACGTATAAGACTTGCTCATTCAAGCATTAAGCGCAGATATAGTTGATTAAAGGGCTTGAAGCCTATTGGGCGGCATGCGAACCTAAGCGCCAAAGCTAAAGGAGTGCTATTGATCATGCCATTTTCTCAATCTTTTTCCGTCGCCGAAATCATCGGCCTTCTCGCCATTGCATTCTTAGGCCTGTTGATCGGTGCCCTGCTCAATCAAAGACTCACGCGCCAACGTTGGCAACAACATAAAGATCAACTTGAGCAAGAGATGCGTCAAGTGAATGAAGATGCTGAATTATCCTTAGCACAACAGCAAATTTTGGTTGATGACAAAGAGGCGCAACTGCGCCAATACCAGCAGCGCCTTGAGCTCAAAATTGAACAATTAGGTAAAGCCGAGGCCTTAGCCGAACGTGTACCCACCTTAGAGCAACAATTGAATGACAGCCAGCGCCGTCAGTTAGAAATTCAATTGGCGCTGTCGAAATCCAATGCCATGCAGCAAACCATTCAAGCCAAGGCCGATGCCCAGCAAGAATCACTGCAGGATAAAATCGCTAGCTTAGAATCGGCCGAAGTGCGCTTACAAACCCAATTTGAAAACCTCGCCAATCGAATCTTTGAAGAACGTAGCGAAAACTTTAAGCATCAAAATGCCAGCCAACTCGAAGGCGTGCTTGGGCCATTGAAACAACAGCTTGAAGGATTCAGACAGCAAATTCGTGAATCCTACACCCACGAACAGTCCGAGCGCAGCGCCCTTAAACATCAACTTGAGCACCTCAGAGATCTCAATCTGAAGATGAGCCAAGATGCAATCAACCTGACCAAAGCGCTCAAGGGTGATAACAAGCAGCAAGGTAACTGGGGTGAAGTGATCCTCGATCGCGTGCTGCAGGAAAGCGGTCTACGTGAAGGCCATGAATACCATACCCAGCAAGATCTCAAGGACGACAACGGTAAGCGCTTTAAGCCGGATGTGATTGTGCATCTGCCAGAAAATAAAGACGTGGTCATCGATGCTAAAATGTCCTTAGTCAGTTATGAGCGTTACTTCAACAGTGAAGATCCTGCCCTACGCCAACAGGCGATTAATGAGCATGTGATCTCGATTCGCAGTCACATTAAGGGCTTGAGTCAAAAGGATTATCAAAATCTGCACGGGCTTAAGAGCCTCGATTATGTGTTGATGTTTATTCCTATTGAACCGGCATTTTTACTGGCGTTAGAGCATGATCCTAGCCTAGTCAATTTTGCTCTTGAGCAGAATATCATGTTGGTAAGCCCGACGAATTTACTGGTAGCCCTGCGCACCATTAACAATATTTGGCGCTACGAATATCAAAACCAACACGCGCAAACCATAGCAAAACAAGCGGGTCGTATTTACGACAAGTTATGTGGTTATATTGAAGACATGGAAAAACTCGGTCGTGCCTTAGATAACGCCGAAAAAACCTATCACAGCGCCATGAACAAGCTGTCATCGGGCAAAGGTAACTTAGTGCGTCAAGCCCACTTAATGCAGCAACTCGGGGTCGATACCAGTAAACAGCTGGATAAAATGCTGCTAGAAAAAGCACTCAATGAAGCCCAAGACGACAACGACACACAGGATGATGACGCTGAGCTAACGCTGCCGCCAACGCGCGATCCTAAGGACACAGAACTCGAACCCGCATAATGCCCAAATTGATAAACTGAGTTGATAAATTGAGTTAATACACTGATTTGATAAACAAAGTTAATAGACCTAATTGATTGATAGAGTTGAACACTCGCCAATAACCTTGAATCGATACGGACATGTCGATTGATACCTTGATGCCCGGAGGCAAAAGCTCCATGTGCAAAGCCGTGATGAATGTGGTTATATCCAGCGCAATATTGCTCGCAGGCGCCTTGAATGCCCCTTCTGCATTCGCGTTAACGCCAACGCAGAAAACCTTCCTTGAGGCCGAAAAAGCCTTAAAGAAACAAGACTATGAAGTCTATAAACCCCTACGGGCAAAATTGGGCGATTATCCGCTGGCGATTTACTTAGACCATGATATCGACATCGGCGACCTCAATGGTTTGCATGGCGCTGCGGCAAAAAATCTGATTGATAAGTATCAAACCACGCCTATGTACAACAGGTTAAGGTCTAAATACTTAAACAATGCGGGAACCCAAAAACGCTGGAGTGATTATCTTGCGATAAGCCCCGATGTCCCTACCGACATCCGCCTGCAATGTTATTACTACGAAGCAAAACTTGCCAAGGGCGAGATAAAAACCGTCTATGCGGCGGCGCAATCACTCTGGGTCTTTGGTAGTTCACGGCCAAAAGAATGTGATCCCCTGTTCAACGCTTGGACCAAAGCGGGTAAACGCACTCAAGATGTGATCTGGGCGCGGATGATGCTGAGTTTTGAGACTGGCGAAACCAGTCTGCTGAGCTATTTATCCCAGAAAATCACCACCCATAATAACGAAGCGAAGCGCTTAGTCGCCGTCTATAAAGATCCAAACAGCCTGCGCCATACCGAAAAGTTTAAGGATAAAAATCCGATTGTGGGTGACATAGTCGCGGCGGGATTAAAACGTCTTGCCCGCAAGGATCTCGACCAAGCGATTAATTTGTATGAACGGTATCAAAAGGCTAATCGTTTCACGCCAGCACAAGCCCAACAACTGGATAAATACTTAGTTCGCCGCATCTTAATCGAACAAGATGATAGCCATAAAAGCTATGTCGACAATGTGCTGGCCGAGCTGAAAAGTGACGACTTATTTGAACGCCGGTTAAGATGGGCCATTCGCGATCACGACATGCGCAGCATTGCCCGTTATTTAAATTTACTGCAACCAGAAACCTTGGCTAAGGAGCGCTGGCAATATTGGCTCTATCGCACGAATGCTAAAGATGCGCCAGAAAGTGCCACTAAGGCTCTTGCGACAATAAGCAATGAACGTAATTTTTACGGTTTTGCCGCCGCGCAGTTTTTAAATAAACCCGTCTCGCTGAATCAAAGCCCTGAGCCTATCGTCGACGCCAGCAGCCAAAAATTAACCGATGATGTGGGTTTTGTGCGCGTGCAAGAGCTAATGGCGCTGGATCGTTATTTCGATGCACGTTACGAATGGATGTCGCTGCTCAGACGCAGTGACAACACTATGCGAGCCCGTTACGGCCGTTATGCCCATGAGCAAGGCTGGTATGACTTTGGCGTCGAAGCCAGTATCCAAGGTAAGTTGTGGGATGACATTCCCTTACGCTTCCCGATGGCGCACCAAGAAGGTTTTGAGCACGCCAGTAAAAAACACAAAGTGAACATAGATGAGATTCGAGCGATCAGTCGCCGCGAGAGCGCGTTTTATCTTTATGCGACCTCAGGCGTGGGTGCCCGCGGCTTAATGCAAATTATGCCTGCGACCGCTAAAGCAACCGCCAAGAAACATGGCGCTAAATATAGCGATCCTAAGGATCTTTACAGCGCAGAGCTTAACCTCAATCTTGGCAGTGCTTACTATGCCCAGTTGTTAAAAGAGTTTAACCAGAACCGTATCCTCGCGACCGCCGCCTATAACGCAGGCCCGTCACGGGTGCGTCGCTGGTTGGCAAACTCGGATGGAAAACTCGATGCTATGGGCTTTATCGAAGCCATTCCCTTCACTGAGACCCGTGAATATGTGCAAGCCGTCTTCAGCTATCGATTGATTTATGAGGCGCAGGAGCAAAAAGCGCAGCCATTATTCAGCGAAGCCGAACTGAAGTTTGCTTACTAACTTGCGACATAAAAAGGAACTCGATGCTGCTGAGCATCGAGTTCCTACTTTTCAGCATACCCTAGGGTAATGCTCATGCTTTAACCGCCAAAAATTCTGAATGATATTCTCTAAATTCAAATAATTAGCAAAGCGAATAATTATTCAGCAATCACGCCGTTTTATCGTAAACTTGTTTGCACTGCGAGGCATTAAATGCGAATAATTAGTATTAATGCATTAAGACTCCCATTAGGCTCATGATTAACCTTAGTTCGTTAACGCTCAGCTGCGAATACCAACCCTTTGTCGATCCCCATACGTTAGCCATCGACGGCTATGAAGCCTTAGCGCGTTTTTATCTACCTGATGGCGATGCGGTTGCACCTAATATCGTGTTCGAGCAATTGCATGAATCCACAGAATTACTCGCCGCCGTTGAATACCAAGCCAAAGCATTTCAACTCGCTCACGCGCCCAGCCAGCAGCGCATTTTTATCAATGTCGATCCCCATGCTGTCGATGGGCCACATACTGCCAAGCTTATAAAGCTATTATCGCAGTACCAGCAAGTCACGGTCGAAATCATTGAAAATACCTGCATTAACGATGCCCAGCTTGCCAATCAGCTATTCAGCCAATTTAAACAAGCGAATATCCAAGTGGCGCTCGATGATATTGGCGCGCCCCACTCCATGCTTTGTGTCGATTTGATGATGAATGTGGATTATCTCAAGTTCGATCGTCATTGGTTAACCCACATCACGCATCCCGAGGGAGTCCAGTTACTCATAGCGCTGATTAACTTTGCCAAGCAAACCAACAAACAGTGCATTCTAGAAGGCATAGAAACCGAAGCCCACTTGGCGTTTGCGCGAGACATAGGCGTCGACTTAGTCCAAGGCTTTCTGTTTAAATCTTGGTTTATTCGCCCCACCCGCAGTCAAGCGCTGTGTCTTGCATAGATCCACGCGCCGCCCTCTGACTTTGCGCCACAAGCACACGCAAGCCTAAACGTCATTCAGTCGAGTAATTGATTTCGCACTAGAAATGCTACTGGATAAGCAGGCGATGATCCGCCATAGTGGTAAAGCTTGTCTGCTTTCGCATGCACTTTCAGTTACGCTTTTAAATGTATTAGGAGTCGCCCGTGGCACAATCTGGGATCAGCGAATTACTACAACAACTCGAACAAGTGTTGCTGGGCAAACCTAGGCAAATTCGGCTTGCTTTGGCCTGCATTCTCGCCCGCGGCCACCTGCTGATTGAAGATTTACCCGGCATGGGTAAAACCAGTATTTCCCATGGCATAGCCCAAAGCTTAGGATTGAGCTATCAAAGAATTCAATTTACCAGCGACATGCTGCCCGCTGATATTCTCGGGGTGTCGATTTTTGATAAACATCAGGCGCAATTTATCTTCCATCCAGGGCCGATTTTTAAGCAGATGATCTTGGCCGATGAAATCAACCGAGCCAGCCCTAAGACCCAAAGCGCTTTGCTTGAAGCGATGGCAGAACAACAAATCTCCGTCGATGGCATCACCCATAGATTGCCCAATCCTTTCTTTGTGATCGCGACCCAAAATCCCACCGATCAATCCGGCACTTTTCCGCTGCCAGAATCGCAGCTCGACCGGTTTATGATGCGTCTATCTATTGGTTATCCAAGCCACGACGCCGAACTTGCGATGCTGAAGAGCAATCATAACCACTTAACCTTAGATCAACTGCCCCAATGCTTGACACCACTGGCCTTGATGCAATTGCAAGAACAGTGCGACAAGGTCAGCGCTTCCGATGCCTTACTCAATTACATTCTGGCCTTAGTGAATTTTTCTCGCAGCCAAAGTGATAGCGTGGGTTTATCGCCCCGCGCCACCAAAGCCTTATTGCAAGCTGCTAAGGCATGGGCTTTTTTAGCGGGTCGACATTATTTAGTCCCTGAAGATGTACAAGCGGTCTTTTGCTGCGTGGCGGAGCATAGACTCAGAACCAGTAGCCAATTACAGGGTGAAGCCTTATCCGAGCGAATTCTGGCGAGCGTTAACCCCATCATGTAGCGAGCCACTGTCATGAACAATATTGCTAAGGCATGCAGTTAATCGAGCAGTTAACCTAGGTATTAAAGCAAGCCATTCAACCATGGAAGTGATGCAGAAGTGAAACGACTAATACGCCCTACTTTCGTTCCGACTCTAGTACCGATTTGGCAGCGTTGGTTAGCAAGGCGTTTACCACCGAGTCCTGAAATCACCTTAAGCCATCGCAGCATTTTTATTTTGCCGAGCGGTTTTGGCTTAGTTTGGCTCGGGTTGGTTTTACTCTTATATCTATTTGGCACTAACTATCAAAATAACTTAGTCATTGGCCTTAGCATCTTACTCCTAAGCCTGTTTAATACCTGTATTCTTTACAGTTACAAAAATCTTGCTGGTCTACATTTACGCGCCATGACGCCGCCCGAAGTCTATGCGGGCGAGACCTTAACCTTTCCGGTCCTCATCAGCACCCATCACAGTGGTCATAATATCCAGCTTAACTATCCGCATAATCGCACTTATACGGTGCATAACGTCAGCACAGATGAACAGCAAGCGCTCGTGCCCTTCGAATATCATCAGCGGGGCCAAGTGTCACCGGGTCGGCTCAAAATTGAATCCTTCTATCCCTTAGGGCTGTGCCGCGCATGGTCCCATGTGGATTTGGCCATTAGTCACTTAGTCTTTGCCCAACCAATTGAAGCACAGTTGCAGCTTGAGGCTGATCATACTCAGTCGGAGCAAGATCCTCTGTTACTGGCGGGTAAACATGTGTCGGGTATCGATGAGTTTAAAGGTCTTAAACCCCATGTGCTCGGCGAGTCCCTCAAGCAAGTGGCCTGGAAACAGTGGGCACAAGGTCGCGGCATGTTGAGTAAAGAATTCCAACAGCCCCAAGGCGATCCCGTTTGGTTAAGACTCAGACCCGATGCTAAACGGCTCGAAACCCAGTTGAGTCAATTAAGCTGGCAAATCAATAAACTCACGCAACTCGAGCAGTATTTTGGCTTATATCTGCAAACACCAATGGGCGAGGATATATTGATCGCGCCCTCTATCGGTCATAACCATAGAATCGCCTGCCAGAAAGCCCTTGCCTTGTATCCACAGCTAGCGCCGTCAGCCGTTAATTCGTCGTCAGCGGCGAAGCACTCGAATAAAACGGCGAAAACCACCAGCAAGAAACGTCATGTCCCTACTTCGGGGGAACAGGCATGACATTAACGGCCAGCAGCACGACACCGCAAATTGGCGATAACATCAGCCGTCAGACTTTATTTTGGTTATTGATCACCAATATCGCCGTACTGAGCCCGCTATTTGATAAGACCACGCCTTGGACCTTAGGCATTTGCGCAATTTGTTTGCTGTGGCGTGTGGGGATTTATGTCGGCAAAGTGGCAAAGCCGCCGCGTTTTTTGGTGACCAGTCTTGCGATCGGCGCCGCAACCACACTGGCACTCGTTTCAAAGGAAATAGGCTTACTCAATGCGCTAGTGAATCTGCTGCTGTTAGGTTATGCCTTAAAATACATTGAAATGCGTAATCAAAGGGATGTGCGTGTTGTCGTCCTCGCGGGCTATTTTATTATCGCGCTGACCTTTATCGACCATCAATCCCTGCTTAATACCGCGCATTTACTCGTGGTAACGCTGATCAACACCTGTGTGCTCGTGACCCTGTATCAAGATAAACACTCCCTAAAACACACGGCATTGCTTGGTAGTAAATTCTTGCTACAGAGTGTGCCCCTCGCGCTGCTGTTGTTTTTAGTGTTACCGCGTTTTGCGCCGCTCTGGTTAGTGCCCAACATGAAAGAAGTGCAAACGGGCTTGTCCGATAGTCTTGCCATTGGTGATATCGGCAAGCTCACCCGTTCGACCGAACTGGCCTTTAGGGCGAGTTTTGCCAATGCAGCGCCCATTAATGCTGAGTTATATTGGCGCGCGCTGGTGATGGAAAACTATGACGGTATGACTTGGCGTCAGGAGGAAGGCATTAAAAAGCTGCAAAAAGATGCGCTGCTGTTTCCGCCCACTCGGCCAAGCCCCGCCTTGATGCTTAATAGTCCAGCTTTGAAGGTCACCAGTCCTGAAGCTATGACCAGTAATGCTGATTTAATGACCAATGATCCTGATTTAATAAAGAGCCCCGCTTCGATAGACAGCGAAGGTCAAGATACTGCAAAACAAGGCAAGCAAAACAATAAGCCAAGTATTCGTTACCAAGTGATTGCTGAGCCGAGCCACCAGCCGTGGTTATTTGGCCTTGATGTCGCCTACAGCCAAGATGATAGTGTGGTCAATATGCCCGATTATCGGCTGTTAGCGCTGCGCAATGTCGATCAGCGAATGAGTTATCAAGTGGAGTCTTGGCCCAAGGCGAAGATGGATCTCAAGCTCTCGGCGCGGCAAAGGCAGATTAACCTAGAACTGCCGAGTAACAGTAATCCACGAACTTGGGCGCTGGCCGAGCAATTTAAGACTCAATATCCCGAGCCTAAGCCACGACTGTGGGCCATGATGCGCCACTTTAATACCGAGCCTTTTTTCTACACACTCACGCCGCCTCCCCTTGGGCAGCAGCAAGTGGATGATTTTCTATTTGAAAACAAAGCCGGATTTTGTGTGCACTATGCCGCAGCCTTCATTTTTATGGCGCGGGCCACAGGCTTACCCGCACGTATGGTCACGGGTTATCAGGGCGGTGAGTTTAATCCGCAAGCGGGTTACTACAGCGTGTATCAATATATGGCCCACGCATGGGCAGAGGTTTGGCTCGAAGGTGAAGGTTGGGTTCGTTTCGACCCGACCGCTATGGTGGCGCCCGATCGAATCGAACAAGGATTCGACGCCCAGTTTGATCCCGCGCTGAGTTATCTGCAGGAAAGCCCTTTTAGTAGCTTACGCTTTAAATCCATGCCTTGGCTCAATGAGTTAAGGCAACGTTTTGCCAGCATAGATTATTACTGGAGCGTGTGGGTACTGGGTTTCAATCAAGATAGGCAGAATCAAGTGCTCAGCGGCATATTAGGCGATGTGACTAACACTAAAATCGCGGTATTTATGGGGCTGTGTATCAGCCTTATCGTGCTCTATATCGCCTACAGTGCGGGGCTATTACATTTTAGCACTCAGGGCGATCCTATCAGCGCTCGCTATCAACAGGTCTGCAATCGCCTCGCCCGCCATGGTATTAAGCGTAATGACAGTGATGGACCAAACCAATTTGCGCAGCAGATTATCGAGCAATACCAACACAGTGCACCACAGCTTTGTGCGCTGATGCACACCTTGACCCAAAGTTATGTGGCGCTGAAGTATCAAGATTTACCGGCTGATGACTATCAAGCGCATTTAACAAAATTTAAAGCGGCGGCAAAGCAACTGAATTGGTTATTGCTCAGGGCTAAGGCGAAAAAGAAGTTCACGCTAGCCTAGCATTTGTAAACTGAGCATTTGCCGGCCAAGTGTCATCGGTTCAAGGCTCAGTAAACACCTAAAATTGCGAGTTAATTCCACAGAAGCAGCAATAGTGTTGAATCTTATAAATCAAACACATAGAATTGTTTTACTGTCACCATGCCGAGTTGCACATGCTAAAGTTAATCCAGTCCAATCAGATGGAAGTGCTCTGCGCCCATTTAGCCGCTTACCTGACCCAACCCCTTGCTTTTGCACGTCTACTGAGTAACGAGCATATTTTGGTGCAGAGTCCCGGCATGTCGACTTGGCTGCGCCTCGAAATCGCCAAACAAAATGGGATTGCCGCCGCATTGGAATTCCCGCTGCCATCGAGCTTTACTTGGCAGTTGTGCCATGACTTATTGCCCGATGTGCCCAAAGACAACGCCTTCACTAAGGCGGCAATGACGTGGAAGCTGATGCAACTCTTGCCGCGCATGTTGCAAGATGACGCCTTTGGGCCATTGAGACACTATCTAGGTAATACGCTAGACAACACGTCCACCATAAATACCGCCGATACGAGTGAACATCTCAACACCAGTGATATGACGGCTGACGACATTAAGCTGTACCAACTCTGTGGCCGTATCGCCGATATCTTCGACCAATACTTAGTGTATCGCCCCGATTGGATTTTAGCGTGGGAGCAAAACGAGCATCCCGAATCACTTACCAAGCCACTGAATGAAGACCAACGCTGGCAACCTATTCTATGGCGCGCACTGATTGCCTTTAACCGCGATGAGCTTAATCAAAGCCATTACCACAGAGCCAACCTGCACAGCGACTTGATTGCCGCGCTAAATAATCCCGACACGTCACTCGCCCAATTGCCACAACGCTTATTTGTGTTTGGCATTTCCTCAATGGCGCCGCAAACCCTCGAAGTACTTTACCATCTGGCAGGTCGTATCGATGTGATCGTGCTGGGTTTAAGCCCGTGTCAACACTATTGGGGCGACATTGTTGATCCCCGTAATCGTGCCCGCATGGCGGTGCAATATGCGGGTAAACGTCAATTAGCAGAACTATGGGAAGATAAACTCGAAGTAGGCAATCCGCTGCTTGCCAATAACGGCAAGATGGGCCGAGAATTACTCGATATGCTGCTTGAGCTCCCCGCCGAACACTGCGACTTTGGCGACGATGTGTATTGTGAGCCCTGCGACGATCCCAACTCGCCACACAGTCATGCCAGCATGCTCCACGGGGTGCAATACGATATTTTAGAGATGCAAACCTTAGACAGAGTGCTAGGGCCTGATGCCGAGCTGTACCAAAATGTCAAGAACAGACGCCTGCTTAAGCGCGACGATGAATCCATTCGAGTCAAGAGTTGTCACAGCCCACTGCGGGAAGTCGAAACCCTGCACGATCACTTGCTTGAGTTACTCAGCAATGATGTCGACCTGACACCCAAAGACATAGTGGTGATGATGCCCGATGTCGCCGCTTACGCGCCCTACATCGATGCTGTCTTCTCGGCGAAGCAAGGTCTGCATTACATTCCCTACGCCATTGCCGACCGCGGCGCAGCGCAGGAATCACCGCTCATCAATAGCTTTTTGAATTTACTTGGGATTAATCAAAGTCGCTTCGGTCTGACCGACATTTTGAGCATACTCGAAGTACCCGCCATTTTGCGCCGTTTCCAGCTCGATGACGATGAATTGCAACTGATCCGCCGCTGGTTAGATGAAGCGGGCGTGCGTTGGGGCCGCGATGAACAAAGCCGCCTTAAACAAGGCGTGCCAGCGTTTAAGCAAAACTCCTGGGCCTTTGGTATTAAAAGGCTGATTTTAGGCTACGCCTTGAGTGACGATGCGCCGCTGTACCAAGACCATCTGATCGTGACTGGCATCGAAGGCCAATCGGCGCAGGCGTTAGGTAAGTTACTCAATTTTATTGAAGTACTCGATGAAACGGCGCAAATACTCGCCTTACCGCAAGTGGGCGCCCTGCGTTTGGCTGAATTAACTGAGCTACTGGATGCCTTCTACGACACTGATGAAGACGAGCGCGAACAATTGCAGGAAATCCGCGATGCCATTGCCGCCCTAGAGCAAGAGTTACTATCGGCGGGCAAGCCATTGGATACAAACTCGTTAGATACAAGTATGTTCGAGACGCTAGCCAAACAGAGCATAAGCGGACTGAGCCTCAGTATCGAAGTGCTGCAGCAATGGTTTAATCAACGCTTAACCGAATCTCGGGTCGGCCAGCGTTATCTTGCGGGAAGCGTGAACTTTTGTACCTTGATGCCGATGCGCTCGATCCCCTTTAAGGTCGTGTGTTTACTCGGCATGAATGATGGGGTGTATCCTAGGGTTCAGCATCCCGTCGGCTTTGATTTAATGGCACACTTTGGTGCCCGTAAAGGCGATCGCTCCCGCCGTCTCGATGACAGATATTTGTTTTTAGAAGCCTTATTGTCGGCGCGTGAGCAACTGTATATCAGCTATATCGGTCGCAGCGAACGGGATAACTCTGAACGTATCGCCTCTATGCTCGTCTCTGAACTGATTGAATATTGTCAGCTGTGCTATTTGCCTGAAACGCTATTGGCTCAATCGCAGAAAGTTTCAAGCCCCATAGACCCAGAAGATGCTGAAAAAGCCCTTTATAACGCGATTGTCAGCCACCAGCCGCTGCAACCCTTCGATCCTAAGTTGTATCAAGCCACAGTAAAAAGTGATGACGAAGATAGCTCAAACATAGATGGCTCAAGCATAAGCCAACATAAGTCGGGCATGGGCCAAAGTTATAGCCAGCAATGGTGTCCGCCCAATGCGGCGGCAGCGGGCACACATGCGGGCCGCTTTATCGGCGCGCAAACTCGCATCATGCTCGAAGCGGATGAGCAAGACTCAATGCCAGATACAGAGGCACAGCCCGCTTCTGTGCGCGAACAACAGCAAAGCAAGCAAGTTGATGTGTCTGCCCTGATCCGTTTCTTTCGAAATCCGGCGCAGTACTTCTTCAACCGAACGCTTAAAGTCGACCTTAGTCTTAATATTCAGGCCGATGATAATGACGAGCCCTTTAGCTTAAATGCCCTAGAGCGCTATATGTTACAGGCCCAGTTACTCGACGATGCCATAGGCCAAGGTCTGACTGAGCCCGATATCGAGCTAATTAAACGCCTCAAAGCCAGCGGCAGTTTGCCGATGCAGCCCTTCGATGATTTGCTGCTACGCCAATATCAGCACGATATTAAGCCTTTGATTGGTAGAACCTTGTTCCTCAAGGGAGAACAGGCCAGTAGTCACGCGGATATTAAACTCGTGTTTGACTTACCCATCACGGCGGGTAAATCCCAGCAAGTGTTACTGCAAGGCCGTATTGATGACATCAGCCCTAAGGGATTAGTGAATTACCGTCCCGGTAGCGCCCACGGCCGCGATGTGCTGAGGTTATACCTTCGCCACCTGTGTTTAATGGCAATGGGTCACACACATGCAAGCTATCTACTCGACATGGGGCATTTCCACGCCTTAGCGCCAATCACTGCTGAGCGCGCCCATGCGTTACTGGCCGATTTGCTGGTGCTGTTTTATCAAGGTCAGCAATATCCACTGTGTTTTATGCCGCGCACCTCACTGGCCTACGTCAGCTGCGAGGGTGAGCACGATGAGCGTTTGCAGCAAGCGTTACCTGAATGGCTGGATGAGCAGAGTCAATTGGGCGAAGGGAACGAGCCCCATTACCAACGCTTATTCAGTTTTCCGCGGGATTTCTCTGAGGATAGCTTTGGCGCATTAGCCGAGCGCATCTATCGCCCTATGGTGAGTTTATATCTCAAAGATACCTTGGCTCAGCTTGAAGAATTTGCGCTAAATGATGGCATGAGCCAAGGCCAAACTCCCAATGTACAAGCGACTGAAACACAAGCGACTGCAGCACATTTAAACCGCGATAGCGCACAGGGAGAGCAAGCATGAGTGAACCGATGCAGTTAAACGCAGCAGCGTTACATTCAGCGGCGCAGGCGCTTGATCCACTCACATTGCCCTTTGGCGGTAGTCGTCTTATTGAGGCCAGCGCTGGCACAGGTAAAACCTACACCATTTCAGGTCTTTATTTACGCTTATTGCTTGGCGATGGCATAGCAGCGCCGCTGACCTGTGAGCAAATTCTCGTAGTCACCTTCACCAATGCGGCCACCGAAGAATTACGGGATCGCATTCGTCGCCGTATTCAAGTCGCCTTTAAGTGCTTCTTAGGGCTAACGATTGCCGATCCCTTTGTGCAGGCGTTGTATGACAACACCCCTGAGAGTGAACGCGCCATTGCTCTGCGGCGGTTCGATCTCGCCCTTAAATCCCTCGACGAGGCGGCAATTTTTACCATTCACGGTTTCTGTCAGCGAATTTTATCGGATCTCGCCTTTGAGTCTTCCTTGCTGTTCGAATCGGACTTTACCTTGGACGACAGCGAGTTTTTGCACCATGCGGTGCGGGATTTTTGGCGTGAGGCCTGTTATCCGCTGCCCGATTACTTAGCGCAAATCATTGCCAAGGAATTTGGCGAGCCCGATGGTTTAGTTAAGCAGTTGCGACCGCTCCTTGGCGCCAGTCAAGCAAAGCCCCTAAAACCCGCGCTGAAGTTTGATGCCTTGGCCCTGTCATTACGCCAAAGTTTAGAGCGCTTTAAATTAGCTTGGCCACGGGGACGCGATAGCTTATTGGCATTGCTGCACAGTTTGCCGCTGAATGGCACCCGCTTTGGCAAGGCAACGGATAAATACCCCAAGCTCGCCGCCATGTTCGATGCGCTGGATAACTGGCTCGCCTTCGGTCATGGGTTGCCACCACAGAAAGAGTTAGAAGCCTTGTCCTTGTCGGAGTTAAAGCTCAACAAGGGCGGCGTGATCCCAAGCGTGAGCGAAGCGCCGCTGATGGATCATATGGAGCAGCTCGCCACATTGATTACCGCCATTAAACCGGCATTTTTGTATAGTGCGAAACTTGGTATAAGCGAGCGATTTGCCCAGCAAAAGCAGCAAAAAAACGTGCTGACCCCAGATGATTTGCTCACGACATTAGCAAGCGCGCTACATGCCAATAATGAAACCTTGCCAAAAGCCGTGGCAACACGTTTCCCCGTCGCGCTTATCGATGAATTCCAAGATACCGATCCACTGCAATTTGCGATCTTCTCTGGCATCTACCAAGGCCGCTACTCGTTTGAGCAGCAAGGTGTAGATACTACAGAGAACAAGCTCAGCCTGTTGATGATTGGCGATCCTAAACAAGCCATTTATGCCTTTCGCGGCGCCGATATCCATACCTATATTGAGGCCCGTCATCATACGCAGGCCCACTATCATCTGGATACCAACTACCGCTCAAGCGCAAACATGGTCGCTGGAGTTAACCATCTGTTTAGCCAGCATAATGATCCTTTTATCAGTCAATCGATCCCCTTTGATAGCGTGAAAACGCCCAGCAGTGCCAAGGGGAAAACCCTCACTGAAAAAACAGCTAATCCTGCTGCCTTAAGACTAAGACTCTTAAGCGAAAGCGCAGAAAACGGCCTCAATAAAACCACCGCCAGACACTTGCTCGCCGAAGATGCAGCAGCGGAGATCACCCGTTTACTGACAGATGCGGCCAATGGCGAATGCCACAGCCCGAAAGGAGCTTTGATCGCTAAAGACATCGCTATCTTAGTGCGGGATCGCAACGAAGCGGCGGTGATGAAAACCGCATTGAGTAAACGTCATATAGGCGCAGTGTTTTTAAGTCGTGACAGTGTGTTCGATACCCTTGAAGCGCGGGAAATGGCGTTAATTTTACGATCTCTGGCGAATCCTAAGGATGAACGGGCATTGCGCAGCGCCCTAGCCACGGCATTATTGGGCTACAGCGCCGAGCAAATTCATGCCTTCAACCAAGATGAAGAGCACAGACAGCTGTTATTAGAGCAGTTTTTTAACTTGCACCAAGTGTGGCAAAAACGCGGCATCATGCCCGCGCTATTAAGCCTTGCCAATAGCACTAAGCTGATTGACCGTTTACTGCACTCCGCTAGTACGCAAACCGATGCACAGGAGCAAGATGCCACGAATGGCGAGCGCCGTTTGACGGATTTTCGTCACCTTGCCGAGCTATTACAGCAAAAGGCGACCGAGCTTGATGGTATTAGCGCCCTGCTCAATTGGTATGAACAGCAACTGATTGATAACACGGGAACCGATGAACAGCAGCTGCGCCTTGAGAGCGAGCAGAATCTGGTGCAGATCGTTACTATCCATAAGAGTAAGGGCCTTGAGTATCCCGTGTGCTTTGTGCCCTTTGTCAGCCTAGCCCGCGACAATCGCCGTCGCCCGACGCCTATGCTGTACCACAGAACCAACGATGCAGGTGAGCAAGAACTCGTATGGGATATCGAAGGCACGGATGAGGGTTGGGAGCGCGCCAAACAAGAAACCTTGGCCGAAGACTTGCGCTTGCTATATGTGGCGCTCACTCGGCCTGTGTATTTGTGTTACTTGTATATCGCCAATCACAGTCGTCAGCTTAAAAATGGCCTTAAAAGTCAGCTGCATGAAACCGCCATCGGCTATCTGCTCGGCATAGGCGACTCAGAATGTGACTTTGTCCGTATCTGCAATGCTGCGCAGCAGCTCGCCCAAGATGTGGAAGCCATAAGTATTGATAAGGTGCCCGATGACATAGACGAGCGGCCATTGCCCTCAAGCCAAGACATAGCGCAAATACTGAGCGCGAAAACCTTAACCCGCCAATACAGCACGCCGTGGCGAGTCGGCAGTTATTCAGGCCTAGTTAAAAATACCAGCCATGGTAAAGCCGCTCCGGGCGCCGATGATGAAGCATTAGGCACGCTTGAATATATGGCTGCGCAAACACTCTCTATTCCTGATGAGCCAAGTCATGAGCTGCAGGATGGCATGCTCAATCGCTTTAACTTTGAGCGCGGCGCTAACGCCGGTAGTTTTATGCACTTAGTGCTAGAAGAGATTGATTTTACGCATGCAGACAGAGACTTACCGCTGCAACTGCCTAAAGCCATGCTGAAATACGGTATCGCACCCGAGTGGCAAACGGTATTGCACACTTGGTATCTGGATGTGCTGCACGCGCCGCTTGGGCTCATGCCGACAACAATGTCATCAACAACAGTGCCAACGACAATGCCTTCAACATCGGCCTTAGAGAATCATTCCAAGACGGCCAAACCTGAACATCCAGGACTATGCTTAGCCAAGTTATCGCCGCAGGATACCTTGGTCGAAATGGAGTTTTATTTACCCCTAAGTGAACTTAAGGATACTGAGCTCAATGCGCTACTGCAGCAGTTTGGCTATGAATCAACACTTAAGTTTGATGATCTCAAGGGCATGCTCAAAGGCTTTATCGATTTAACCTTTGAATACCAAGGAAAATATTATATCGCCGACTATAAGTCGAATCATTTAGGCGACAACATCAATGCCTATCATCAGAGCGCGCTGCAAAGTGCCATAACCGATCATAGGTACGATTTGCAGTACATCCTCTACTCATTGGCGCTGCACAGATATTTGAGTTTACGCCTGCCAAGTTATGACTACGACAGCCACATCGGCGGTTGTTATTACTTGTTCTTACGGGGTATGTCGGCTCAATATCCCGGCTATGGTATTTACTACGACAAGCCGCCGAAGGCACTTATTCTCGCGCTGGATTCACTTTTTAATGACAATTTATTTCACAGCAGATTAGCTGGTGCAATCGATACAGGAGTCACGGCATGATGCGCTCAACCCAAGGGCTAAATGCACATTCACTCTCAGCCGCGAAATGGATAGACCATGGCGCAATCCAGCTTACCGCGCCGCTACCAGAGCTGTTGAAACTGTGGGAGCAGGAACGACTGCTCACACCGCTCGACCGACATTTCGCGCTCGAGATGAGCCACTTACATCCAAGCGACAGCCAACAACCCTTGTTTATTTTGCTATGTGCGCTATTAAGCCAGCAATTATCTTCACAGCACAGCTGCCTAGTGCTCGCCCATATTGTGCCGCTTAATCCCATGGCTGAGCAAAATAGCCATTGTAAAATCAGCTTAAGCCTAGAAGCGCTCACAGAGACTTTGCAAAGCTTTGATGCCGTTGGCCAAGCGGGCAGTAACAAACCACTTATTTTTGATAATGGCAGACTCTATCTACAACGTTATCATCAATTTGAAACCTCAGTTGCCGCTTCTTTAATCCGCCTATCAGGCAGCGTATCTAAACACTCTGAAGACGTAAGCCACCAAGAGCAAACTCAAACCGCTAAATTGAGGTCACTGTTAGATCAACTGTTCCCTGCCAATGTGAGCGATCCCCATTCACTCACTACCAATGTACTGACTAACAGTGAAGACACACAAAGCTCAGCGGCCGTTGATTGGCAAAAGGTCGCCACGGCCACAGCGCTGGGTAAAAAACTGTCGGTGATCACTGGCGGTCCAGGCACAGGCAAAACCACCACTGTAACTAAGCTTTTGTTATTGTTGCAAATGGAATCACGGCAGGAAATCCGTTTAGTCGCGCCAACGGGAAAAGCGGCGGCTCGCTTAAGCGAATCAATCAAAGCCTCAAAAGCGCGTCTGGCGAAGGAGCTCAGCGTCCATGCTGATATTATTGATGAAGCTCGCAATAGAAATAACCAAGACTTTCTAACCGCACTGGGGCGAATTCCAGAGGAGGCATCAACCTTACACAGGCTGCTCGGGGTGATCCCCAACTCGCCGCACTTTCGCCACCATCAAGGTAATCCGCTTAGGCTCGACTTATTAATTATCGACGAAGCCTCTATGGTCGATTTGCCCATGATGTATAAGCTGCTGAGCGCACTGCCTGAGCACGCCAGTTTGATTTTACTCGGCGATCAGGATCAACTCGCCTCGGTTGAAGCCGGCGCTGTGCTCGCCGATATTTGTGCTGGCCTGAAAATGCCAGTAGCTCCCAATAACCTTGCGCAAAATAACATAGCGTCAAACAGCCAAGCTCTGTGGCAAATGCGCTATTCCAAGGAGCAAGCCTCGCGCCTGAGTGCATTAACGGGTTTTGAGTTAACGCCCTTTATCAGCGATGCGCCTAAACTTGGCGATAGTTTGTGTATGCTGATGCACAGCCACAGATTTAAAGGCGATGCGGGGATTGGACTGCTTGCTAGCGCCGTTAATCGCGCGGATCTTCAAGGCATATTGCAAGTATGGCAACAAGGCCCTGCTGAATTGAACTGGCTAGAACACAGAATGGTCGTAAGCCAAACCCAAGCCAAAGTGAGCGAGCCGGCTAATAATGTGGGACTCAATTTACTGCTAGAGCAAGCCTGTCAGCAATATGGAGTTTATCTCAGAGCCTTGAATAACCGTGCAAGTAACAATGATGTAAGTAATAGTGATATAGACACACGTCCAAGCACGGCTGACATCATAGAAAGCTTTAACCAGTACCGCATTTTATGCGCCATGCGCTCGGGCGATTATGGGGTCGAAGGCATCAATCAATTTGTGACTCAAGCACTGGCCAATGCCAAGCTGATTAAACCGCTACAGGAGTTTTATCTGGGTCGGCCGATTATCATCCAAAGCAATGACTATAACTTAGGCCTGTTTAACGGTGATATCGGATTGATTTTGCAGGATGAAGATAAACCCGAACGTTTAATGGCGCACTTTATCAAGGCCGATGGCAGTCTGTTAAAAGTCTTGCCAGCCCGTTTGCCCAGCCATGAAACCTGTTACGCCATGACAGTCCACAAAAGCCAAGGCAGCGAATTTAGCCGTGTGGCCTTGGTATTGCCGCCGAGCCCCAGCCTAGCCCAGTGGCAACTGCTGACCAAAGAGTTGGTCTACACCGCCATCACCCGCGCTAAAGTACACTTTACCTGCTTAGGCACCCAGCACGTATTCGAGCGGGCCAGTAGCCAAGCAACCCAACGCGCATCGGGTCTTGCAGACAGGCTTTGGGGTTAAGTTAAGTTAAGTTAAGTTAAGTTAAGTTAGGTTCGTTTAGCTCAAGACTAAGCTATAACGGAAGGAGGTTTTGGTAAACCCTATGCTTTCATAGTATTGCTGAGTGGTGATGCGCTGGGTCGATGTGGTGAGTTCGAGTAACTGACAATTCTCTTGTCTTCCGCGCGCTTTAGCAAAATCAATGAGCTGAGTGCCTATGCCCTGACCCCGCATGTCGGCATTCACCACAATCGCCGTTATACGACAGATACGACTCAAGGCGGGGAAATAATCAAAGAACATCAAGGCCATCACAGCGACAACTTGCGGCTCACCCTGTGCATCGGGTTGCTCAC
The DNA here is from genome assembly GCF_900456975.1 of Shewanella baltica. NCBI lineage: Bacteria > Pseudomonadati > Pseudomonadota > Gammaproteobacteria > Alteromonadales > Shewanellaceae > Shewanella > Shewanella baltica. Next base: position 2,260,327 of record NZ_UGYM01000002.1, read on the forward strand.
ATACTAATAGCTCATCACTTCGGGACTGGGGGTTATCTTGGTACTCTGTTAATGTCTGGGCTAACGCGGCGACATGCAAAGCATAACCTAGCTGGCTAAATTTGCCCAACGCGCCAAAAATGTAAAGTTAGCAAAACTACGCTACAATCCTCTTTGCTCACAGATAGGATCAGAAGCAAACCATTCTAGAAAATCATCTAAACTTGAATTTATTTCGATAGATTTTTTCATAGGATCATTCAATCGTGTCAGTACATTAGGCGTATGTAAAAGCTCTTCTTTATGTTCGCTAAGTTCGATAGCACGTAAGCAAAGTGCTTGGTATGGTTTAAATGCTTCATAGTCGAAAAAGTTATGAACAGCTCGCGCATAGGATTTTTGTCTTCTACCCAACTTAGTTGAAAGATCATACCCAAGGATTAACATAATTTTTTCGAGCACACTTAAGCTCATATTTTTGTGGAAACCAAAGTATAAATGGCTTAATTTTAATGCAAATTGTTCCCAACGCTTATATGAACTAGGCATGTCTGATGAGTAATATCGAATGATAGTTAGCACAGTGCTTTTTACTTGCAGTACACGTCGATAATAGTCTTCTTTAAACACAGAATGCAGCCAATCAGCATCGCTGCTCATATCGAGAGTTGGCCAGCATATCTTGGCAGCAACTAAAAATTGGCTCCAATCGCGGTATTCTTGGTTTTTGAAATGATCAATATTTGCTAAAACTCTTAACTTCCCTTGTTCAACCAAATCAGCTTTTAGTGCACGATCTAAAGCGTAAAAGTCCCTATAAAAAGTTTCACCATCGTGATGGGTGAGTTGGTCATAGGTAACACTATATTGGCACCAATCATAATAAATCTTTTTACCAGCTAAGCTGGGCTCCCACACTTTCGTTAATATCGTAAGCTGCTTGTTTTCGACTGATTCGGAAGCTAAAAATTTATTGAAAATGAACCAGTTCCCTCGGTTACAAAAGGCAATATCCTTCTGGACTTGTTTTACCGCAATTCTTTCTTTATCAAAAAAATCAAGGATCTGATCTTCATTCTCGGCACTTAGCCAAATCAATGGCCATTCTTTTTCCTGATAGAAATGCTGTCGGTCAAGGATGACTTTTGGGGATTCACTACGAAGTTGGATTTCAAACGCAACATCTTTACCGAAATAACGAGCATGGAGGTCGGGTTTTGCACGTTTGAGCTTGTCTAGGCTAAAAACAAACTGCGTATCGACATCAATCACTTCCCAATTGGGGAGGTTAATAAGCGTCTTAGCGAGTAGCTCTTTCATTTGCCAATGCTTATTTCCCTCACTTACTCCAGCGTAAATTTCCGCACGAGATTTACTATCAGATTTCCAATCGCAATCAATCCCTTCTGGATGACTAAAGTAATATTGATGCCCGTGCCGACTATCGTCATCTCGTTTTGCATGAAGATACACCAGTTGTTTACAGTTTTGACAGACGAAACGATGGTGTTTTATGTTGGCTTGACGTATTTCTTGTAGTTCATGCTGTTCATAGATCCAACTTAATGATTCAACCCAAATGGACTCATTACGCTCGGTATCTATAACAATAGGGATTTGGCGCTTAGTATTTTCCATAATCTCGCAGCTCTTTAACATCTATCGAGTAGGGGAAACAATTGATTGTTTAACTGAATTTATAGCCCGATAAATAGAAGCTTCTCCAAGGTGATACTCCTTGGCAAGCTGACCAATAGTGGCCCCCTCAGCTCTTTTATCATAAATCGCTTGTTTTAAGGTGTCTGTAAGTTTTACAGGCCTACCAAATTTAACTCCATTTTCATGGGCCTTTGCGATACCTTCGGCCTGTCTCTCTGTCCGCAAGTCATTTTCAAACTCAGCAATAGCTGCCAACATATTGAACATGAGTCTCCCAGTCGAAGTGCTCGTATCGATGTTCTGATCGATAACGAGCAAATCAATACCTTCACTTTGAAAACGCGAAGCAATCTGGGCTAAGTGGACGACTGAGCGAGCAAGACGATCGAGTCGGGTTACCACTAGGGTATCCCCTTCACGTAAATAACTCATGCAAGATTGAAATTCAGACCGTTCAGCCGTCCTCCCACTGCGTTTTTCTTGATATATCTTATTGCACTCAGCTCGATGTAACTTGCCCAGTTGCACTTCTAAGCTTTGACCCGTGGAACTCACTCGAGCATAACCAACTTTGGACATAAATTACCATATCTCTTTAAAGGTTTTGATAATGCACTTATGATAGTAGTTTTGATAGGCAATAACCAGAGCTGTCAAATAGTATACATTTTGATAAGGTGCATTTTTGACTTTTATCGCCCAACTGGTGTAAATTGAGCGAATCGAACGATTCGTTTAAAGGTGATAAATGAACACTCTTTCAGCCAATGAAGCAAAAATTCACTTTGGAGATTTGTTGCTCAAAGCCCAACAAGCTCCAATCCAAATTAATAAAAATGGCAAGCCTGTGGCCGTTGTTATTTCAGCTGATGCATACCAAAGTATCGAGACACTAAAATTACATTTGCTTCAATCCAAAGCGGTGAAAGCCATGACTGACATCAAAATGGGCAATTTGGTTGATGGTAATACCTTTTTTGATGAGCTGGCTGCAGGGCAGTATGACTAATGGCAGTAACTTATCATTTAACACCTGATGCACAGTCTGATCTGATAGGCATTCACCGCTTTACGTTAGCCCAATGGGGGGCTACTCAGTCAAAGACCTATTTATCCGGACTTAAACAAACGATTCAGCTGCTGGCTGAAACACCCACCCTTGGGAAAAATAGACCCGAGGTACGCATGAATGTGTTTAGTTTTCCTTATTCAAGTCACGTCATCTATTACATCCAACATGAGCATCAATTCGTTGTATTTGGGATCTTACATAAAAGTATGGTTCCACTTACTCATCTCGCGGAGCGGGAAACAATCTGATGTAGTGAAATAAGAGGTTATCCATGAAAAATGACGCTCGGCGGCTATCTATTTTGTCAACCGATGAAATAGATGAACTGTTTGGATTACCTCATTTCTCAGATGATGACCGTCGATTATATTTTGACTTAAGTGCTAAAGAGCGCGAGCTATTCGACAATACCCGAACGTTTTCTGTGGCAGCCCATTTAGTATTGCAATTGGGCTATTTCAAAGCCAAACGGCAGTTTTTCAGTTATGAACAAGAATCATCAGTATTGAATGACTTGGATTATATTACCGCGCTGTACTTTCCCACCAAAACGCTTTCAAGACTGAAAAGTCCCTCGAGACCGATTAGGGCTGAACAACAACGAGCAATTCTTGATTTATTCCAGTATAAACAATGTGATAGTGAGGTAAAAGTTGATTTGGAAGATAAAGCACAGCGGGTTGCGATGTTATCGACACAACCTATCTTTATCTTTCGTGAATTAACCCAATACTTAGCACTACACCGTATTGTCATGCCCAGTTATCGGTATATGCAAGAGATGATTGGTAGAGTGGTGGCTTATGAACGCACCCGTATTGCTCGATTACTTAGCACTTGCATGACTTCACTTATCGATCAGCAATTGGCGGCTTTGCTTCGGGCAGAGTCTGGATTGTTTCGCGTCAGCGCATTAAAACATGAAGCTAAAGATTTCAGTTATAAAGAATTGCGACATGAAGTCGCACGGCGGCAGTTTTTCCAGCCTCTACATGAGTTTGCCAAGCAGTTCCTCATAACAGCGAGGATCTCCAATGAAAGCGGCAAGTATTATGCTTCTATGGTTAAGTTTTATACCACTTATAAACTTCAACGCATGAAAAATGAGACTGCTCAGTTATATCTGCTGTTTTTTGCTTTTCATCGGTTTCAGCAAATTAATGACAACTTAATTGAAGCATTGCTCCATTGGGTCGATCAATATGAGAAACAGGCCAAGCGTGCCGCTGAAGAAGCAATGAATAATGCAGTTACCAATGCAGCGAAAAATTTACAAGCCGCGGGTCATGTATTGAGCCTGTTTACGGATGACACCATCACCGATGACACACCTTTTTCCGTTATTAAAGAAAGAGCCTATGCATTGCTTGAACAAGAGAGATTCCCATTAGTTGCTGATTACTTACGCAATATTGCTTTCGACAAAACGGCATTTGAATGGTCACATTACACAAAATTATCAGCCACATTCAAACGTAACTTAAGGCAACTTTTTACTGATCTGGATTTTGCTGGACGTGTAGAAGACTCTCCTTTGCTTGAAGCTATCGCGTTTTTACAAAACTTGTTGCGCACAGAAAAATCACCAAGGCAAACTGACCCTAGTGCATTTCCGACTGAGATTATTCCTAAAGGTTTACGCCGATATTTGTTTATTAAAGAGGGTAAAACATTTAAAACGCTAGATGTAGATCGCTATGAGTTTTTGGTCTATCGCCTACTACGCAACTCACTGGAAGCGGGTGATGTGTACGTTAAACATAGTAATGAATTTCGCCGCTTTGAAGATGACTTAATAAGCGATCTTAGATGGCAGGATAAAGAACGAGTATTGCAAGATATTGGTGCACCCATTTTATTGGCCCCTATCCAAGATACTCTGGCTGTATTTCATACTATGCTAGCAGCACGTTATAGTGCGATTAACCAACATATTTCTGATGGGGTCAACAAACATATTAAAGTGATTGGAGCTGCCGAAAAACGTCGTTGGAAGCTGCTTTATCCGAGCAGTGATGAATCCGTTAATAGCGATTTTTACAGCCAGTTACCAGGAATTGGCATTGCGGATCTGCTGTGGTTCGTTGCGGGTAATACTGGATTTTTGAATGCATTTACCCATGTATTAGATCGTTATGTAAAGCATGAAGCTGATCCTCGTGAAATTTTCGCCTGTATTGTTGCGATGGGAACAAACATGGGGTTAGCAAAAATGGCTGAAGTTTCAGGTCTTAGCTCAGCATCAATGGCGGGAACGTCTAGAAATTATCTACGCTTGGAGACGTTGCGAGCGGCTAATGATGCGATTAGTAATGCAACCAGCCAGCTACCCGCATTTCATCTCTATGATATTCAGGACACACTTCATTCAAGTAGCGATGGCCAGCGGATGGAAACGCAAATTAACACCCTTAACGCTCGATATTCTCCTAAGTATTTTGGTTTACAGAAAGGTGTCAGCGCCTACACGTTGGTTGCAAATCATGTTCCTATAAATGCAAAGATTATTGGGACTCACGAACATGAAAGCCATTACGTTTTCGATTTATTGCATAACAATACCTCTGATATAAAACCAGAACGGCATTCCACTGACACCCATGGCACCAATCAGGTTAATTTTTGGATTTTGCATGCATTTGGATATCATTTTGCACCTCGTTATCGTGATTTGCATAAGAAAATGGATACGTTAGTCGGCTCACAACATCCCAATGAGTGTGGTGACTGGCTAATAAAGCCTGCACGAAAAACCAACGATGAATTGATTGAACGTGAATGGCCCAATATTCAACGTATCATGGCATCGCTAGCTCAAAAAGATGTTACTCAAGCCACTATTGTTCGCAAACTCACGAGCTATTCGCGTCAGAATCAGACCAAGAAAGCATTATGGGAGTTGGAAAATATATGCCGAACGCTATACATTCTCGACTTTGTCGACGATGTTGGCTTACGTCAATGTGTACAAAAAGCATTAAATCGTGGTGAAGCCTATCACCGTCTCAGGCGAGCTGTTGCATTTGTTAACGGTGGAAAATTCAGAGTAAAAACGGAAGAGGAGCAACAAATTTGGAATGAATGCTCTCGGCTCATCACCAACGCGGTCATTTACTACAACACAGTGCTGCTATCTCGTGTCTATGAACAGAAGCAAACAGTAGGAGATCAAAACGCACTGGCTCAGCTTCACAGTATTTCGCCCGTTGCATGGCAGCACATCAATATGTATGGCAATTTTGAGTTTAGTCCATCAACCTCAAAAATAGATATCGATGCATTGGTTGCTCGATATGCTGAACCAGAATATTGGCAACAAGCGTTGACGGAGAACGAGGATTCAAGTGAGAAATTTTAGAGCTTAAAGCTAACTTTACATTTTTGGCGCGTTGGGCAAGTTTAGCCATATATCAGTTAATTGGCGGGGTGACTTCTGCTGAATTTGGCTTAGCCCCCTCAACTGCAAGTTTCAATAGAAATCAATGTGCACACTAACCTGGTTGCTCACCCCTGAGGGTTATGAAGTTTTTTTTAATCGTGATGAACAAAAAACACGCCCTCAAGCAATAGCACCGACGTGGGATCCTGTTCTCAATGCCATTTATCCAATTGATCCTCAAGGAGGGGGTACATGGATAACCTTAACTCAGCGGGGAGAGGTTTTTTGCCTCCTCAATAATTACCAAGCAGCTAAGCACTCTTCTGCTGCGAGCCCAGCCTTGAGCCGAGGTTCGATCATTCCCACCATACTCAAGCTTGATGGCCCTATTTATGCGAGAGCCAAAGCTCTGTCATTAACCCGTCTAACTCCTTTTTTACTGTGTTATTTCCCTGCCCATGTGCAAGATGATAGGGATATACAAGTCGTCAGTTGGGATGGCCTAAATTTAACAACACAAACAGCGATGTCACCCATCACCTCATCCGGCGTCATGCTAAAGGAAGTTCGTCAGTGCCGACAAGAAAGCTACCAAAGGATCGATGGGCATCGGCAAGGGCACTTAACTTACCATCAGTCTCACTATGGTCATGCGTCTGCACACAGCGTATGCATGCATAGGGAAGACGCCAATACCGTCAGCCTGAGCCATATTATGGTCAACGCAGCAGCAATGCGGTTTGATTACTATGCAGGATCGCCTTGTCAAAATATGACTCCAACGGCGTTAATGCTGTCATGATATAACCTAAGCACACCAACGGATCAGCAATCTCAACTGGCACAACAGGACAGCTGTTTGATATCACAGTTGAAGGTTTGCGCACACAGCTTAAGCCCTTCTACCATGGTCAGATACGGAAACAACTGCTCAGCGATGTCAGTTATCGTCATGCGGTTACGGATGGCGAGTGCCGCACTCTGGATGATTTCACCGCCTTCATGGGCGAGGATCTGCGCACCAAGTAAACGCCCTGTTTCTTTTTCGGCCACCAGTTTAATAAAGCCAGCGGTTTCAAAGTTAGCCAGTGCTCTTGGTACGTTTTCCATTTGCAGTACCCTGCTGTCGGTTTTCATGTTTTGTGCTTTAGCCTGGTCCTCAGTCAATCCAACGGTCGCCACCTGTGGATCGGTAAAAATGACTGTTGGCATGGTGGTCAGATCCAAACGGGCATCTCCGCCAGTCATGTTAATTCCCGTCCGGCTACCAGCAGCGGCGGCCACATAGACAAATTGCGGCATATTGGCGCAGTCTCCGGCTGCATAAATACCTGCAATATTGGTTTCCATCTTGTCATTGACGACTATCGCGCCATTTTTATCCGTTTCCACACCAACGGCGGCTAAATTCAGCTGCGTGATATTGGCGTTACGACCGGTGCTGATCAGCAATCGATCCGCCTTTAAGCTGCCGTCCCCTGTTTTCCACGACTGGGTTTGCAGGGTAAATTGCTTACCATCGTGTGACACCCTGCTCGCCTGAGTGTAATTAAGTACGCGAATACTTTCTTTTTCAAAACACTCATTCAGCTTTTCGCCGAGTAGCGGCTCTTCCCTATATAACAAGGTACGGCGGGCCAATACGGTAACGTCGCTGCCCAGACGTCGATACGCCTGAGCAATCTCCAGCGCGATAACCGATGAACCAATCACAATCAGATGTTCAGGTAAGTCTTCGGCAAAGAGTGCCGTGGTAGATGTCCAATATGGCGTATCGGCAAGGCCATCTATTGGTGGAATGGTCGGCGTAGAGCCGCTGGCAATCAGAATTTTGTCGGCGTGAACAGACTGTTGCTCGCCGTTGTTATCGGTCACGATCAGGGTGTTTGCGTCTTTGAATCTGGCCCAGCCCTTCATCAGTGTTAATACCGGATTGGTGTCCAGAATATGCTGATATTTGGCTGCGCGCAGTTCTTCTACCCGCACCGTTTGCTGCTGCGCCAGTAGTTCTCGGCTGAGCACAGGCGCGTGGTTTTCCAGTCCGGCAAAGGGATTGTGGCGCTGCTGCTGGGCAAGCTGCGCGGCGCGGATCAAGATTTTTGACGGTACACACCCCACATTGACACAGCAGCCGCCAACGACATCGGCTCCCTCAATGATGGTGACTCTGGCACCGCGTTCGGCGGCCTTAATGGCACAAGCAAAGGCGGCAGAACCGCTGCCAATAATCACGACATGCAATTGTTCCGATTTTTCGCTATTAGGGATGGCCGTTTCATTACCACAATCTGGTGCAACTATTTTGGCACTATAGCCGAGAACCTCAATGGCATTATTAACTTCGTCACTATTTTCAGTATCAGTTTCTATTTCAATAGTGGCACTAGCCAGCTCATAGGAAACGGTGGCCTTGCTGACGCCGTTTATGGAAGTCAGAGCATCTTGGATATGATTCGCACAGCTTGCGCAGCTCATGCCATTAATGGAGAGATTAACCTCTTTGATTAAGTTTATTGCCATAGTCTTACTCCTTGATTATAGAGGGATAACCAGCATTGGTGGTCGCTTGAACCAATGCGGCGGCATGGGTTTTATCATCGTCAAAGTTCACTACAGCTTCTTTCTGCTCATAACTCACCTCGACACTAGACACGCCATCCACCCTAGAAAGCGCTTTTTTGACAGTGATTGGGCACATGGCGCAGTTCATAGTGGGCAGGTCCAGAGTGATGGATTGAGGTTTTGCTAATAGAGTAGGACTCATCGTTAGCAGCATAAATAACAGGGCTATTATTTTCATAGGAAATTCTCCGTTAGTAGGTATTGACACGATCAAGCGACTAAAGGGATCCAGACACTGCTGGTGACGAGGAATAGAGCGATTAATGCTATGAGCCAGAAAATCAGCTGGCGACGTTTGCGTACAGATGGGATGGCGCAAGCCGTGCCTGGTTCGCAGACGGTTGTGGGGCGATAGAGCTTCCAGCCCGCCCAACCGAATAACACCAATACAGCGATGATGAACAACGGGCGATAGGGTTCGAGTCGAGTCAGGTTGCCAATCCAGGCACCACCGATCCCCAGTGTCAACAGGAGAAAGGGGCCGACGCAACATAGACTGGCACCTATGGCGGCGGCAATACCGCCGAACAAGGGTAGGTTATGATCATTCTTCTGCATCGTTGACTCCAGATAATCTACTTCAGTGGAGTCAGTTTAATTGCCGTACTAGAGTACGGAGTCAAGTGATGTTAGCGATCTTTTTTATTTTCTGGCAACAGGGACTCGATAATAGGGCAATGGGCTTGGCCAGCGTTGGCGGCGCATTGATTCAATAAATCGTCAAGGGCAGACTCTAAGCGAAATAAGTCATTAATTTTGCAGCGCACATTCGTCAGCTTATTTTTTGCCAATTCCTGTACTTGGTCGCAATGTTCATCACCCAAGGACAAGAGGTTTGCAATTTCTTCCAAAGTGAATCCTAATTCTTTGGATCGCTTGATAAACGTGATCAGCTTTAAGCTAGCTTCTGGGTAGCGGCGATAACCCACGCTTGGCTTGTTAGGTTGCTCGATCAGACCACGCCGCTCGTAATAGCGAACGGTCTCAACACTGACGCCTGCCGATTTGGCAAATTGACTGATTGAATACATAGTTGATTTACTCTCCTAGACTGTACACAAGCATTTGAATCAACAGACGTTGATTCAAAAACGCTTTAGCACCTAACGTAAGTATCAATGGGTAACAAACCACCGTTAGCCATTGTGCTTTTGTCGGTATGCGTCCGCCCCTTGTCCCAGATACAATTTCAATAATCGCTCCGGAGCCTTAGGTAAATCCACGCTTAATAATAATCCCGGTGTATCGGCAAAATTAGGGTCAATACCGACGCAATAGAACCGAGCTCCGAGTTGGTGGTATTGCTTTACCAGTACAGGCAAACCTTTGCCATCGGGTTCAATTTGCTTAACTAATAATTCCAACACTTCAATATCGTTAGGATGATTAGCCAAGTAATGCTGAATATCAGCAGGAACCTTTAGATCGAATGGTTTTTTAGCCTTTACCTGTGGCGATGATGTCACCAGAAATTGTTCAATTAATATTACGCTCAAAGGGGTGTATTGCTTACTCAATGACACAGTGCCGTATAAGGTTCGGTAGCGAGGGAATTTACATACAAAAGCACCAATCCCTTTGAATAGTAAAAGTAACCCATGAAAGCTCCGTTGATGACTAGCGATCACAAATGAACGGCCCATTTCAAGACATGGTTGAACTTGATTGATAAATTCGCCGCTGAAGTCGAACATACGACTTAAATACAATGGTGCAATATCACCCCGTGCCATTAAGTTATCGGTTTGGCCCATACGATAAGCCCCGATGATCGCCTTGGTTTGACTGTCATACACAAATAGATGTGTGTAAGTGTCATCGAACGCATCACCATCTTGAGGTAGACCACTGCCTTCATCAAATAACCTAAAATTCTCTTCACGCAGGCGCCTAATCTCTTCGATAACTAATGGGCATTGTGCTCTTGATGCGTAATAGACCTCAAAATGCTTATACCGGAGCAGGTATTGCTCATGTGGTAATTGGCTTATCTCAGCCTGCAAATTTTCAGCTAATTGAGGAGATGCCAAGGGTAGTAGCACTGGAGTTTGATAAGTTGACCATTGGTATTGATACTCTGGGGCCTGCAAATATGTCAGTAAACGGGCAATGTCAGTTGTCATTTGGACTTTCTCTAAAAAAGGGGGAAATGAAATGGGTTGACCTAAGGTGATCTCAACGATTCGGCCTTTGCTTTTGAGCATTTCTTTGATTAGCAGTAGCATTCTGAAACGAAAGTAAATTTTCCCCATTAAATAGAACAAATTGCTATTTTGCCCCGAGATAAAGCACGGGATTATCGGGGCTTTCGTATTGGCGGCAAGCGACCCCACCATACGATTCCATTGATGATCAGTCACTTGATCATCGCAATTGGGATAGCTAACTCGGCCAGCAGGAAAGAGTACTAAGAGCCCCCCTTTGTCCAAATGCGCCTTACAAGTCCTTAATGACTGGGCATTGCCCTTTGCTCCTGATGCTAGGGGATTAGTAAATATAAAAAAATCAGCTAATTCAGGAATAATTTTCAATGCTTGATTAGCAAGTATTTTGACATCGTTCCTGCTTGAAGATAATAAGGAAGCGATAATAACGCCTTCAATGCCACCATAAGGATGATTAGCAACGACAATCGCAGCACCACTTTGTGGAATACGCATAGGTAGATCTAACGGTGACTTAATCTCCAACTCAAAAACTTCCACGAAACGAGCTGCGAAGGCTTCTTTTGTTAATCCCTTTAATGCGGAATTCTCATACAGGCGATTTAGTTGGCTAATACCTAAAAGATGATCGAGTCCAGTTATGCATAACTTAGTCAACAAAGTGCTTTTGGGAAAAAGATTATTAAGACTCAGCTGCGGCATACATCATATATCCTGTTGTAAAATTTACACATCATTCAGGTAAAGCTTCATATTTTAGTGGCGGACAGAGTATTCACTTTTTGGTGTAAAAATACTAAAAAATCAGCGGACTGAAGTGGCTTACTGTAGTGGTAACCTTGAATAACATCACATTGATACTGATTTAATATCTCGAGCTGCTCACTATATTCGACTCCCTCGGCAATAATTTCTAATGATAAGTTCTTCGCAAGCTGACAGATGCTCAATACTATCGATTGTGCAGAGAGATCTACATGAAGATGCTTGATAAATGATTGATCTATCTTTAATTTGTCCACAGGAAATTGCCGTAAGTAAGCCAAGGACGAGTAACCCGTGCCAAAGTCATCAATGGCAAGTGATACGCCAATCTTCTTCAATTCATTTAGCACCTGGTGGCTAGTAATGTGATTGCCCATCATCATACCTTCGGTAATTTCAAGCTCTAATGTATGGGGCGGGATATGGTAATACGCTAACAGTTCAGCAACTTGCGTGACAAAGCCCGGTTGGATAAATTGCCTTGGAGAAATATTGACAGCCAAACAAAATGAACTATGCCCCATTGCTTGCCATGCAGCTAAGTTTTTACAGGCTTGCTCTAAAATCCACTTTCCCAACGGCAAGATAAAACCACTCTGCTCAGCTAAGGGAATAAACTCAGCGGGCGATATGACTCCCATATCAGAGTGCCAACGGATCAAACATTCAGCGCCAATAAGTTGCTCAGTTTTCAAGTGCATTTGAGGTTGAAATACTAGCTCAAACTCATCACTACCAATCGCATTAACTAAACGTTTGTTTAAATCCTGCTTACGTTTGTGTAATGAGCCAAGCTGATGGTCAAAATAATTCACAGTAGGCAGTTGCTGATTATTATCGATAGCAATTTGAGCGTGTAGCAGTAAGTCATTTGCATTTTTACTACATCGAGGATACTCAGTAACCCCAAATTGCATTGAAATCAGCATTTCGCCAAGAGGGGTATTAATCGTCTTATCAAAGTGATTTTCTATATTGGATAAGAAATTTTTTAGGCTTTCAGAGCTATTTACATCTTCGATTAACATGATAAAGCTCGCATCGGCAATATGAAATAACTCAGCCTTACCATTAAGAGATTTTTTTGTTTCAGCAAATAATATCCCAAGCTGATAAGCAACGCTGCAAATGACGTCGGTGGCACCAGAAAGGCCAAAATCTCCGACCAATTTTGAGTAGTGAGCCACTTCAACAAGGACTAAACTGAATGATACTTGTGCTTCAAAGAGAATATCGACACTCAAAAAAAAACTTGCTCTATTTTTTAAGCCTGATAAATCATGATGATATGCTTTGTAATGAAGATTTTTTTCAGCTACCTTTTGTTCCGTAATATCCTGCATGTGGATATCAAAAGTATGTTGATCTTTCAGCCAGTGTATTTCATAAGTTAGAAATGCATTATTCACATGATGTTGAAAAGTTTGTACTGGCGGGACATTGTTCTTTGTCGCTTCAAGCTGTAATTTAATTTCACTGGCAAGTAGTGCCAGTGGTGTCTCGGGCAATTTTAACGTCCGAAGTAGGATGATCGTAGCCGGATTATGGTAAAGCACTTCTAACGCACTGTTTAATGTCAGTACTGGGTTAGGATTTCGCTGTGGAAACATAGCCAAACGTTCATTAGAAATGCTTAATTCAATATAATTTCTAATGTAACGGCCCAATACAATCGAAATTCCAAAGAGCCCCACACTGAAAATAATTACACTCCATGCCGTAGTGGAGAGCTGTTGTTTTGTAGCACTGTAGCCTTCCGCTACATGATGGTTCACATTAAACATCAGCATATTAAGCTGAGGGTCCATCAAGCGCCTTTGATCTGTGACCTTTTCAAGTTGCTCCCGAGCCAAATCCCAATCAATATTGCCACTAGACATGTTTAGATGAAATGCTTGGCTAAATAGCTGAATTACTTTCAATTCATTCATTAAATCGATCTGAATACTAAGATCAGTATTAACATTTCTAAGTAATTCAATTTTTTGATATAAAATCTGATTACGCGAGAGAAAATTATTGATGTAAAGCTCTGGTTTAATGGTGGCGTAGTATTCGTAGAGTATGCGTTCTTGCTCACTCAAATCCAGAGCGATGTCTCGAGCAAGACTTAAGCTTGGCAACTGCTTCTCAACTAAAGTTGTTGCCGTTTGTTTGACATTCTCCATTCCACTATAGACAAACCATGCCAAACCAAGACCTATCATCGCTACAAGTCCGTAGAGGAAAAATGACAGGAATTGAAGCCGTTTAACTCGATTAGCCATATTAAAATCCATGTAAAAATTAGTGGCAGCAATCACGATGGAAAGTGTAGCGAATACCAGTAGCAATCTTGCCCATAGTCACATTAAATGACTAATATGGGACTGGCTCTAATAAATCAAAACATACAACTAACTTAACGTAATTCAATAACGTGGAAATCCGCCATGCCGTCGATAGAAAAAACGCTTTTGCAACAGCTTCAAACTAATCTACTTGCAATAATCAGTCTCATCGTCGCTCTGAGTAGTCTTAGCTACAACACTTGGCGTAATGAACAAACCGAAGCAAATCGAAATCAAAGAACCGCTGCTTTTGAGATGATCCACAAACTCAACGAATTACAAGAGATAACATTCTATTTGCATTACGATAAAGACATCAATAATAAAGGAAATCCTCGAAGAGGTTGGATTACACTTCTAACAATCAAAGATTTAGCTCAGATCATGCAAGATCCCATTCCCGAACAAGCCAAAAATCTTGGTTTCGCTTGGCAAGAAAGCTGGGAATCTCTCGAGAACGACAAATTAAGCTTAGACCGTGTAACTAACGAAATTGACTTACTCCGCCACACCTCACTAAACGTCTTAGCTACGCTAAAGTAGAGCCATCCCTTCGGATATTAAGCTACAAAATAGCGGTTTAAAAAGCGAGTCAGTATCTTCCATAAGGGAATATCTTTTTTAATATTTTTTTTAACATCGCGATTAAGCCCAAGACGTTGCTCACGAATAGTTCGACGCTCATCAGCACGATTTGCTACCTCAGCAAATGAATGCCGTTGCTCAAGTGTCATGCTTGCCATAAAGCTGCGAAAAGGGATCTTTGGTGGCATAGCCGCCGAATTGGTCTTTGGTGTACTACACATAATTTTTCACTCCTAGTCGTGAACTCTTTAGTTAGTTATTAAGACCTCTCTCAAAAGGAAAACCTTTCACATTAATAACACACTTATTGATAATATGAGGTTAAACCTCATCTAAAATGTTGAAATAAAAGCTAATACTTTCTATTGAATTCTTCGAAAAAAAATAATCATGATGACGATAGCACTATACTCATTGAATCTATTCAAAGAATTGATATTGAACAGTCGTTCAGTTGCCTATAGAATCATAGCACAAAGTTTATAAAACACTATAAACTCAATAAGTAAGTGCACTAGCAGCGCTCATATCACAGCGAGCGAACTATTCAGCGGAATTTGATATGCAAAATGATCACCTCAAACTGCGCACTATCCGTTATCAAAAATTGGTCACCTTATACCATGCAGATCTGTTTCGCTTTGCTTATTGGTTGAGTAAAGACAAAAATGCAGCAGAAGAGATCATCCAAGAATCCTATTTGAGGGCTTGGAAATATCTCGATAAGCAACTTGACAAAAATGCAGAAAAATCATGGTTGCTTACTATCGTTAGAAGAGAAAATGCACGTTACTTCAGTAGGAAAACATTAGATATTGACGATGTAGAGCAGAATGACTTAGTTGATACAAGTTCTCACTCAGTAGAGCAAAATGCAGAATATGAAAATATCAGGAACCAAATCGCACTTCTCGCGCCAGAGTACAGGGAGCCTTTAATCATGCAAGTATTATTAGGGTTTAGTAGTGACGAAATTGCTGTTCAACTGATGTTAACAACCAATACCGTAAACACACGATTATTTCGAGCTCGGGAGCAACTCAAACGCTGCCTTATTAATACAGTAAACTAAATATCGCTACAGCTTTAAAACTCACTATTTTGTGAGTAATTAGCGCATAAAAAAGTTAAATTGATAATAAGAAAAATTTTAATATAATACATCTTCAATGTTAGATTCCCAGCGTTTGCTTTCCAAAGAGCAGAGGAAAGACCACAGCATCATATTCTTAACAACTCCCATATATGACTGTGTACTGGTCAACCAAACAATGTAAACCTTGGTAAATGTGTCAAATAAAAGTGATAAGGCAAGCAGCCTTATCTACAGTAATATTACATATAGTGCGTTTCACGTAGCTAAGCCTTCGTATTAAAAAGCATATAAAATATCGATTCTGCTGCCGGTTCGTGATTTTTTCGGTGGGTAATCACCGCGTTCTTTGCGGTGTTATCCACAAAAAATCAGGGTTCGGTGGCGAGTGGCTTTTCGCTTGAAATGGTAATGAGTGATGGAAAACCGGTAAATAATTTCTGACAGCCGCTTTTGTTGCATAAATCTGGTCAATACCCACAGATTATTGACCACTTGTTGCAGAATACTTGGTAATCTCATGGCAACTGTCTAGATCCACGGTGAACAACTCCTAGACAGCCAGCCCCCGCAAGGGGGCGTTCCATCTTTATAAACGCCAAGAGACGCAAATGACTATTAAGTGTAGCAGCTTGCACACATAATCCCTTCGGCGCGATTACATCCGCCAAACTGGGCTCACATTAATTGATAATAAGCGGTGCCGCCGACTCACATTAATTGCCAATGGGCGCAGATTAACTAACAACGGGCTTGCATTCATCTTGGCTGCTTTAGAATCTAAACAGAATCCATAATATTGTAGTTTTCAGCTAACACATGAATCAGACTAGGCAAGTCAGATTCACCGCACGGGTAAGGTTTATAGCATTAATTCAAATGGTCTCAGCTTTGAAACAAAAACCGGTAACCTTTGCTTTTGTAAGCAATTTAAAAACTCTGATGCTGTCATCGGGGGATTCTTTAAGCTACGTCTTTGCTGTTGAGCAGCTTTGATACAAGTGCTTGGATCTAACTCAAACATATCGCACAAAAACTCATCTGGATGGATAGCTGATAGTTCAAGTATATTGAGCTCTGATGCAGGAAAATCTTTAAGATTAAACGTTATGATGGCCTCTGCGTGCCCTTTTAAAGCCGCAGCAACCACATGCCTATCATTCATATCAGGAAGTGTTAATCCTTTAATTAACGGCTCATACCCTTCGATAAGGCAATCAGGTACATTTTGATTAATCAGTTGTTTCGTGTGTTCTAACATTACTTCTGCGATGCGTGGATTATTCAACAATACATTACGCATCCATTCATCATGAATCTGCTCAGTCCAGCGAGCCCTAAATAAGCCCGCATTGGCTAAAAACATCAAATAACTACGAAAGTGGTGCGGGATACATGACAAACGCATCAAAAACAACAGTATACGAAGCCATTAGTAACCCATACCCAATTCCTGATCTAATCTGGAAAGCTCATCAAGTGTTGACAAACGCTGGATTTCCAGTTGCTGCTTATATTTTATCACCGCAGAAAATGGCACTTTTCTTCGATTACCGACTCGAGTAAATGGTATTTCACGTGAATCTAATAACTTGATAAATGTTGGCCGTGACATATTCAAAAAGTCAGCACCTTGTTGCGTGGTCATTTCGGCATGGATGGGGGTGATATTAACAGAATTACCCTGTCCCAATTGCGTCAACACTTCAATCATCATTTTCAATACACTAGAAGGTAAAGTGACATCATGCGATTGACCTTGCTTATCAATTACACTTATTTGTTGAGCCTCACCGTTACTTTCAATAACAGCAGATAACTCCTGGCTGCCCAACCGAGCCATTGCGATTTCTTCGGCGTTCGGCAAAGTAGTCATGTTCATAATTCATCTCTCAAATATTGGAAAAATTTGTTTCAACCTACATTATCCGCAATATTCGAAAAAAATCAACATTCGAAATATTCGCAACTGCACAGGATAGCTACTACAGTTGAATCAATCTTGTGTAGAGTGATTCACTGACTCACTTAGGGTATACCCCAAGAAAACTAGCTACATCCCATTGCCAATTGGTTCGCCATATATTGATTTTAAACCCTACTCGCACTAGCATCGTAAACCACATCCTAAAAACACCAAATGAGGCATAATGTTTATTCGGGCCTACCTGCGCGCATCAACAGATGAACAAGATGCCAATCGAGCCAGAAATGAGTTGGTTCAGTTTTCAGAAAGTAAAAATGTTCGCATAGCCAGTTTTTATACTGAGACGCAATCAGGGGCGAAAATTGAACGGCCTGAGCTTGGGCGCTTAATCATGGACTCTCACCCTGGCGATGTTTTACTCATAGAAAAAGTCGATAGATTGTCTCGCCTCCCCTTCGAGCAATGGAAGGTCCTAAAAAGTAAATTGGTAAACGCCAATATTCATATTGTGGTCGTTGACCAGCCAATGACACATGGGATCTTAAGTGGCACAGAAGAACATACCATGATCGCAAAGGTACTGACTGAGTTCATGATTGATTTAGCCGCGGCCATGGCCAGAGATGATTACGAGACAAGAAGAAAGCGACAAGCACAAGGCATCGAAAAGGCCAAAACCTTAGGCAAATACCTTGGGCGTCAGCCTAACCATGGATTGAGGCAAAATATTCGGTTACTACTCGATGAAGGGAAAAGCTGGTCACAAGTGCAGAGTCTGCTTAAATGCAGTCGTTCTACCATTGCCAAGGCAGCTAAATTGAATGAGCTAAAAACCGATGAATCAATTCTCTAAAGATTTGATTCATTCTAAGGCAAAAAAAAGCCCCGTTGGAAGGAAGATACGGGGCGAAATGGGTCTGTTTTGAGGTCAGCGTGAATCAGTCTGGTACAGAGTGATTCACAGGCTCATTTTTAGACAAAGCCAAGTTAAAGCTATGGCTCTAACTTGGCGCATTCAGATTTGAAAAAATAAGCTTAACTCGATACAGTCAACTTCGCTTAGCGAAGTAATAACAAGGGAACATGACTTTTACTGATCATCCTAGTGGTATTGCTCCCGACAAAAAACTCCCTAATCCGCGAGTGCCCATAGGCCCCCATCACCATAAGATCAATTTGATGTTCAGCTTGATAGCTTGCGAGTGCCGCTTGCACCTCTCCTTGGCAAACAGCGGTAATTACATTAAAGTTTGCTCCATGAAGAGCATCTGCAACTAATCCTAATTCAGCCGTAGCCAGTGTTTGATTGTCTGACACCATGACAACATGACACTCAAGTCCTCTTAGTAACGGACTACTGGCAACGCAATTTAGCGCGGTTTTAGCCGTTGGACTGCCATCATAGGCGATCATAAATCGCTTTGGCGTTTGAAATTCAGCCATCACCACTAAAATAGGTTGTTTCAGCGTGCGAATGACACTTTCAAGGTGGCTGCCAATAGCCTGTGCTTGATCTTGATGTTGTTCACCTTGACGCCCCATCACAACCAATCTGGCTTTACACTCTTGCTCTAACAAAGTTTCAACCAAGTCGCCATGGCGCTGCAAGGTTTCAATCTCAATTGCTGGTGCGGAATCAATAAGACGAGTTCGCGCATCTTGCAACAGATATTTGCCCTGCTCAAGCGCCAATTTACTTCGACGAGCCTCAAGTTCTACCATCTCATTAAGCAAGTGTTCTCGCGTACCTAGGCCAATATTTCCCGACAGATTTGATTCTGTTGGATAAGTTGATTTATCCAATACATGCAATAATGTCACTGGCGCATCAAGTTGATTTGCAGCCCAGCGACTAGCATCACATACGGCAAGTGTCGCTTTTGAACCGTCAATACAGGCAATCACATTTGTCATCGTTATTTTCCTTTTTACTGTGTTGCTAGAGAATTAGTGACCAGACATCATTTTTTCGATTTCTTCTGGCTTATCATGCACCCCAAATTTATCGACTATGGTGGCACTGGCTTCATTTAGGCCAATCAACTCGACCTCAGTCCCCTCACGGCGGAATTTAATCACTACCTTGTCGAGGGCCGATACCGCGGTAATATCCCAAAAATGCGCTTGAGATAAGTCGATAGTCACTTTATCAACCACTTCCCTAAAATCGAATGAATTACTGAACTTATCTGCCGAGGCAAAAAAGACTTGCCCAATAACCTGATAATGGCGACCAGTGTCGGCAGCCGTCGTTGCACTCTTAACCACCATAAAACGGCCCACTTTATTAGCAAAGAACAGAGATGCGAGTAACACCCCTACAAATACCCCCATTGCTAAGTTATGAGTAGCGACCACCACAGCAACGGTCGCCACCATCACAAGATTGGTCGACATTGGGTGATGCTTAAGGTTACGTATGGAATCCCAAGAGAAAGTACCGATAGACACCATGATCATCACGGCAACCAGTGCCGCCATAGGAATAAGCTTTAACCACTCACCTAAAAACACCACCATCACAAGTAAAAAAACACCCGCAGCGAAAGCTGATAAACGTCCTCTGCCACCCGATTTAATGTTGATGATTGACTGACCAATCATGGCACAACCTGCCATACCGCCCATTAACCCCGCGCCGATATTGGCAATACCTTGGCCCTTACACTCGCGGTTCTTATCGCTTTGGGTATCGGTTAAGTCATCGACTATGGTGGCGGTCATCATAGATTCCAGCAAACCCACCACGGCAAGGCCGGCCGAGTATGGGAAGATGATCACCAGAGTTTCAAGGGTCAATGGTACTTCAGGCCAGAGGAAAATAGGCAAAGTATCAGGCAGTTGTCCCATGTCGCCGACAGTACGAATATCTAACCCCATATAAACCGCAAACAGCGTTAATCCGACAATACACACGAGAGGCGAAGGTAAGGATTTACCAATCACAGGGATGAGTGGGAATAAGTAGATAATGCCAAGACCTGCAATCGTCATCGCATATACGTGCCAAGTCACATTGGTCAGCTCGGGCAACTGGGCCATAAAGATCAGAATCGCCAGCGCATTCACAAAGCCTGTCACCACAGAGCGGGAGACGAAACGCATCAAGCTACCGAGTTTTAAGTAACCCGCAGCAATTTGCAGTACACCGGTTAATAGGGTCGCCGCAAGTAAATACTCGAGGCCGTGTTCCTTCACTAAGGTCACCATCAACAGCGCCATAGCACCCGTTGCGGCAGAGATCATGCCAGGACGACCACCTGTAAACGCGATAACCACAGCGATACAGAATGAAGCATACAGGCCGACCTTAGGATCGACACCTGCAATAATAGAAAAGGCAATAGCCTCAGGGATTAACGCCAGCGCTACTACAATACCGGCTAACAGATCTCCACGTATATTGGAGAACCACTCTTTTTTCATGGTTTGTATCATGTTACTCACTCTGATTGAAATTTAATCATATATCCCAATAGCCTATGCCAACGCTTGACAGAAATGTCAGCGCATCGCCAATAAGGTTTTATGCGTCAAGGTGACGAAATGCAATTGGGATTATGGGGTACAGCAAAACAACTACCGAGATGGTAGCCACTATGAACGGATCATAACGATCCAAGCAGGAAGGGTTGAACTAATGCGGCTTAAAGCTCATCACCAATAAATAACCTTGTTAGTATGAGTAAACTCAGATTTGAAGAAATTGAATACTGTTGCGCACTCGGAGATAAACATGCTCAACCGTAGACATTTGCTAATAGCGTCCAAAGTATAAAGATTTTTTGATCAAAATCAAAGTAAGTGACCGGAAATGAGTATTGGAAGTGAACAAACTTTAAGGACTGATCTGACGGTGCCGCATTACGAAAATTTGGTCAACTTGATCGTGCTATGTTATCGAGCACACTGCTCTACTTACAAAATTTGGATCAGTGAATCAGACTAGGCAAGTCTGATTCATTGAACACTCTGTCTTAGAGTTATTCACTGGCACTATTCGAGATAAACCGACCATTTGAAAATATAATGGTTAACGCTCGCTGTCAGATAGCAAATCCTATCTAGGATTGTTAGCAATTTTTACTATTAAACGCCTCGAGTAGCTCAGCTAAACCACAACCCATACAATTCTCCGGCATAACCCAAGTTTCTGTGTCTGAATAATAAATAGCATAAGTTGATGGAAGAGATTCGACGGTTATGGGCAATGCGAAAGAAGAATCTTCCTCAGGCCGTTCCGTATATACAACTTTCCAAGCTACGATGGGGTTCAGGTCTATTTCCGTGACGGCATTGTTATCTTCAAAAATAGGTTCAGCTACGTACGCAGGGCGATGATTCGGAACGATTACTACCATTTCTTTCATGATTATTTCCCTTTTTTGGACAATGTAAGGTCAACTAGATTGCAACGCCCTCGAGAGGGCGAAATTATGAGCGTTTTAGGTGCATGTGGCTTACTATGTTTTTAATCATTTCCTTCGATACCAACCACCCCTGAATAGAATTGTGACCTATTTGGTACCTTTAAACACATTCTCCATACAATGTAAGTGTTCTAGAGTTTTTCTGTTCTTTAACAGAAACTTATAATGGTTTTGAAGAGTGTATGAATGAGTATTGTCTGCTTCAGTGCTAACATCAATCCTCCAATATTTCGCAATGAAATAAAACAGAACTGCTTTTACATTTATGATCAATTCATCACTGTCATCATCTATGCCAAATTCAATTCGAGTAGCTGCTTTATTTGATTCACTGAGTGTCGGATGCAATTCTAAATGAATAGGAGTGGTAATATGCCAATCAGCATCTTTTTCCAATCTTTCATGTATATCAGCAACTAAAGCAGACTCCTCGACAGACTGTAGGCGAGCAAAGTCAAAACACTTAAATTCATTAGCGCCAGCGATATCGCCACGATGGTAAGCCCGAAACATCCAGGACATTCCATCAAAAAAAATAGCTGTTGGAAAAAGAATTCTAGGCGCATGGTTCGAGCTAGAGCCAGAACGATAACAACAGATAACACCCGAATTATTACAAATTGCTCTGGAAATTTTACTTACTAATGTTACATCAAGTTTTTTTGGGGACACTCCTATTCTCTCGTATGGGACTATAGGACTATCTTGTAACTTGTTTTTATTAAATCCATTACCAAGCATCCCGAGTGCAGTTTCGGAATCGAGTTCAACAAGGGGTTCAAAGCATTCAACGTTGATAACGTTTTTCCCAGCTTTACGATCATAAAACACATTTTTTGATCGATGCTCTCTATATTTACCTACTAGGTTTGAGACCGCGGCATCTTTTAACCCAAAAAATGCTGTTAAATCTGAACGACTAAAACTCCCCTTAAATTGAAGCAGAAAGTCGATGTATGCCAATCTCTCTGCAACTTGAATCCCCTCTTTCTCCACTATGTGGCTAAATTTATATATATTTTTCAAGAGCATTTCTCCAAGCACTTAAGAATTATCTTCATCAATCATACCGACAAAATACCTCATCGCAAAGACACTATCAACAGCCCCCAAAAACACTTGATCTAGCTGCCAAGTATGATTATTATACGTGGTAGGTCGCATTTTAATCAATAGCACTATATGCAGGTATGAATGCGATCAAAAACACTAAATGTAGATATTGATTTGTAATGGAGGTGCCATATGGCTACTAATGGAACATCGGGTGATAACCGTCGTCATGGAGCGGTGCGAAATAGATCTCAAACTCAAACTCCAAGCGGACATTGGGTTAAGCGAGATTCAGAGACGGGGCAGTTCATTGATGTGAAGACATCTGACAAAACACCATTTAAAGGTGTTAGAAAAGAAAAATAGGCAATAGAAAATCTATTGCCTATCTTCGTGAAACGTGAAATCAAGTATTTACTAGATACTGATTTTTGGGCATTAAGTTGGAGGGCTCACGCCTCAAAGTTATGCCATTACATCCAGCCAGATGTCTTAAAAGCATAACTATTGTCGTTTCACATTACAAGAGCACCCTCCCTAATTGATTAGGAGGACTAAGCATGAATAAGCAAAAATCAGTTCATGTGACGACCTATCCACGCTATCGCTATGGGCGCTGGGAGCAAGTCTGCTCTCACTGGCGCTCAATGCCATCGTAGGTAGAACTGTTATGGGAAACGGTGCCAGACCTGATTGGCACCTTTACTCACAAAAATGCCACCACACAATTTTTTTCGGCAGCAACTATTCGTATCAATACATACGGTTCTTATAAAGCTTAAAATTATTCTTATTTGCTACATCGATAAGTCTTTCATAAACCTTATTATAATCGTCCATCGTTCTGATTTGTGACCACTGCGAAAGTGTACTGGTCAACCCAAACTGGACACTTTTAGTTGAGAATTTTCAAACTCTACAGGTGACAGAGCGTCATTAGCAGAATGAAGCCGCTCCAAGTTGTAATATTTCATGTAAGCCGTCACATCTTGCTTCATAAACTCCCTTGTTGGTTGATTAACTTTAAAAATCCAATCGTGTTTCAAGCTACCAAAGAAACGCTCAACAACGGCATTATCCCAACACGCACCCACATCACCCATGCTGGCTCGGATACCATAGCTCGATAGCAGCCTACCGAATTGCTTACTGGTATATTGCGAGCCTCGGTCACTGTGAAATACCAACCCTCTGGCCGGTTGGCGCAGGTTGTAGGCTTTTATTAATGCCTTGGATATCAAATCTGTGGTCATGCGTTTGTCTATGTGCCATCCCACAATCCGGCGTGAATATAAATCCATCACCACAGCTAAGTACATCCAGCCTTCACCCGTCTTTAAATAGGTCACGTCACTCGCCCAGACCTGATTAGCCGATACTGGATTAAAGTTCATGTTTAACAGGTTATCAGCCACTGCATCTGAGTGTTTTCGCTGTGTCGTCACCTTGTAAGCACATCGCTGGGTTACTTTGAGTCGAAGGCGGTGCATAATTTTACGAACGAGATAGCGACCAACCTGGTAGCCTTCCTTGCGCAATTTCTTCACCATTTCACGATTCCCTAAGCTGCCTCGACTTTGCTTAAATAGCTGTCGAACAAGGCGATAAAGCTTCAGTGTTTCAAGGCTTATCACGTTTGCAGGGCGTTTATGCCAATCGTAATAGCCTGACTTACTGACACTCATTACTCGACATAACAGTGCTATGGGGAATAGGTGAGATTGCAGTTTGATGAAACGAAATCTTACTTCATTTCTCTCGCAAAGAAGGCGCTTGCCTCGGCGTGCCCCTTGGGTATTTTTAGAATTTCTTTCTCCATGCGTAATTCTTTGTTTTCTCTACGCAATCGCTTTAGCTCATCACGCTCAGACTCTTCTAAGGTGATACCTTGTTGCAGGGCTTGGTGTTTTTCCTTCCAGTTGTAAAGCAGGCTCGTGCTAACTCCAAGAGACTTTGCCGCATCGGCAACGCTATAACCTTGCTCTAGCACCATCAAGACTGCTTCATCTTTAAATGCCTGCGGATAACTCTTATGTGATTTTTTCAGACTCATATAGACCTCTTAATTTATTGACCATACTGTCTCAAAATTAAGTGTCCGATGGGATTAGACCAGAACAATAGACGCCCTTTTTCATCCATAAAGGTAAATCTTTTTTCTCTGTTTCAGCTTCTTTTTCAAAAAGCTTTTTCTTAATCCTTTGACCCGTCCTAAATAGCGTTGACACTTTTCAAACTCATTTTGGAGAGTGTAATGACTTCAACAATTAAACGAACTCAACGTGATTATTCCCTCGCTTTTAAATTGGCCGTTGTCGACCAAGTGGAAAAAGGCGAGCTGACTTATAAGCAGGCCCAAGACAAGTACGGTATTCAAGGTTGTTCCACCGTGTTAGTTTGGCTTCGCAAACATGGAAAACTGGATTGGTCCCAAGGAACACCATCTACATCAATGCGAGGACATTTAATGACTGAGCCCACCACACTCACTCCCGAGCAAAAGATAAAAGCACTCGAAGCCGAACTTGAAGATACCCGCATGAAAGCCGCGTTCTTCGAAGCCATTGTCGAAAAACTTAGAACTGACTACGGGATTTCTGTCGTAAAAAAGCCACGAGCGAAACGCTCCAGGAAAAAACGGCCATAGGTTATCGCGTCACCCAATGCTGTCGCTACCTCGGGATTAGCCGTCAGGCGTATTATCAGCAATGTCAGCGGCAAAAAGTATCAGAGCAGAGGGAGCAACACGTGTTGCAAACGGTGCAATATGAACGGTTATTTCAACCACGAATAGGTACACGCAAGTTGCAGTATTTACTGAATAAATCACATCAAATAGTGATTGGGCGAGACCGGTTATTTAGCAGCCTCAGAGCGCATCGTTTGTTGGTCGCACCTAAACGGGCGTACCACAAAACGACTCACAGTCATCATCGATTTAGGTGTCATCCCAACTTGCTTAAGCCCAGTGAGCAACAAGTGGACATCACTCGCTCAGAGCAAGTCTGGGTGGCTGATATTACCTATCTGCCACTGCAAAATAATGAAGCCTACTTAAGCCTGGTGACCGATGCCTGGTCACGAAAAATCGTGGGCTATCATGTTGATGATAATCTCAAAACAGATGGTGTGCTAACAGCGTACAAACAGGCACTGAGGCAGCGGCAAGACAAAGATAAACCGCTGATACACCACTCAGATCGAGGAATACAATACTGCTCAAACGCTTATCAAGCGGTTCACACACATCATGGTGTGACATGCTCAATGACAGACGGATATGACTGCTATCAAAATGCATTAGCAGAACGCGTAAATGGCATATTGAAGCAGGAGTTTTTAACACATAAGCCAGCAACGCTGCAGGAGGCGCGACAGATGGTGGCAGAAGCGGTCGCCATATATAATCAACGACGGCCACATTTGGCCTTAAAATATAAAACGCCCGATGAGGTTCATCAGGCGTTTTAGGTAGAAATAAGTGTCAACTTATTTCAGGACGAGACACTTCCTAAAATTTCAAAACAAAGTACAACAAAAACTACAAACATTGCTGTTAGAACAAAAAATGAGTAATTAACAGCTTCCAGTGTCGCCGCCCGAATGTAGCACCCATTGACAAAATCAATGAGTACACCAAGCGTGGATGCTGTTAACCAATCCCATAAAAATGGAGCTCCACCCAAAATAGCAGAAGCAATAATTGAACTGACTGAACCATAAAATATGGCAGAGGCCTTAGGACTTGTTTCAATTTTCTTAAACATAATATAACCAAGTTAAGACACAGACAAAAATAATGCGTTTAAAATCAATCAAATAAACTAATTTAAAACCATTTTACTCCAAGGTATAAATTTGTATTGCAAAATTATCAGCGCCCCCTAAAAAAGGCGCTTGGCAGATAAAACAATGAAAATAAAACAGTATAAACAACAGCATATAATGCACTGTGCGGTTTTTTTGAAGCGTAATATTTACAATATCCCCAATAGCCTAGCGTCGTAAAACTAAACGAAACGGAGGCCGCCACAAGATAGTTTACCGATAAGGCTACATCTGATTCCTGAATCGCAAGCCAGGCAAAACCCAGCATACAAGATGAGATAATCACACACGGCAACACATGGGCCCAAAACGCATTAGACCTTTCTCTATTCATCAGTAACTCTCCCATTAATGTAAATACGCCACATATCGCAATGAATTATCAAGCAATCGTGGCTTTATCGCAGTGTAATAATATCGAGTAAGACATGGCTAGAAGAAAATGCTGTTAAACAACTTGGTTTTGAAACTAAATCAAATTCAGTTTGGCGATAAGCCCAGCATGGCAATTTAACTCCAACCCATGTAATGTAGTTTAATGTATACATTGTATTTTGAGGTTTACTATGAGTGTCATGTCAGTACGCTTATCCGATGAAATAGAGCAAAAGCTGGTACAGCTATCTCAGTCAACCGGTAGAACAAAATCTTGGTTAGCCAATCAAGCGATCCAGGATTATTTAGATCGAGAAGCTTGGCAGATTGCTGAAATTCAAGCTGCGCTACGCGAAGCCGATGCCGGCGATTTCGTGCCTGAAAACGAAATGAATGCCAAGTTTAAAGGTTGGGGGATCAATGCAGGTTAGGTGGCTGCGCAAAGCCGCGCAAAATCTTGAAGATGCCTATGATTACCTTGCCAAAGACAACCCCAAGGTCGCCCAAGCATTTGTGCAAGACGTTTATCGATTAGTAAACTTATTGACGACTCAGCCCGCTATGGGCCGTGCAGGGCGCGTGGCCGGTACTCGGGAACTAGTGGTGCAGGATTACCCGTTTATCATCCCGTACAGGGTACACCAAGATGAGATCCATATCCTTCGCGTGTTCCACACAAAATTGCGCTTACCTAGTCACTGGTGATAAATCATCTTGATAAAGTAACATAATCAAAATATTTTACTGTTAATTACACGAAACTTAGGCCCTTTGCTCGGCTTGATTGAGTAAGGGCTATTCCTTAAACCCTTTGTATAAGACCACTCCGGATGCGATAACTAAACCGAGTGTCACGAACATGATTAAGATAGACCATAGTTGTAGCTCACTCATAATATACCTCTGCTCAGTTTATGTTCTTCCGCGCTGTTAATGTTATCAATCACCCCCATGAAGGAGCAATGTAAATACCGTTACGATCCGGCAGAAATAGCTTATCTAAAAGGGTAATGTTGCGACTCATAAATGACCGTTACTGCTGAAATAACGCTCACACTTTTTTGCATTGCAAATTTATCTCTCGAAAATAATGCTAAAAAACGGCAAATAAGGCCCACCTTCAGCCCTTATTTTTTTGCATTGCAAAAATCCATTGCGTTTAACGCACCTGTTTCATGGTGTTGCACTATGCAACACTGCCTTAGAACGGCATGGTTTTAAAGCTAATATTTTGCTTATTATCATCGAGCGAGCGTAGATAAACCGACTCGGATTCCTGCCAATTTTTATAATGGCTATTTAGGTAAGCGGTATCATCCAAGTGGGTGATAAGAGCCTTAATCGGGGTGAACTTGGATATCGAAAATTATTGTACGGTAGGGTTTCTGATGTAGCCTCTCTCATTTGGGTGTAGTCCAATGACATAAGGCATTACAGCATGTAATCATATTAATGCGTTAACTTAAATGCGACAGCCTTTATGCGACAACTTAAAAACGATAAGCAGCTTAGACAATCAATAGGTTAGATCTATGAACTGAACAAATTTTGCTCTTAACGTACAATCATTTTCGATATCCAAACTGCCCCCTGATTCGTTGAATCAGTCTATAAAGTTATGATTCATCAACTATTTCTCGGACAAAGCGAGCTGAGTTTGCACCAGATTATATTCACTTATGATAAAAAAGTAATGAAAAACTCGAACAGACAAAAGGTTTCAATATGCAGGTATGTCAATAAGCATCGGTTTATTGGCGAATAGCGATTCGTATAGAAATATCAATTTGTCGTGCATTTAGCTCTACTTTTTTATCATGATGTAAAGGAATAGAAGTATAGATACCTAGACGCCTATATGCCCAAATGATCTAGTATTCTTGTTTGATATATCAAATAGTTATTAATTCGTTATCCATTACCTTATAAAGGCATAGAATCCGATTCAAATCATGCGTTGAATTGGAGTCATTGATGGAACAATTACCGATATTGAATTTAAGCGATTGGCATGCGGGTGGGCAAAGTCGTCACGCCTTCATTACTAAACTTGCCGATGCAGCTAGAAGGATAGGTTTTTTCTATTTAACTGGCCATGGCATTGAGCTTGCTAGACAGCAGCAAGTACTTCAGTTAGCGGCTGATTTCTTTGCGCTGCCCGTCGAAGATAAACTTGCGGTGAAAATGGCTAATACACCGCATTTTCGTGGTTATACCCGTTTGCAAGGTGAATTAACCTTAGGGAAACCGGATTTGCGGGAACAGTTTGATATCATGCAAGAAGAAGTGGCTAACCCTCAGCAGTCAGATGTGCCTATATGGTGGCAGCTACAGGGACCTAATCAATGGCCGTCACAATTACCACAGATGAAATCGACTTTATTGGCATGGCAACAGGATTTAGCGGATATCAGTGTCACTCTTTTGAAAGCTTTTGCTGTTGCGCTAGAGCAACCTGAAAGCGCCTTTGATGCCACGATTGAAGCGGGTCCTTATCAGCATATGAAGCTTATTCGCTATCCCAGCGCGGATGGACAGACTTCAGGCCAAGGCGTAGGGGCACATAAAGATCCTGGCTATTTGACCTTAGTGCTGCAAGATAAGCAATCCGGTTTAGAGGTTCAGACTGACAACGGTTGGTTAAGCATACCGCCATTAGAAGATGCCTTTGTGGTGAATATAGGTGAATTACTTGAGTTGGCTTCTAATGGGTATTTAAAGGCAACCAACCATAGGGTGACGAGCCCGCCTGCTGGGGTCGAGCGCTACTCGTGCGCCTTTTTTATGGCGGCGCAGTTGAATGCGACAGTCCCTTTGTTACCTTTGCCAAAGCATCTGGCGAACCAAGCTCAAGGACCGGCAAGCGATCCATTAAATCCACTCTTCCACCAAGTGGGCCAGAACGTATTAAAAGGACGTTTACGCTCTCATCCCGACGTTGCTCAAGCGCATTACGCCTCATTCGCTCATGCCATTTAATGGTTATTAGGATCTATTATGCAATTTAAAACTAAAGTACTTCACACTCATTATGCAGCTGATAACTCGACGGGCGCGCTTACAACACCTATCTATCAAAGTAGCACCTTCGCCTACGGTAGTGCCGAGGATGGTCGAGCCCGTTTTGCAGGTGAGCAACCGGGCTTTATCTACAGTCGCATGGCGAATCCGACAGTGCAGGCGCTTGAATATCAATTAGCACAACTGGAAGGGGCTGATGAAGCACTCGTCGTTGCGAGTGGGATGGCGGCAATCAGCAGTATTTTCTATGCCTTAGCGAGTCAGGGTGATGAAATCGCATTTATCGACCCCGTATACGGTGGCACTGCGGCATTTTTAATCCAAACATTAACCCGCGCGGGTATTACTGTGCGCCGTTATCAAGACGATGATCATTTATTGGCAGAGATTACCGCCGAAACAAAAATTATTTTATTTGAGCCCATCACCAATCCGACCTTAAAAGTCAGTGACTACCGTAAGGTTAAGCTTGCCGCTGAAAAAGTGGGCGCTATAACCATTTGTGATAATACTTTTTTAACGCCGTATTTATTCAAACCGCTGGAACATGGCATAGATATCGTGATGCACAGTGCCACTAAGTATTTAAGTGGCCATGGTGATTTAATCGCAGGTGTTGTCGCTGGACCTAAGGCATTAATGCAACCTATTCGCACTATAGCGCTTAAACATATCGGCGCTGCGATTGGGCCACAGGAAGCCTATTTATTACAGCGAGGCTTACGTACCTTAGCACTTAGAATGGATGCTCATCTTGCGGGCGCGGCTAAGGTCGCCGCTTTTCTTGCAACCCATCCGAGCGTTGCAAAAGTTTATTACCCAGGGCTAGCAGATGATCAAGGTCATCAAGTTCTGAGTGAAACCATCAACGCCTTTGGCGGTATGGTGAGTATTGAGCTCGAAGGCGGTTTTAATCGAGCGGCGCAGTTTTTAGATCATTTGAACTTGTTTACTCAAGCGGTCAGTTTAGGTGACTTAGAAAGCCTTGCCTGTCACCCAGCCAGCACCACCCATGCCGCTATGGATGCCGCGAGTCGGCTAGCTTCAGGGGTGAATGACAACCTGATTAGATTGAGCATTGGTGTGGAAGATCCTCAAGATTTGATTGCCGATCTTGAGCAAGCCTTAGTGTTTTAAGGTAGTGCACTAATAGGATACAACGCTCAATACATGAACAACTTCAGTTGAACACTTAAAAAGTGTTCAACTTTTTAATCGCATCCAGTATTACCCGTTAAATACCTTCCCCTAAAAAGACTTTGGTATAGCGCGGCTGGATCCAAGCGCTATCACCTTTGTTTATGCCAAGCTGTTTAAATTGCACTTTAGATAATTCAACATGGATCAGTTGGTTATCTAGCTCAGTTAGGACTTCTAATCTCACTGCTGGGCCAACGATGGTCACTAAGTCTAAACTGACTTTAAGGGCATTTTCAGTTGGCTGTGTCAGTACCTCGATTTCGTGTGGGCGCACATAGGCTAAGCCTTGTTGCTCTTCGCTAATAGTGTGCTCTGGTGAGGAAATGTGGATATTGCCTATAGTGCTATGCCCTTGTTTTACCCGGGCATGAAATAGGTTCACATTGCCAAGAAACTCGTACACAAAAGGATTGCTTGGATTGTCATAGACTTCTTCTGGCGTACCTTGCTGCTCGATACGACCTTGATTCATCACCACGATTTTGTCTGCAACTTCGAGTGCTTCTTCCTGATCATGGGTCACAAATACGGTAGTGACATTAATCTCATCGTGTAAGCGTCTTAACCAGCGGCGTAATTCTGCGCGGACTTTAGCATCGAGTGCGCCAAAGGGTTCGTCTAACAGCAATACCTTAGGTTCGACCGCAAGTGCGCGGGCGAGAGCGATACGTTGTCTTTGTCCGCCAGAGAGTTGCGATGGGTAGCGATTGGCGGTCCAATCTAATTGGACGAGTTTGAGTAATGAATGCACCTTATCGGCAATGTCTGCCTTACTCGGGCGTGTCTTTCGTGGTCTGACTGTGAGTCCATAGGCGACATTTTCGAATACAGTCATATGTTTAAATAGGGCGTAATGTTGGAATACAAAACCGACACCGCGTTCACTCACATGCTGAGTGGTGATGTCTTCGCCATTAAATCTGACTATGCCACTGTCGGCCTGTTCGAGTCCTGCAATAATCCTGAGTAAGGTCGTTTTGCCAGAGCCCGATGGGCCTAAAAGGGCCGTCAGCTCTCCGGTTTTGATCTCTAAATTGACTGAGTCTACAGCGATAAAATCACTAAAACGCTTATTAACTTGCTGAATGTGTATGCTCATAATGGGCGATTCCTATGGACGTTGCGTTTAGTTAATTTGATGTTTGCGCTCATCTTTCCACTCAACAATGCTTTTCAGCACAATAGTGACCAGTGCTAGTCCTGTGAGTAGGGACGACACGGCAAACGCGGCCGTAAACATGTATTCGTTATAAAGCACTTCTATGTGTAGCGGCATAGTATTGGTCTCACCGCGAATGCGTCCAGAGACCACTGCTACCGCCCCAAACTCGCCCATAGCGCGGGCATTACACAGGATCACGCCGTAGAGTAAGCCCCACTTAATGTTCGGCAGTGTGACGTACCAAAAGGTCTTTAAACCACTGGCGCCTAAGGTGAGTGAGGCCTCTTCTTCATCTTTGCCCTGTTGCTGCATTAGTGGGATGAGTTCACGGGCAATAAAGGGTAAAGTGCCGAACATGATGACAATGACTATGCCCGGAACGGCAAAAATCACTTTTAAATCATGGGCAGCAAGCCAAGGCCCAAACCAGCCTTGGGCACCGAAGAGGATCACAAAAATCAGCCCGACCACGACGGGTGAAATGGCGAAGGGCATATCGATTATCGAGATCAGTATGGTTTTGCCTCTAAACTCAAATTTAGCAATGGCCCAAGCGATGGCGACACCAAAAATAGCATTGGTGGGCACAACAATAATTAACACTAACAAGGTGAGGCGAATGGAAGCGAGCGCATCGGGGTCGGTCACGGCTTGCCACCAGACCTTGAGACCCGCTTCGAAGGCGCCGTAGAGCACAACCGCTAATGGCAAAACCAGAAACAGTGCGAGAAAGCTTAATGCGATCCCGATTAAACTCCACTTTATCCAAGGTGCCTCAGTGGTAGCGTGATGATTTACAGTCGATATTTGGCCCATAGACTTAACCTCTTTTACTCGCCCACCACTGTAGGCTATTAATTAATAACAATAAGAGGAAAGCTGCTGCGAGCATGACTACGCCGATAGCCGCAGCGCCGTTATAGTCATATTGCTCAGCTTTGGACACTATCAGTAGCGGAGTAATTTCGGTACGATAGGGCAAATTACCCGAGATAAAAATGACGGAACCATATTCGCCCACTGCACGTGCAAAGGCTAAGGCGTAACCCGTTAATAATGCAGGTAATACCGCAGGTAGGATCACTCTTCTTATGGTGGTTAATCGATTAGCACCGAGGGATGCAGATGCTTCTTCCAGTTCTTTAGAAAAATCAGCCAAAACCGGTTGTACTGTTCGTACGACAAAGGGCAATCCAATGTAAGTTAAGGCGATCACAACACCAATTTGACTGTAGGCGACTTTAATACCCCATAAGTGTAAATATTGACCTACCCACCCGGTAGTCGAATAAAGCGTTACGAGCGCGATACCTGCGACAGCCGTCGGTAAGGCAAAAGGCAGATCGACTAAAGCATCGACGACTTTTTTACCCCAAAATTGATAACGTACTAACACCCAAGCGACGAGAGTCCCAAAAATGGCATTAATGCTGGCGCTAATAAAAGACGCCGTAAATGACAGCTTGTATGAGGCTACAACCTGAGGATGACTAATGGCGACCCAAAAGTCAGCCCAACTCATTTGCAGCGTAAACAGAACCAATCCGGCTACAGGAATAAGAAATAGCAAACTTAAATATAAAACTGAGAAGCCTAAGGTAATACCAAATCCAGGTAGCACAGATTTTATGACAACCTTGCTCATATCATTATTCCGTCGCGAGATAAGTGAAACCAATGGGCAGTTTCGTATTAATGAAACCGCATAAAAGATTACTTGCTAATCTTGGTTAAAATAGAATCGAATTGACCACCATCATTAAAATGAGTTTTTTGTGCTTTGTTCCAGCCACCAAAAACCTCATCAATGGTAAAGAGCGTCAGTTGTGGAAACTTATCTTTGTATTGCAACGCAATGTCTGGGTTTGTCGGGCGATAAAAGTGTTTTGCAGCTAGGTGCTGTGCTTCATCAGTATAGAGGTGTGCTAGGTAAGCTTCTGCTAACTTACGTGTCCCTTTGCGATCGACATTTTTATCTACCACTGTCACTGGTGGCTCAGCAAGAATGCTGACACTTGGAACAATGATTTCAAATTCACCTTTTCCTAATTGCTCAACAGATAATATGGCTTCATTTTCCCAAGCGATGAACACATCGCCAATGCTACGCTGTACAAAGGTATTGGTTGCACCACGGGCGCCTGAGTCCAGCACAGGTACGTTTTTATAAATCTGAGTGACAAACTCTAACGCTTTTTCTTCTGAGCCGTATTGCTTCAGTGCATAACCCCAAGCGGCGAGATAGTTCCAGCGCGCCCCGCCTGAAGTCTTAGGATTTGGAGTAATGACTTCTATACCTTCACGAACTAAGTCATTCCAATCATGGATATTTTTGGGATTTCCCTTGCGAACCAATAACACTATGGTCGAGGTATAGGGCGAGCTATTGTGTGGCAGGCGACTTTGCCAATTTTCAGGAATTAAATCCGCTTTTTGCCTTAATGCATCAACGTCATAGGCCAGTGCCAGAGTGACAACATCCGCTTCTAATCCATCGATAACTGAGCGAGCTTGCGAGCCTGAACCACCGTGAGATTGACGTATGGTTGGGGCTTTATGGCCCTGTTTTTGCCAATATTGGCTAAAGAGTTGGTTATATTCCCGATAGAATTCACGGGTTGGATCATAGGAAACATTCAATAGCGTATCTTCAGCGAGTGCGAGAAAACTAGCCGAAGCCAAAACTAAGGTGAGTGTTGCTTTTTGTAGGTGAGATAAAATATTCATACCGAAATCCTCATATTATTTAATAAGGCTTCCGGTGGACCGGTCAGCGATGTGGTCTAACTGTGTTGATTGTGTGGTAAATTTCGTTTTTATTTCGACGGTGTAACTTGGTCTAAACGAATTTTTTCTTTCTTTTCTAATTGCACTAATTTCCCATGGTGAAAGGTTAATTCCACTGTCCCAAACTCAATTCTACCCAGTAGTTTTTCTAAACTATTGACGAGCACGGGGATCACGGTTTGTAGATCTTCTTTGGTTGCCATATAAGTCCTCATGTAAGTGGTTTTTGACAACGTAATTGGAATTATAATCAAATATTGATAACTAAAAAGTTACATTTTGCGATTTTATATTCTCTTATGTAATAAGCGTGTCTTTTGTGTGTTTGAGTTTGCGAGATCGTTAGGTTGGAGCTCAGCTGCACTTTCTATTTGATAGATAAGATTACCAATAAGCACATCAATGAGGGGCCACTGTC
Organism: Shewanella baltica; assembly: GCF_900456975.1. Taxonomy (NCBI): domain Bacteria; kingdom Pseudomonadati; phylum Pseudomonadota; class Gammaproteobacteria; order Alteromonadales; family Shewanellaceae; genus Shewanella; species Shewanella baltica. The sequence goes on from NZ_UGYM01000002.1 coordinate 2,296,177, forward strand.
CATGTCCGGAATCGACATTAATGTGGCCACTTAACCCTAAGTTGATTGTTGGGAATCCCAATTTTTTTGCCAGTTTTGCAGCTTGATTAAAGGGCATCCAAGGATCGTTTTCACTGGCAATGACAAGCCCTGTTACGCCTAAGGGATGTTTTGGCAACAAGTGTTTGATCGTTTGAGTACCATCGTGTTCAGGCAGGATGTGTCCATTCTCAGAAAATCGTGCTGGTGATGCTGGCGCGACTAAAATAGCTGCAGCTACTCGCTGTGGGTGACGAGCAATTGCCAAGCTTGATGCTAAGCAACCAAAGCTGTGGGCGAGGATGAGGATTTCACCTTCAATTTGATCGATTGCGCGGTAAATGACATTGGCCCAGATATGAATTTTAGGCTCCAATAGTGGTAAGTCATTGACCCATATCGCTGATTCATATTTTTGTGCAATCCAACTTTGCCAATGCAAGGGGCCGCTGCCACCAAACCCTGGCACAATTAATAAAGTTGCCATATTCCATCCTCCAAGATGTGAGTTTATAAGGGAGCCAAATGACGACAGGGTGAAGCCAATGTGACTCGCACTCTGACTATAACTACAAATTTAGTTATTAAAATCGTTATATGTAGTTCATTTTGGAATATGAGAGATATTTAGGATCTAAATTTCGCGAAGGATAGTCACTACTCAAATGGATCATAGTGGTTCTATTGAGCAATTCTGCTGTGACTATAATAGCTTCACAAAAAGTGCCGACGAAGAGCAATATGAACTTTCGGTCTGTTGTTAAATAGATACAAAGCTGACTTTAAAAGCTGTAGGTATAGATTTAGAAGAGGATTAACCTGTTGTCCTCTCTTACCATACGTCCACGATCCCACTTCGGCTACTATTATTTTCTGCTGCTTTGCCCCTACCACTTACCGATAGTGTTGTTGCTATTGTCCAGCACCACCGGAGTATTTCTTAGCGTAAAATTTAGTTCCGTAGAGGAATGCAAGCCTTGTTTAAAGCTAACTTTACATTTTTGGCGTATAGGGCAAATTTAGCCAATTTAGGGTTTGTTGAGTGTCTACATAAACTAAACTGACTGTTACTGCAAATTTCATCAGCCGCTAATTTGATCGAGTAAAGCGCAACTATGTTGCAGCAGTTATGCCATTTAGATCTAAAGATATGAAAATTGGCATAACATAATTGAAATTAACTTGTTAAAAACAAGGTCTATTTCGCCATGTTCATTACAGCAGAAAAAGTTATGCCTATTTATCGATATCCTAACTATTCACTTACCGCACTAACTATTAGCCTAGCCCTCTATTCATCAGTAGCTACAGCAGCCGAAGACACCTCATCTATCGAAGTCATTCAGGTATCAGGTCAATCGATTAACAATAATGGCATGTCACCTAAAAATAGCACTGTTAATGGCCCATTTGGTGACAGAGTAATATTAAAAGATATCGCACGTTCGGTTACGCCTATCACCAGTGAAATGATTGAACAGCTCAACATCACTGATTTATCTGACATACAAAAAGTCAGCCCCAACAGTTATTCAGCCAGTGGCTTTGGTGCATCAAGCCTACCCACTATTCGTGGTCAATTAGGTGAGTTATATCAAGATGGTGTGCGTCGCCAGGCGGGCAACAATGGCTTTGGTGTACCTATGTCATTTAACGCCATTGATCAAATTGATGTGGTAAAAGGTGCGCCGCCAGTGCTATTGGGCACCAGCCAACGTAATGGCGGATTTGTTAACATACATTCTAAAGTGGCGCCTACTGACGAGCAATTTACTAAGCTCACTCTATCTGGCGGCAGTTGGGATCATTACCGAGCTCAAATAGATGTTGGCAGCGACATTGTCGCCAATCAGAGCGGTATTCGCTTAAGTGCAGAACATATCGATAATGGCAGCTACTACGATTATTCAGACTTTAAAAGCGACAGTATTTTTGTGGCATTTCGTTTACTGCCAGACGATGTCAGCACTTGGGACATTAATGTTGAATATTACGATGTTAAGTTTACGGATAACGCGGGGATTAACCGTCCGACTCAAGCATTAATAGATAACGGTTTATACGTGGCAGGTCAAGGTGTACAGCCTAACGGCAGTACTATTGCTGGTGCCAATGCTATCGTATCGCCAACAGGGTTAGTTGAGATAGATCGCAGCCAAGTATTAACCGACCCCGACAATATCAATAACGCCAAAACCTTCTTACTTCACAGTACTTATGTGCGTGATTTAAGCGATAAAGCGACCTTTAAAAACATTACGTATTATCAGCATTTAGAACGTGAAGAAATTGCTCAAAATAGTTTTGTTGAAATAATTGATGGTGCAGATACCGCCCAAAACCGTGTTGAATTGGCCTATCAGTGGAGCGATGCTCAAAGCACCATTACTGCTGTCGATATCCGCTATAACAAAGTATTAGGTTATAGCCAATTTACCACTGAGGCTGACTTACCTATCGACTTGACAGGCCCCATTGAAAACCGCCGTATTCCGCTAACCGCAGAACAACAAGGCCGATTAGTTGAACTGCGCCCAGGTGTGTTTGTATCACCCGGCGCCCAATACGATACCAATGCCGATGGCAGTGGCGATTTTTCATTATCAGACACCACTGACTCAACCAGTTGGCAAACAGGTCTAGCCATTCAACATAACAGCCAATGGACAGATAAGTTTTCGACCAGCGTAGGTTATCGTGCCGATTTTTATAATGTAGATGCGCGCGATGCTATTGCCCCACAAGGGCAAATCGCGGCTAGCGATGCAATCAATGAAATGCTTGAATCTGGGCAAATCAGTTTGAGCTATCGCATTACAGGTGATATCACCACCTATGCCAGCGCCAGTTATAACGAGTCGACCTCAAACAGCATGGCCGGCGGTAATACATTAGGCGCCAATAACCAAATTAGTCGCCAAAATTTTGCCACAGAAAATACTCTCACCGAAATTGGCGTTAAATATTCGCCAGCGGACAGTGCTTGGTATATCGACGGGGCAGTGTTTGATCAAACACGTAGCCTACGAAATCGTGATGGCAGCAATACCGGAATTCGCACTAAAGGCTTTGAAGTCCAAGCTTTTTATGATGCTGACCCGTTTTGGTTAAACGCGGGCTACAGTTATTTAGACGCTCGCTATGATGACTCTGCCAGTAGCCAAGATACGGTACAAGTGGCCGATGCCTTTGATAACTCACGCCCAGAGATCATTCAAGGCACGGGTATTGGCGCGCCAAACTTCGCTTCATTTTCACCGTCGAACCGCCGAGTACAGGGCTTGCCTGAACAAACGTTCACATTAAATGGCGGATTTACCATTACTGAGCAATGGCAAGCGGGTTTCTCCGGTCTTTTTACTCAGAGTTACCCATTGGACTATTTGGCAACCGTGTCTATTCGTGATCAATACACGCTTAACATTAACACTCGCTATGATTTTACCAAGCAAACAAGTTTAAGGCTTGACATCAATAACGTGACTAACCAAAAGAACTGGCGTCCGGTGTTTGAAGGCGGTTATTTCGGATCAACATTGGTTTTCCCTGAACTACCTGTTAACGCTAGCCTTACCTTACAGCATTCATTTTAAGGCTATCAATTATGTTTAAAAAAATTGTTTTATTACTGATTGCGGCATCATTAGTGGGATTGTTTTTCCACTTTAACTTGCATCAATTACTGACCTTAGAGGGCTTAAAAAGCTCGATGAATGACTTTAGTCAATTACGTGAAGAGTCACCTTTGTTGGTTATTGGCGGGTTCTTTTTATTGTATGTGGCAGTAACTGCATTGTCCTTACCTGGTGCCGCGATTCTTACCATAGCCTCGGGTGCCTTATTTGGCATCGTAGAAGGATTAATTATTGCTTCGTTTGCCTCTAGTATCGGCGCAACACTAGCATTTTTAGTGTCGCGTTATTTATTGAGGGATTCAATTAAACAACGTTTTCCTGAGCGCTTAGCGGCTATTGATGCCGGCATTGAAAAAGAAGGTGGCTTTTACTTATTTACCTTACGTTTGGTACCAATATTCCCGTTCTTTTTAATCAACATGCTGATGGGCGTGACGGCCTTTAAATCCTGGACCTTTTACTGGGTAAGCCAAATGGGTATGTTTTTAGGCACCTTTGTGTACGTGAATGCCGGCACTCAGCTGGCACAAATTGACAGCTTATCGAACATTTTATCGGTTAACCTTATTGTGTCGTTCGCACTATTAGGTTTATTCCCCCTTATTGCAAAAGCCATAGTTGATATGATCAAAAAACGTCGGGTATACAGCAACTGGAGCAAGCCAGCTAAATTTGATCGCAACATGATAGTGATTGGTGCCGGTGCAGGGGGTCTCGTCACCAGTTACATTGCCGCCGCAGTAAAGGCTAAGGTCACATTAATTGAGGCCGGCGAAATGGGCGGCGACTGCTTAAACTATGGCTGCGTGCCCAGTAAAGCCATTATCAAAAGCGCTAAAATTGCCCAGCAAATAAGAAACGCCCATCATTACGGCTTAGAAGACAGCGCCCCTGAGTTTTCATTTAAAAAAGTCATGGCCCGAGTGCACCAAGTAATTGCCAATGTAGCGCCCCACGACAGCGTTGAACGTTACACTAATTTAGGTGTCGAGGTAATTAAAGGCTACGCAAAATTAGTCGACCCATGGACAGTGGAAATTAGCCAACCAGATGGCAGTACCCGCCGATTAACCGCCCGCAGTATTGTCATCGCAACAGGTGCCCGCCCATTTGTACCGCCGTTACCTGGCATAGAAGAGCTCGGTTATGTCACTAGTGATACCTTGTGGGACGAGTTTGCAAAACTCGACAGGGCACCACAAAAATTAGTGATACTCGGCGGTGGCCCAATTGGCGCTGAACTGGCACAAAGCTTTGCTCGTTTAGGCTCACAAGTCACTCAAGTTGAAATGGCGGAGCGCATCATGATTAAAGAAGATCTTGAAGTGTCTGAATTCGCCACACAAGCCTTGCAAAAAAGTGGTGTGAACATTTTAACTTCACACCTAGCGCTGCGCTGTGAACTGCGGGGCGATAAAAAATACCTTATCGTTAAGCATCAAGAGCAAGAGTTAGCGTTAGAGTACGACCAGCTAATATGTGCAGTCGGTCGCAGTGCCCGCTTAAACGGTTACGGCTTAGAAGAGCTTGGCATCGAAACCAACCGCACTATCATCACCAATGAATACTTAGAAACCTTATACCCAAATATTTATGCGGCGGGTGACATAGTTGGACCTTATCAGTTTACTCACGTGGCAGCCCACCAAGGTTGGTATGCGGCAGTCAATGGCCTGTTTGGTCATTTGAAAAAGTTCAAAGTCGATTACCGCGTCATTCCATGGACCACCTTTATCGATCCGGAAGTTGCCCGTGTGGGTATTAATGAATACGAAGCTAAACAGCAAGGTATTGATTACGAAGTCACTCGCTTTGATTTTGCAGAGCTTGATCGCGCCATTACGGACAGTACCACCGAAGGGTTTATTAAAGTGATCACCCCTAGAGGCAAAGATAAAATCTTAGGCGTGACTATCGTATCAGAACACGCTGGTGATTTAATTGCTGAATTTGTATTGGCGATGAAGCACGGCTTAGGGCTCAACAAGATTTTAGGCACGATTCACAGTTATCCAACATGGGCCGAAGGCAACAAGTACGCCGCGGGTGAATGGAAGCGCAACCACGCACCAGCCACAGTGCTGCGCTGGTTAGAAAAATACCACACTTGGCGCCTCGGCTAATCAGGTTTTAGGTGAATAAAGTAGGTATCTGATAATGAAAAAATTAACGCGATATATTCAATCGTTTGTACTGACTGTTGGTTTACTGTTGAGCTTGCTTGCCAGTCATACGGCTATTGCGGTAGTCGATAAGTCTGAAATTCTTTCTGATGTAAAGAGTCTGACAGTTAGTCAAACTAGTAATAACCAAGCTTCTGATAACAAGAGCAGGGAGCTGCATGATGAGTGGAATACATTACTCAGCCGTTATGTGAAATCGATTAACCAAGGTCACAGTAGCGCAGTAGAGTACACAGCGATACAAAAAGAGCGGGCGTTATTGACTGGTTATCTCAACCAATTGAGTCAGATAACCCAAGCAGAATTTGATGCTTGGGGTAAAGCATCGCAATTAGCATTTTTAATCAATGCTTACAACGCGTGGACGGTTGAGCTTATTTTAACCAAATACCCTGATATCAACTCAATCAAAGAGTTAGGCGGGTTATTTAGCTCCCCTTGGGACAAAAGCTTTATTCCATTATTGGGTAAAACATCTAGCCTCAATGATATTGAGCACAAACTCATTCGTGGTAGTGATAGATACAAGGATCCAAGGATCCACTTTGCCGTAAATTGTGCCAGCATTGGTTGCCCTGCGATACGTGAAGAGGCCTACACTGGTGCTAAACTCGAACTGCAATTAACCGAGCAAACTGAACGCTTCCTTGCCGATAGCAGCCGAAATTATGCTAAGGGAGACAGTCTGTATTTGTCTTCTATCTTTAAATGGTATGGTGATGACTTTACCAAAGGGTTTCGTAACACTCATTCGATTGAAGCGTTTTTACTGCTTTATTCCAATAGTGATAAAGGTGTTCTGACATTGACGCCAGAACAACGCCAAGCAGTGGAAAAACAACAACTCGATATTGAATTCTTAGATTATGACTGGTCGCTTAATGTTGCTGGCTAATTTACGCAGGTGCAACATCGTCAGCACAGCCCTTTACTGCAACCTTATAAACACTAAGATTGCAGTAAGATTTGGGCTTAGTGCTTTTTTACTTGCCACTGGTCTTTGTGCTTGTATGGCTAATGCCTCCGTAAAAGATGTTGTAGACAAGCCGTCAGCACGAATTCAAGCATCATCAATCCTTGCATCAACTCAGGCATTTGCTCAAACATCAAGGCCAATATGGTCTGAAATTGAATTTCAAGGAGAAAATCAGGATGTGTACTTCCATGCTTGGGGCGGCGATCCGCAAATAAATCGGTATATCCAATGGGCGGCAAAACAAGTTAAACAGCAGTATCAGATCAACTTACACCATGTAAAGCTCACCGATACCAGCGAAGCGGTCAGCCGGGTATTAGCCGAAAAATCGGCAAATAATGATCATCAAGGCCAAGTGGATTTAGTGTGGATTAACGGTGAAAACTTTGCTGCCATGGCCAAGTATCAACTGCTAGAACCCCATTGGGCTCTGCAATTGCCCAATTTTAGCTTAACCGACCCAGACAACAACCCGGCGATGACCCGCGACTTTGGCGTGCCGACACTGGGTATGGAAGCGCCATGGGGTAAAGCCTCGCTAACGTTTTATTACGACAATTTAGTGACGCAATCACCGCCGCAAACCTTGCAACAATTAAGCCTGTGGGCCAAACAACATCCTGGTAGATTCACCTACCCTAAGCCACCTGACTTTTTAGCCACAAGCTTTTTAAAGTACGCCTTAATTGCACTGAACAGCTCACAACCTGAAGCGATTAAAAATCTGCTTTATCAAGTGGCTACAACAAAAAGTCAAGCCTTGCTATTACCGGTGTTGTGGCAATATTTAGATGAGCTACATCCGTATTTATGGCGTAAAGGCCAGCACTTTATGTCCAGTGGCATGGCGCTGCGGCGCTTAATGGGCGATGGTGAACTTGCCCTAGCGTTTACCTTCTCGGCCGCCGACATTCCCGCGGCCGTTACACGTTTCGAATTGCCGGGCAGCAGCCGTAGTTACCGCATGCAAGATGGCAGTTTGAGCAATATCCACTTTATTGCCATTCCCTATAATGCCGCTCATCGGGACGGCGCTAAATTGGTGGTCAATTTTTTATTGAGCCCACAAGCGCAAGCCCATAAACAACAAGCCAATGTATGGGGGGACACCAGCGTGCTGGCATTATCTAAGCTGACAGCCGAGCAACAAACGTGGTTTAGCCCGCCTGCTCAGTCACATCCCAGCGCCATTATTGCTAACCAAGCAATTAGCCCTGCATTAAGCGAGCCCGATCCAAGTTGGAGTAAAGTGATTACAGATCTTTGGTTACAGCGCTATGGAGTGATGTAATGAGCGCGCTAGCCAAGCTGTTCAATCCTATTGTGCGTATCAGTCCATTTATTATGATGGCATTGTTACTGTTCCCCGTATTAGGCGGTTTAATTGGCGTTATTCTGCCTGCGCTTGGTTGGATCCCAGCACTAGATCACACCCATTTTAGCCTGAATGGTTTTAACCAATTATGGCAAACGCCGGGCATTGGCCACATGGCGCTATTAAGCATCACCACCAGTTTTATCAGCACCTTGTTGGCCTTTATCATCACCATACTGATCCTAGCGAGTTACTTTACTAGCTCCTGGCTGGGTTATATTCAACGGCTTTTAGGGCCAATCCTAGTTATCCCCCATGCTGCTGCGGCCATCGCCATTGGATTTCTTATTACTCCGTCGGGAATGTTATCTCGGCTGGTATCCCCTTGGTTAACTAGTTGGGATGCGCCGCCCGATTGGCTATATCCACACGATGGCATGGGGTTGAGTATAATTCTTGGGCTGACATTAAAAGAATTACCTTTTTTATTGCTGATGGCACTGGGGGCATTAGCGCAGCTCGACCTTGGGCAAACATTGCGGGCCCAGCATAAAGTGGCATTAAGCTTAGGTTATTGCCCAATGACGGCATTTTTCAAAGTGGTGTTACCCAGTCTGTATCCTCATTTACGCTTGCCGATATTGGCAGTATTGGCCTACGCCAGTGCCAGCGTCGAAATCCCCTTAATTTTGGGCCCTAACAATCCACCGACATTGGCTGTAGCAATTATGCAGTGGTTTCATGACGTGGACTTAAGCCTGCGCATTAAAGCGTCAGCGGGGGCGATATTACAAATTAAGCTGACATTATTAGTATTAGCCTGTTGGTGGTTACTCGAACGCTTAGTGATTAAGTTCGCTAAACCTATGCTAACTAATGGCGAGCGCGAATACGGCGGTGCCATCATCCACAAAGTCACCCATGTCATCACAGCCTTAATGTTAGCCATTATAGGCTTGGCATTAGTAGGAATGGTGTTGTGGTCTTTTGCTGGTTTTTGGCATTTTCCAGATGCCTTGCCACAACAATTTGTCATGCAGCACTGGCAAAACGCGTTGCGACAAATGCACACGCCGCTTATCGATACTGTGCTGATAGCCATCAATGCCACCGCCCTGGCGATAACCTTAACCTTGCTCACTCTAGAAGCGGAGCAGCAAAGCGGAAAACCCCTATCGCTGCTGGGCAGTGTGCTAATTTATCTGCCTTTGCTTATTCCAAGTATCGCGTTTTTATTTGGTTTGGTCTGGCTACTCGAGCAAATCAACAGCCAGCATACCTTTATCAATGTGGTACTGGCCCATGTGTTATTTGTATTGCCTTATGTATTTTTATCCCTGGCCAGCAGTTATCGCCGTTTAGACCCACGTTTTAGAATTGTGGCGGCAAGCCTTGGAGCTAGCAAAGCGAAAATCTTTTTCCGAATTACATTACCCATGTTAATAGGGCCTATATTCATCGCTTGCGCACTCGGTTTAGCTATTAGCTTTAGCCAATACTTACCAACCTTACTCACCGGTGGTGGGCGTATCGACACTATTACCACCGAGGCGGTTTCGCTCGCTAATGGCGCAAGCCGCAGGATCAGTGCCGTATATGCGTTAATGCAAATGATCCTGCCTACTTTAGGTTTTTTATTGGCTTGGTTATTGCCAAAACTGTTAGTTAAGCGTCACCAACAAGGATAATAATGCAAAAAATCGCGAATACAGCCAAGGGGGCAAATACCGCCGCAACATCGACGCTCACTGTTGATGGGCTGATCTTGAGGCGCCAGCAACAAGGCTTATTATCATTAAGCGCGACCATTTGTGGCGGTGAAATATTAACGATTATGGGGCCATCTGGCAGCGGAAAGTCGACACTGTTAAATTGGTTAACTGGCATGTTACCCCTAGGCTTCAGTGCTGAAGGTCAATTGTATTTAAATGGCCAAAATATTACGACGACGGCCAGTCATTTGCGCCATATAGGCTTGCTCTACCAAGACCCATTATTGTTTCCGCATTTATCCGTCGCAGGAAACATAGGCTTTGCTATGCCGCCAAGCCCTAAAGCACAGCGACAAGCCGCAATTAGTAATGCTTTAGTCCAAGTGGGTCTGGGCGGATTAGAGCTACGTAGTCCACAGAGTTTATCTGGTGGTCAGCAAGCTAGGGTGGCACTGCTACGGGTATTACTCAGCCAGACCAAAGCCATATTATTAGACGAGCCCTTTAGCAAGCTGGACAGCCAATTGCGCCAAGAAACCAGACAACTCGTGTTTGACCAAATACGCCAGCATCGGCTACCTGCCATTATGGTTACTCACGACCAAACTGATGCAGATGCAGCCCAAGGTAAGGTCATTTCGCTTTAATAAAGTGAATGACACTAATAACTAATAACTAATAACTAATAACTAATAACTAATAACTAATAACTAATAACTAATAGATTAATTGGAATAACCTTATGTTAGATAGATTTATCACTCCAATAATAAAGCCACTATTAGCGCCTGTTGTGCTGTTACTCGACAAAAAAAATGTCCAACCCGATACCCTTACATCAGTGGGTTTCGGTTTAGGCATGTTGGCAGTACCCTTACTGGCATTACAACTTTGGCATGGCGCCTTGTTCTTTATTACACTTAATCGGATTATAGACGGACTCGATGGCGCCCTTGCTCGTCACCAAAAACACACCAGTACCGCAGGTGGCTATCTAGATATTTGCCTCGACTTTCTGTTTTATGCGGCTATTCCGCTCGGGTTCGCCTTAGCCAACCCTACTGAAAATGCTCTAGCCGCGGTAGTGTTGCTAACCGTCTTCATCGGCACTGGCTCAAGTTTTTTAGCCTTTGCCATACCAGCGGAAAAGCTGAATCTGCCTCGGCCACAATTCGCCAATAAGAGCTTTTACTTTTTAAACGGCTTAACCGAAGGCACAGAGACCATCGCCTTCTTTGTCGCCTTTTGTTTATGGCCAGCTTATTTTTCTGAGCTTGCCTATAGTTTTGCATTTTTAGGGACTATTACCATTTTCACCCGTATATATGGCGGCTATCACACACTGAAAAGTCATACGTTGAATAAAAACACTTCAGTAAATAAATCTCAACGATGTAAAGCAAAATGATGGACTATATTTCATCCATTCGACTCGGGGCATTTCTAGCAATATTTACCTTAATGTTGCTATTGGAGTTTTTGTTGCCTGCTAGGCATTTACCCAGTAGACCCAACTCACCAAAACCAGCCACACGTTGGGTAGGCAATATCAGTATATTGGTTATCTCAGTAATTGCAGCCCGAATGGTATTACCAATAGGATTAGCAGGTATTGCATTGTACTGTGAGCAACAACAATGGGGACTGTTCAATTATATTGGGTTACCTGATTGGGCTAGCATCACCATAAGCTTATTGTTATTAGACCTGGTTATTTATTGGCAGCACAGGCTATTTCATCGTGTGCCATTATTGTGGAGATTACATAAAGTTCATCATTCTGACGTTCATGTCGACAGTACTACTGCGTTGCGATTTCATCCATTAGAAATTATCGCCAGCATGGGAATTAAAGCACTAATTATTATCCTACTTGGGGTACCAGCCAGTGCAGTGATCTTATTTGAGATTTTATTAAATAGTTTAGCCATATTTAACCACGCCAATATCCGATTATCACCAATGCTAGAACGTGTCGTCAGAACAGTATTAGTGACTCAAATCTTGCACCGAATTCATCATAGCCAAATAATGTGCGAGAGCAGCAGCAACTTTGGTTCTAGTATTGTGTGGTGGGATCGTATATTTAGTACTTATTCTGCTAAGGCCAGTAAATCAGACGATGATCTCGATATAGGGTTAATCGAATACCCTAACGCGAAACAAAATGCTTGGTTATCTGGGCTGCTGTGGATGCCTTTTACAAAAAAATAAATTAGACATGAAACCTATGGAATCATATTCTAATGAACAAACTCGATGAAGGAGCTTTTTTGAAAATATTATCTAACCTTAACGGTGAACACTTCGGCATCTCGTACAGAGCAGGATTTTGAATTGAGAAATGTTCCACGATGTTACGCTCTGTCCGTTATCCATCCCAGATTAATACAAATTAAAATGTACGCGGTATGAAAGTTTAAAGTAACAACTATTCCTATAACTGAACTAAAACAGTGGCGTAACTACCTCTAAATCTATGGTCTGCAGATAGGCACACGTCCTCGTATAAGAAACGAAAAAATCATTTCCAATTGAGAATATCATCATGAAATGGAACTGTAGTCGTCTACAAATTCTAGCTACGATTTATTAGTCACCACTATGCGTAGGTGGCCATAATAAATTTCAGTCTATCTTCATAGCCTATGACCACTTTGCGAAAATAAAGGGAAAAGCCTTTCAAGAATTGAAAGTAAAAATGGTTAATAATAAGTATGACACTATTATTAAAATAATTAATATGTTAAACGATGTTAGTACAACTAAAAAAGGAACTAAATTCATATAGTTCCTTTCCGTATAAAGCTAATATTTGTAATAATATCAGCCTTATTTTTATAAATAGCGCCAACAGAAATGGCTTAACTAACACTCAATTTTGATTTAAATTAAATATCAGATACTGTGTTAAATTTATTTTTTTTCAAAACATCTGCAATAGCAACATCTAACTGCTGTTGAACATCTAAAGACAATCGTCCAAATTCATAAGCGAAGTTTCGCCCTTTGATACGCTTTCTTGCATAAATACCTGAGCTGTCAAATGTCGCAAGATTGGTAACACTAACCTGTGCTTTATTATTCATATCCTTAGCGATCTGAAGTTCAGATTTTATCGCTTTGGTGATAGCTGATTTACGTTCTTCCCTAGAATATTCAGCCTGAATAATGACAACTTTTTTAGTCAAATCATTGATGAATGATAGTAATTCATCTTCAAATTCATATACTTCCATAACTTTATTAAGCAAAGCGTAGTCAGTATGTGACAAGTCATTAGCTACAGGAAAAAGCTTCACCAAACGTTCATCCACCTTAGCGGCTTTTAAAGCTTTACTCACACCAGCCTGACTCATTCCAAGTTGAGATGCTACTTCAGCCTGTGTAATCTTAGGATTCGCTTTTTCCAAAGATAAGCATTGTTGGCCAATTTCACGTAGGTTATGTTCTTTTGCAGTTTGGAGCTGTTTAGCTAGAGCTTTAGCATCTGAAAGTGAAATATCATCTTTAGTTACCAGTATGCGAAATATATTAACTTCACCATTTTGCAGTAAAAACCAAGCTCTGCGTCGAGAACCATCTAGCACATCGAGTTTACCATTCACTTCTCTCGCGACTGCTGGGTAAAATTGCTGGAAGGCTAATGAATCGAGATCTTGTAGAGAATCTGCATTTAATAATGCCTGGTCACGCCCGTTAACATCAAAAGTCACATAGGTACTATCGCGAACTTGTTCATATGATAACGTTGCTTCGGTAAATGTAGCGGTAGCACCCGAAGCTAATTGCCATAAGAAGCTTTTACCTACAGATTCAAGACCAAATAGATTTTGAAGAGATAACGTTACGTCTTCACTTACTTTTTCTATTTCAGTTGTAATTTGGCGTTTTAAAGACTCAATATTAGCTTTAGCTGCATTTTTTTGTGCTTCTTCGGCACCTACAGCATTGCCTAGAGGGCTCATTACCCCACGTTTTTTAGCCATTATGCTTGCTCCTGTTCACGCCAGACGTTCACAATATCTCTTAGGACTTGGCTGGTTACTTCATAACAATTTTGCTGTGCACTTTGGAAAGTCGCTTTACTCTTTGGGTATTCACTCTTAGACATATCAAACACGGTAGAAAGCAACGAAGATGACTGACGAATAGCTTCACTATGTTTAAATTCATTTGAGTACATATAAGGCGCAAAATGATCGTATAAACTATTCATTAGGTCGGTTGTTGTAGCGCTATCACGATGATTTGTAATTAAAATTTTCATAAAATCATAACCATGATGATTAGCATTAGCCAATAAAGCCCACACTTGAGGGATATAACTAAAATAGGAACAAGTAGCATCAATGTCGTTTTCTGTAATGGACAATGGGAAAACTACACTGGTAGCAGCAAAATATGCATTATAAGTTGCATACCCTAATGAGGGAGGGGTATCGATAATGATAATATCAAATTCATCTTGAACAGCATTGATGATCGTGTTCAAAAGAGAGTAAGGAGACTTTAACTTTTGACCAAATACTTGTTCATGAAACCAACCTTCAATAGCTCTATCACTTTGTGATGCCGGCAAAATACGGAGATTAGGTATAGTTGTAGGTAAGAATGCGTTTGAAACGACTTGTTCAAGAGTCTCACCTTCATCTAGATCAAAATTATTCATCATGAGATCGCCAACAGATAAACAACCTTCTAGATCTGCTTCTGGTGCGTAATACATGGACAAAGTAGCTTGACCATCCATATCGATAAGGCCTACCCGATACTCTTGATGAAACTCAGTAGCCAAGCCTGAAGCAATTGTTGCAGCAGAAACGGTTTTACCAACACCACCTTTTTGATTTTGTATAACAATAACCTGCATTTTCTGGTTATCACTGCGCTTAAATTTAGATGCTTTACGCAAGTTTTCTGGCAGCAAATCTCGTAACTGATACATTTCTTCTATGTTGATTAGCCATTGAGAATCTTCATGCCGCCTTGGATCAAAATCCGCTGTAGATACATATTTATCAAGTGTTTTTGCGTCAATATCCAAATAGGTAAAGGCTTCTGCACGCGTAAATTTTCGCAACTCTTTCCGGTGATTAGACAATAGGCGTTGGTTACGTCGCTTAATATAGGCATCAGCCCCCATTTTAAGCACTTGAAAAGTCTCTGTAGTCTGCATGCTATCCATGAAATTCTCCTTAAATAATTAAATATAAGTGTATACCTTAATATTTAATGTGTACACTTGTATTCGATGGAATTGCTATTTTAAAGGTAAAAGTACCCGAATTTGGTCAGACTGTTAATGTGGCCAAACAACGAAATACGGAAGTTGAGGGTATTGAAATGAGAAATGATGGATAAAAATACGGCCAATGATGATGGTCGAGATCATCACTGGCCTGTGCCACAACCTAGGATAAAGGTAACTAAACTTATGTCACAATTTGGCTAAACTTGCCCAACGCGCCAAAAATGTAAAGTTAGCTTTAAGCTCTAAAATTTCTCACTTGAATCCTCGTTCTCCGTCAACGCTTGTTGCCAATATTCTGGTTCAGCATATCGAGCAACCAATGCATCGATATCTATTTTTGAGGTTGATGGACTAAACTCAAAATTGCCATACATATTGATGTGCTGCCATGCAACGGGCGAAATACTGTGAAGCTGAGCCAGTGCGTTTTGATCTCCTACTGTTTGCTTCTGTTCATAGACACGAGATAGCAGCACTGTGTTGTAGTAAATGACCGCGTTGGTGATGAGCCGAGAGCATTCATTCCAAATTTGTTGCTCCTCTTCCGTTTTTACTCTGAATTTTCCACCGTTAACAAATGCAACAGCTCGCCTGAGACGGTGATAGGCTTCACCACGATTTAATGCTTTTTGTACACATTGACGTAAGCCAACATCGTCGACAAAGTCGAGAATGTATAGCGTTCGGCATATATTTTCCAACTCCCATAATGCTTTCTTGGTCTGATTCTGACGCGAATAGCTCGTGAGTTTGCGAACAATAGTGGCTTGAGTAACATCTTTTTGAGCTAGCGATGCCATGATACGTTGAATATTGGGCCATTCACGTTCAATCAATTCATCGTTGGTTTTTCGTGCAGGCTTTATTAGCCAGTCACCACACTCATTGGGATGTTGTGAGCCGACTAACGTATCCATTTTCTTATGCAAATCACGATAACGAGGTGCAAAATGATATCCAAATGCATGCAAAATCCAAAAATTAACCTGATTGGTGCCATGGGTGTCAGTGGAATGCCGTTCTGGTTTTATATCAGAGGTATTGTTATGCAATAAATCGAAAACGTAATGGCTTTCATGTTCGTGAGTCCCAATAATCTTTGCATTTATAGGAACATGATTTGCAACCAACGTGTAGGCGCTGACACCTTTCTGTAAACCAAAATACTTAGGAGAATATCGAGCGTTAAGGGTGTTAATTTGCGTTTCCATCCGCTGGCCATCGCTACTTGAATGAAGTGTGTCCTGAATATCATAGAGATGAAATGCGGGTAGCTGGCTGGTTGCATTACTAATCGCATCATTAGCCGCTCGCAACGTCTCCAAGCGTAGATAATTTCTAGACGTTCCCGCCATTGATGCTGAGCTAAGACCTGAAACTTCAGCCATTTTTGCTAACCCCATGTTTGTTCCCATCGCAACAATACAGGCGAAAATTTCACGAGGATCAGCTTCATGCTTTACATAACGATCTAATACATGGGTAAATGCATTCAAAAATCCAGTATTACCCGCAACGAACCACAGCAGATCCGCAATGCCAATTCCTGGTAACTGGCTGTAAAAATCGCTATTAACGGATTCATCACTGCTCGGATAAAGCAGCTTCCAACGACGTTTTTCGGCAGCTCCAATCACTTTAATATGTTTGTTGACCCCATCAGAAATATGTTGGTTAATCGCACTATAACGTGCTGCTAGCATAGTATGAAATACAGCCAGAGTATCTTGGATAGGGGCCAATAAAATGGGTGCACCAATATCTTGCAATACTCGTTCTTTATCCTGCCATCTAAGATCGCTTATTAAGTCATCTTCAAAGCGGCGAAATTCATTACTATGTTTAACGTACACATCACCCGCTTCCAGTGAGTTGCGTAGTAGGCGATAGACCAAAAACTCATAGCGATCTACATCTAGCGTTTTAAATGTTTTACCCTCTTTAATAAACAAATATCGGCGTAAACCTTTAGGAATAATCTCAGTCGGAAATGCACTAGGGTCAGTTTGCCTTGGTGATTTTTCTGTGCGCAACAAGTTTTGTAAAAACGCGATAGCTTCAAGCAAAGGAGAGTCTTCTACACGTCCAGCAAAATCCAGATCAGTAAAAAGTTGCCTTAAGTTACGTTTGAATGTGGCTGATAATTTTGTGTAATGTGACCATTCAAATGCCGTTTTGTCGAAAGCAATATTGCGTAAGTAATCAGCAACTAATGGGAATCTCTCTTGTTCAAGCAATGCATAGGCTCTTTCTTTAATAACGGAAAAAGGTGTGTCATCGGTGATGGTGTCATCCGTAAACAGGCTCAATACATGACCCGCGGCTTGTAAATTTTTCGCTGCATTGGTAACTGCATTATTCATTGCTTCTTCAGCGGCACGCTTGGCCTGTTTCTCATATTGATCGACCCAATGGAGCAATGCTTCAATTAAGTTGTCATTAATTTGCTGAAACCGATGAAAAGCAAAAAACAGCAGATATAACTGAGCAGTCTCATTTTTCATGCGTTGAAGTTTATAAGTGGTATAAAACTTAACCATAGAAGCATAATACTTGCCGCTTTCATTGGAGATCCTCGCTGTTATGAGGAACTGCTTGGCAAACTCATGTAGAGGCTGGAAAAACTGCCGCCGTGCGACTTCATGTCGCAATTCTTTATAACTGAAATCTTTAGCTTCATGTTTTAATGCGCTGACGCGAAACAATCCAGACTCTGCCCGAAGCAAAGCCGCCAATTGCTGATCGATAAGTGAAGTCATGCAAGTGCTAAGTAATCGAGCAATACGGGTGCGTTCATAAGCCACCACTCTACCAATCATCTCTTGCATATACCGATAACTGGGCATGACAATACGGTGTAGTGCTAAGTATTGGGTTAATTCACGAAAGATAAAGATAGGTTGTGTCGATAACATCGCAACCCACTGTGCTTTATCTTCCAAATCAACTTTTACCTCACTATCACATTGTTTATACTGGAATAAATCAAGAATTGCTCGTTGTTGTTCAGCCCTAATCGGTCTCGAGGGACTTTTCAGTCTTGAAAGCGTTTTGGTGGGAAAGTACAGCGCGGTAATATAATCCAAGTCATTCAATACTGATGATTCTTGTTCATAACTGAAAAACTGCCGTTTGGCTTTGAAATAGCCCAATTGCAATACTAAATGGGCTGCCACAGAAAACGTTCGGGTATTGTCGAATAGCTCGCGCTCTTTAGCACTTAAGTCAAAATATAATCGACGGTCATCATCTGAGAAATGAGGTAATCCAAACAGTTCATCTATTTCATCGGTTGACAAAATAGATAGCCGCCGAGCGTCATTTTTCATGGATAACCTCTTATTTCACTACATCAGATTGTTTCCCGCTCCGCGAGATGAGTAAGTGGAACCATACTTTTATGTAAGATCCCAAATACAACGAATTGATGCTCATGTTGGATGTAATAGATGACGTGACTTGAATAAGGAAAACTAAACACATTCATGCGTACCTCGGGTCTATTTTTCCCAAGGGTGGGTGTTTCAGCCAGCAGCTGAATCGTTTGTTTAAGTCCGGATAAATAGGTCTTTGACTGAGTAGCCCCCCATTGGGCTAACGTAAAGCGGTGAATGCCTATCAGATCAGACTGTGCATCAGGTGTTAAATGATAAGTTACTGCCATTAGTCATACTGCCCTGCAGCCAGCTCATCAAAAAAGGTATTACCATCAACCAAATTGCCCATTTTGATGTCAGTCATGGCTTTCACCGCTTTGGATTGAAGCAAATGTAATTTTAGTGTCTCGATACTTTGGTATGCATCAGCTGAAATAACAACGGCCACAGGCTTGCCATTTTTATTAATTTGGATTGGAGCTTGTTGGGCTTTGAGCAACAAATCTCCAAAGTGAATTTTTGCTTCATTGGCTGAAAGAGTGTTCATTTATCACCTTTAAACGAATCGTTCGATTCGCTCAATTTACACCAGTTGGGCGATAAAAGTCAAAAATGCACCTTATCAAAATGTATACTATTTGACAGCTCTGGTTATTGCCTATCAAAACTACTATCATAAGTGCATTATCAAAACCTTTAAAGAGATATGGTAATTTATGTCCAAAGTTGGTTATGCTCGAGTGAGTTCCACGGGTCAAAGCTTAGAAGTGCAACTGGGCAAGTTACATCGAGCTGAGTGCAATAAGATATATCAAGAAAAACGCAGTGGGAGGACGGCTGAACGGTCTGAATTTCAATCTTGCATGAGTTATTTACGTGAAGGGGATACCCTAGTGGTAACCCGACTCGATCGTCTTGCTCGCTCAGTCGTCCACTTAGCCCAGATTGCTTCGCGTTTTCAAAGTGAAGGTATTGATTTGCTCGTTATCGATCAGAACATCGATACGAGCACTTCGACTGGGAGACTCATGTTCAATATGTTGGCAGCTATTGCTGAGTTTGAAAATGACTTGCGGACAGAGAGACAGGCCGAAGGTATCGCAAAGGCCCATGAAAATGGAGTTAAATTTGGTAGGCCTGTAAAACTTACAGACACCTTAAAACAAGCGATTTATGATAAAAGAGCTGAGGGGGCCACTATTGGTCAGCTTGCCAAGGAGTATCACCTTGGAGAAGCTTCTATTTATCGGGCTATAAATTCAGTTAAACAATCAATTGTTTCCCCTACTCGATAGATGTTAAAGAGCTGCGAGATTATGGAAAATACTAAGCGCCAAATCCCTATTGTTATAGATACCGAGCGTAATGAGTCCATTTGGGTTGAATCATTAAGTTGGATCTATGAACAGCATGAACTACAAGAAATACGTCAAGCCAACATAAAACACCATCGTTTCGTCTGTCAAAACTGTAAACAACTGGTGTATCTTCATGCAAAACGAGATGACGATAGTCGGCACGGGCATCAATATTACTTTAGTCATCCAGAAGGGATTGATTGCGATTGGAAATCTGATAGTAAATCTCGTGCGGAAATTTACGCTGGAGTAAGTGAGGGAAATAAGCATTGGCAAATGAAAGAGCTACTCGCTAAGACGCTTATTAACCTCCCCAATTGGGAAGTGATTGATGTCGATACGCAGTTTGTTTTTAGCCTAGACAAGCTCAAACGTGCAAAACCCGACCTCCATGCTCGTTATTTCGGTAAAGATGTTGCGTTTGAAATCCAACTTCGTAGTGAATCCCCAAAAGTCATCCTTGACCGACAGCATTTCTATCAGGAAAAAGAATGGCCATTGATTTGGCTAAGTGCCGAGAATGAAGATCAGATCCTTGATTTTTTTGATAAAGAAAGAATTGCGGTAAAACAAGTCCAGAAGGATATTGCCTTTTGTAACCGAGGGAACTGGTTCATTTTCAATAAATTTTTAGCTTCCGAATCAGTCGAAAACAAGCAGCTTACGATATTAACGAAAGTGTGGGAGCCCAGCTTAGCTGGTAAAAAGATTTATTATGATTGGTGCCAATATAGTGTTACCTATGACCAACTCACCCATCACGATGGTGAAACTTTTTATAGGGACTTTTACGCTTTAGATCGTGCACTAAAAGCTGATTTGGTTGAACAAGGGAAGTTAAGAGTTTTAGCAAATATTGATCATTTCAAAAACCAAGAATACCGCGATTGGAGCCAATTTTTAGTTGCTGCCAAGATATGCTGGCCAACTCTCGATATGAGCAGCGATGCTGATTGGCTGCATTCTGTGTTTAAAGAAGACTATTATCGACGTGTACTGCAAGTAAAAAGCACTGTGCTAACTATCATTCGATATTACTCATCAGACATGCCTAGTTCATATAAGCGTTGGGAACAATTTGCATTAAAATTAAGCC
Source organism: Shewanella baltica (assembly GCF_900456975.1). Taxonomy (NCBI): domain Bacteria; kingdom Pseudomonadati; phylum Pseudomonadota; class Gammaproteobacteria; order Alteromonadales; family Shewanellaceae; genus Shewanella; species Shewanella baltica. Next base: position 2,317,101 of record NZ_UGYM01000002.1, read on the forward strand.
ATTTATACTTTGGTTTCCACAAAAATATGAGCTTAAGTGTGCTCGAAAAAATTATGTTAATCCTTGGGTATGATCTTTCAACTAAGTTGGGTAGAAGACAAAAATCCTATGCGCGAGCTGTTCATAACTTTTTCGACTATGAAGCATTTAAACCATACCAAGCACTTTGCTTACGTGCTATCGAACTTAGCGAACATAAAGAAGAGCTTTTACATACGCCTAATGTACTGACACGATTGAATGATCCTATGAAAAAATCTATCGAAATAAATTCAAGTTTAGATGATTTTCTAGAATGGTTTGCTTCTGATCCTATCTGTGAGCAAAGAGGATTGTAGCGTAGTTTTGCTAACTTTACATTTTTGGCGCGTTGGGCAAATTTAGCCTAGCTGCTCAAGTAGCAGCTGAATACTCTCTGCATCGTGTAACTGAGCTAACCGAATGTTTTTACTCTCCATATCTATACTCGCCATATCGCCCGTTCTCCGTATATTAATTCGCCCTTAGTCTGTTTCGCATTTTGAGTCGCTACAAGTTTTAGTAAAAACTGCCATTATATGCTCTGTAATAATGACTTGTGAGCTAAACTAGCCTCATCAATGCTTACTAACGGTAGTAAATATGGAACTAAAGGAACAGTATTCTATTCCTCGTATCCCAGCGATACTTTTTATGCTTGCCGCAATACTGACACTGTGTACCTTCGTTATTTACCGTTACATCCACCAAGACTACATCCTTACTTTTGTCTTTGGCATAGCCTTATTACCCTTATGCATTACATTAATCTTAGAGATAAGGCGTAAATCGAATTTATTCCAGAAGCAACTGACGCTACTCATAATCTGTGGGGCCATCATTTTTAGCTGTTATGAAATAGGCTATAAAGGATTAATTTATATTTCCCCAACAGTATTTATCTTCTTTTTCCTTTTCAATCTAAAATCAAGCCTAATATTGAGCACCCTCTATGCCTGTATCAGTTTAGTGAGTGCATTACAGGTAGAGTCAGTCGAGTTAGTTCTGAGGTTCTCAGTCGCCACCTTTGATTGCATTATCTTTGCCGCTATTTTTGCGCATATCATTAATAAACAGAGACAAGCTCTAGTCCATTTAGCCAATACGGATGAGCTCACAGGAGCACTCAACCGTAAACAACTCAAAACTAAGCTTGAGCAGAGCGTCTATGAGTATCAGCAACAGCAAATCCCTGCTAGTTTACTCTTGATAGATATCGATTTTTTCAAAATGGTGAACGATAATTTAGGTCATATCATAGGCGACCAATTACTCAATAAATTCAGTCAACATATCCAAAAAAAGATCAGAAAAGACGACTTATTATTCCGTTTCGGCGGAGAAGAATTTCTGATCTTGCTACCCAATACTCAATTTGAGTCGGCTGCCATTGTCGCCGAAGACCTTAGACGAAGTATTGAGGAACAACACTTTCTCGACCAACACACCCAAGTCACTTGCAGTATCGGAGTTGCTGATTTACGTCAAGCTGACACCTTAGACACTTGGCTTAAAACCTGCGATAACCTGCTGTATAACGCTAAAAATGCAGGACGCAATTGTGTTGTCGCTCGCGCGTAATCATCCGTCTGACTATAGCGACGAATGAGTGATGCAAAGAATCACTATCCAAGCCCACAAAAATCAAAATAAACTCGCAAATGCACAAGCCCTCATTTGCAATGCGATTAAATGCGTTAAAATTCACCACTTAATAGCCGTCAGTCAGCAAAACCTTGCACTCATAGGGACAAGAAAACTAAGATGACAGCGGTTGTACTATAGGATGATGTTCGTATTGCCACAGGCCGATATCATCCGATTTTGCTCACTTTGAGGAATCATAATGTCTAAGATCAATCTGCTTTTGCTGTGCGGCGGCGGAAGTGCCGAACACGATATTTCGTTAATGTCGGCCAACTATTTTGAAACCTCACTGGCAAAATCTGAGCAGTTTTCCGTGTTGCGAGTCGAGCTGGATAAATTCGGCCAGTACCGCACTGCCGCTGGTGACGACTGTGAGCTGACCAATAGCCGCGAGATTCGCTTCCGTGATGAAAGCAAAACGCCATGGCCAGTCGATTACGTCATTCCTTGCATTCATGGCTATCCCGGCGAGACCGGCGACATTCAATCCTATTTTAATCTGATCCAACTGCCCTATTTGGGCTGCGAATCCGAAGCGAGCAGCAACTGCTTCAATAAGATCACCGCTAAAATGTGGTTCTCGGCCTTAGGTATTCCTAATACGCCGTATATTTTCCTGAATCAGTTCGATGATGCGGCGATTGAGCAAACCCAAGCGGCTTTAGCACAATGGGGATCGATCTTCGTTAAAGCGGCCTCGCAGGGTTCCTCTGTTGGTTGTTACAAAGTGGATGACAGCGATAAAGTTGCAGGCGTGCTTAAGGATGCATTCGGCTATGCACCCTATGTGATCGTTGAAAAAACCATTAAAGCCCGCGAGTTAGAAGTGGCAGTCTACGAGTACAACGGTGAAGTGGTGGCGACAGTGCCAGGTGAAATCATCTGTGATACCAACACCTTCTACACCTTCGATGAGAAATACGCCAAAAACAGTAAAGCGCGCACCGATGTTGTCGCGCAGCATGTTTCAGCTGAGATCAGCGAACAGATCCGTGCCTATGCAATCAAGGCATTTAAAGGAATGAAGCTGCGTCACCTGTCACGCATCGACTTTTTCTTAACCGCGGACAATGAAATTCTATTGAATGAAATCAATACCTTCCCAGGTTCTACGCCGATTTCTATGTTCCCTAAAATGCTGCAAAATCACGGTCACGATTTTACTGAATACTTGAGCCTAGTGATTAACGGTCAGCTAACCGCTAAATCTTAGGTCTCGCCACCTGACTCAATGTGAACGCAGATACTGTGTGCAGCACACGTTTTCAGTAATAAAAAGAGCGCCGAGGCGCTCTTTTTGTTTTTATATTTCAATATTTTATATCTAAACCTTGGATTATGACTTACATCTAAATCCGATGTCTAAATCAAACTGTCGCTGATTAAGCCGCCCTCACATCTAGGTCAAATATCAAAGTCAAACGTTAAAACCCTAATGCAGCTCAGCTTGCTTTGCCAACAGCGCAAAGAAGGCGGCTTTAGGCATAGGTTTATAGAAAAGATAGCCTTGAATTTCTTGAATATGATTCGACATCACAAACTTAAGTTGGGACTCAGTTTCCACCCCTTCTGCCGTCACGGTTAAATCTAACGCATGGCTTAACCGCACTATGGCCTCCACCAACGCTTCGTGACGCTTGCCTTCGTCTAATCGGTCGATAAAGCTCTTGTCGATCTTAATTTGATCGATAGGGAAATTCGCCAAATAGGACAAGGACGAGTAGCCAGTACCAAAGTCATCCAAGGAAATTTTAATCCCCTTAATCCGCAAACCATTAAGCACATCAATAAGATGTGTATGTTGCTTCATCAGCAAAGACTCAGTGATCTCCAGGGTTAACCTGTCGTAGGGGAAATCTGTCACCTCAAGTTGCTCGGTAATCGCGGCAAAGGAATCCACAAAGGCATCTTGCAGTTCATGGGACCAAAACTCAAAGGTCGACACATTCACCGATAAGTTAATCGGCCAATTATGAGCCTGCATTTCTAAGATGGTTTGCATCGCGCCAAGGCGCACATCTCGACCAATATCAACAATTAAGCCGCTGTTCTCCGCGATGGGAATAAACTCATCGGGGGGAATGAATTGCCCATCATGCTGCCAGCGCAGCAGCACTTCGGCGCGAACAATCAAACCTGTGGTCGCATTCACTATGGGCTGGTAATAAAGCTCAAAAGTCTGTTGATCGAGTGCCTGCTTGAGTTGATTATGAAGGCTAGCAATACGCTCGGCATTGAGCTGCATTTGCTCAGTAAAAAAATGATAACGATTACGACCATTAGCCTTAGAAATATACATGGCCTGATCGGCGCAATTTAACAGCTGCTCGAGATCGAGGGCATCTTCTGGAAAACGCGCAATCCCTATACTGACCGAGCTATAAACGCCTTTGCCATCGGCAAGTACATAACGTTTCGCCACATGCTTATTAATTGTTTCAGCGAGTTGCGCCAACTCTTTCTGATTGACTATCCCAGGTAACAGTAAGGCAAACTCATCACCGCCGAGGCGCGCAAACACCATAGTGTCATTGAGGCACTCGCAAATCTGCCGCACCACTTGCACTAATAACGCATCACCTTTGTCGTGACCATGGGTGTCGTTAACTTGTTTAAAGTTATCTAAATCCATCAGCATAAAACTAAATCCGGGCGTCAGACTGTCGGAGGTAATTAAGGATTGGATCTGTTTAAACAAGGCATTACGGTTAGCAAGCCCAGTCAGCGAGTCATTATTAGCCTGATACTTAATCAGCTGCGCCGCTTTTTTACGCTCACTAATATCTGAAAATAGCCACGCAAAACACGGCTGTAATCCGTTGGGCTCTCTAAATGTGGTGACGATAAGATCTAGATAAAACTCCTCGCCATTGCCCCTTAAGCCAACCAATTCCCCCTGCCACATTTTATCCTGCGCTAAATGCTCAAATAGGCCGACTAACTCATTCGATTGAGACGCAGATAAAAACATCTTGGGGTTAAAGTTCGCAATATCAATATCTTGTGGAAGAACGATGTGTTTAAAAGCGGGGTTAGCATAGAGAACGGAATCATCGGAATTGGAGATAACCAGTGCCAAAGGTAAACGATCAAAAATTTTCACTGCTAAACGCTGAAACTCCATTGCCCGACTGCGTTCAATGGCTAAACTGGCTAATCGTGCTGCCTCTGAAATAAGCTCTAAATCAAGCTCTGTTGGGGACTTTATCGTATCGTAGTACATGGCAAATGTACCGAGCACTTTGCCTTGAGTATCTTTGATAGGTTCAGACCAACAAGATTTAAGACCGGCGCGTAATGGCAGTTCTTTATAATTTTCCCAATAGGGATGTGTAGCTATGTCTTCAACGATAACTCGCTTTGCGAAATACGCCGCTGTTCCGCAGGAGCCAACATTTGGGCCAATCTCGACCCCATTAATCGCTTGGTTGTAACTGTCGGGCAAATGGGGCGCAGCACCTAACAACAAACGTTTGCCATCACCGCTGAGCAGTAATATAGATCCACGAGTGCCTATCTTTTGCGCTTCGATTTTTAGCACTAAGGCGTGCAAGATTTCATGTAGCGGTGCGCCATTAAGCAGCATAGAGAGAACACTGCTATAGCAAGCTATGCTGACATTGTGGGCGAGTTTAACGTCAGCATGGTCGAGCAGATCTGGAAGATTAACGCCGTACGCCATAATTCCCTTAGAAACAAAGTTGCAATATAAATACACATTCACAATGTTAAAATATTTATAACTTATAGGAAATTCTAGGCACTAATGTTAACTAAGTAAACCCTGTATCAATTCAATAAAGGGCTTACTTTAGTCTTAACTGCAAGGCTTTATTCTTGAATACGTTCAAGTTTTGCAAGGTAAAAACCATCAAATCCGCTATCAGCTGGGCTGATACTTTCATCCTCAATCAGGCGGAAATTAGGATTCTCGGCTAAAAACGCATCGACTTGACCGCGGTTCTCGCAGGGGAAGATAGAACAGGTCGCATAAACCACTATGCCACCAACCTTCACCATGCGGCTGTAGCTGGTCAAAATGTGCTTTTGCAGCTCCATTAGCACAGGTAAACGCTCAACAGTATCGCGCCATTTTGCATCTGGATTACGCTTTAATACGCCCAAACCTGAGCATGGCACATCGAGTAATACCCGATCGGCACTGAGCTTTAAGCGTTTAATGGTTTTACTGCTGGCGATAACGCGGGTTTCGACATTGTGCGCCCCATTGCGACGGGCACGCTCTTTGAGTTTGTCGAGTTTCCATTGCTCCACATCCATGGCCAACAAGCGCCCTTTGCCCTGCATTTGCGCGGCTATGTGTAAGGTTTTGCCACCCGCGCCTGCGCAAGCATCAATAACTTTCATGCCTGGCTTGGCATCAAGCGCCGCCGCCACGCGCTGAGAGCCCGCATCTTGCTGCTCGAATAAGCCATCTTTAAAGCTTTGGGTACGGAACAAGGCAGAATCGGAGGTCACTTCAAGGGCAGAATCGACCCCATCAACGCTCAGCGTGCTCACAAACTCAGCGGCAAGCTTAGCGGCCAATTCCTCACGCGTCACTTTAAGGCCATTTGCGCGTAAAAAACGCTTCGGCGCGGTACTTAACGCGGCGCGCTCCTTTTCCCAAGACTCGCCTAATTGCTCACGGCCCATCGCATCGAGCCACTCAGGGCAACCGTCCCACAGTACTGGCTTAGTTTTCGCCTGCTCGGTGCGCTCGGCTAAACGCGCCTCATCGACTTGCAGCGAATATTGCATTTTAGGCAATTCAAGCCCGTGGAATAAATGCCATGCATTAAGTAATTTAGAACCAAAACGCTCCATCTCATCTGGACTGATTTCCGCCAGATAACAATATAAATTTAAGCGACGTAGGATATCACCCGTCGTTAATGCGATACGCGCCTGTTCGGCGGGTACCAATTGCAACCCAGAAAAATGCTGAGAATAGGCCCGATCTAAGGGTTTTCCTTGGCTCAGCACCATAGTTAAGATACTGATCACTAATTCGTTCGAGCTGGCAGAAAGCGGAGAATTCAACATTTAAAAGGTCACCATGAATGATAAAACCGGAGGATCATAGGAGGTCAGGCCCTAATACGCAAGCACGCTGGCGCTGAGTTAAGGTTAAAGCCATAAAAAAAGCGATCCAAAGGGATCGCTTTTTAGTTTAAGCCAGTTAACCCGTTACATTTTTGAGCCTTTAGAGCCGTAGAACAGGATAAAGCCATAACAAATCACGGGCAGAATAAAGGCGAGTTGCACGCCGAGGTTATCCGCTAACATGCCTTGGAATAAAGGTAGAATCGCACCACCCACAATTGCCAGACACAGAATGCCACTGCCCTGTGAAGTGTGTGGACCTAAATCACGCAGCGCTAAGCTGAAGATCGTTGGGAACATAATCGAGTTAAATAACCCCACACCAAGGATTGCCCACATAGCAATGCTGCCACTGGTTGTCATCGCCACAACCACAAGTAGCGCCGCCATAAAGGCATTAAAGGCAAGCACTGAGCCAGCAGGCACTTTTTGCATCACCACAGAGCCAATGAAACGTCCCACCATAGCGCCGCCCCAGTAATAGGCGATGTAATGGGCGGCTTCGGCTTCTGGCATACCGGCAATATGGCTTTCACCTAAGAAGCTGACCAAGAAGCTACCGATAGACACTTCGGCACCGACATACACAAAAATACCCACAGCGCCGAGCACTAAGTGCTTGCTTTGCAAGGCACTGGTTTTACCTAGATGGGTTTGGACTTCACCTTGAACACTTTCATCATGCTCACGGATCACAGGTAAATCTAATTTCGCAAAAATCAGCGCTAAAATAGCCAAGGCGCCAGAAAGTAACAGGTATGGCAGTTTTACCACTTCGGCTTCGGCGCTCGCGTGGGCTAAATCGCTTGATACAGAACTGGCAACAGAAAGAATTAACATGGCACCAAAGAATGGTGCGACTGTTGTTCCTAACGCATTGAAAGCTTGCGTTAAATTCAAACGGCTCGAGGCAGTTTCGCTACTGCCTAAGGCGTTAACATAGGGGTTGGCTGCCACTTGTAGGATAGTGATGCCCGATGCTAGAACGAATAACGCGCCAAGAAACAGATTGTAGGTCGCTAGCGTGGCCGCTGGATAAAACAGCGCACAGCCAATACTCGCAATCACAAGACCGGTAACAATCCCCTTTTGATAACCCAGCTTTTTCACTAAGTTACCGGCGGGGATCGACACTAAGAAGTAAGCACCGAAGAAACAAAATTGGATCAACATGGCTTGAGTGTAATTCAGCGAAAACACCGCTTTAAGATGCGGGATCAGAATATCGTTCAAGCAAGTGATAAAACCCCACATAAAAAACAGTGAAGTCAATGAGATCAAGGCAAAACGATAACTGCCCGACCCATTTTCGCCAGTGCTGCTCGTGTAGCTACCGGTATTAATTGATGACGCCATAGTTATTCTCTCTGTATGTTTTTATTATCAGGAACTCAGTAAGGTTACATTCCCCAGTGTGCCCGTGGGCGGCTTTACGTCGAATAGTGGGCTTGGGTATATAACACCTCAGCCGAATAAAAATGAATCATTTTCCGTTTAAAACTGCATAAAAGCTGGCAAATGCCGAAAACTTCAGCTGATTGTTTTCTATTTGTGCGGTTTTCAGGCCGTGTCCCGTTAATATTTCACCCAATTCCAACTGTGATAAATCCAACTCAACATTGGTATCGCCTAAGTTGAATCCGACGAATATTTTGAGCTCTCCTAAGGTGCGGATAAAGGCCAAGATGGGCTCGTTGGTATCCACAAATTGGATATCGCCTTCAACCAACACTGGATGTAATTTACGCCAAGCAAGAAAACGTCGATAACCGTTAAGCATGGAATCTGCATCTGATTCTTGTACATCCACCGCTAACGCTTGATGCGCAGGGGCGATCGGCAACCAGGGTGAAACCTCACTAAAACCGCTAAAATCGGCGCCTTGCTGCCATGGCATTGGCGTACGGCAACCATCACGGCCTTTAAACATAGGCCAGAAGGTTTTGCCAAAGGGATCTTGCAACTCATGGTATTCAATCGGCGCTTCGGTTAAACCGAGTTCTTCACCTTGATAACTACACACACTACCGCGCAGTGAACTTAGCATGGCATTGAGCATTTTGACCATGTCTGAATTCTGTTTGCCCTGCCCCCAACGGCTCGCCACGCGCTGCACATCATGATTACCGATAGCCCAACAAGGCCACCCATCACCTATGCTCGCTTCTAATGCTTCTACGGTTTGGCGAATATAAGCGGCACTGTAATCGTCGGTTAATAGCTCAAAACTGTAGGCCATGTGCAGGCGATCTTCACCCTTAGTGTAAGCCGCCATCACAGCTAAAGAGTCTTCTGCAGACACTTCACCTAAGGTCACCGCACCAGGATAACGATTGATAAGCTTTCGTAAATCTTCGATAAACGCGATAGTTTGCGGACGGTCATTATTGTAGTAATGATATTGATAGGCGTAAGGGTTATCTTCACTGAAACCTCGGCCCTGACGTTTATCCTTAGGTTTTGCCGGATTGTCCCTGAGCTGTTCATCGTGATAACAGAAGGTAATTGCATCTAAGCGGAATCCATCAACGCCTTTTTTAAGCCAGAACTCGACATTATCCAGCACAGCTTGGCGCACGTCAGGGTTATGGAAGTTGATATCGGGCTGGCTACGCAGGAAATTATGTAAATAGTATTGTTGTCTGCGCGGTTCCCATTCCCAAGCGCAACCACCAAAAATCGCGAGCCAGTTGTTAGGTGCTGTGCCGTCTTCCTTAGGATCGGCCCACACGTACCAATCCGCTTTGGGATTCGTACGGCTCTCGCGGCTTTCAACAAACCACGCATGCTGATCAGAGGTATGACTTAATACTTGATCGATAATGACCTTAATGCCTAAGCCGTGGGCTTTTTCAATCAATTCATCGAAATCATGCATAGTGCCAAAAAGAGGGTCAACTTCACGGTAATCACTGATGTCGTAGCCAAAATCTGCCATAGGCGATTTAAAGAAAGGCGAAATCCAGATGGCATCGACATTGAGGCTCGCAATGTAGTCAAGCTTAGTGATAATGCCACGCAAATCACCAACGCCATCACCATTCGTATCTAAAAGGCTACGCGGATAAATTTGGTAAATCACCGCACCACGCCACCAAGTTAACTCACTCATTGTTGCCCCTTTATCGTTATTCTACAGCGATCTTCCCTAACACACTCACGCAAACAGTTATCGTTTTGTTACTGCAGAGTAAAGGTATCGCGGCTTATTTTGTGTCACCGAGCATACGTGAAGAGGGAAATAAGGTTCAATACACCTGCATACGTATGCAGAAGGCTGCACCATAAATCACATTGAGCATTAACTCACTTTATCATTTATTAACAGCTACTTAATTGCAAAGCAAAATCATTTTATTCCATGAGATTTCCCTCAATTAACGGCTATTCTTAACTCAACGAGGCATTGAATACGTATGCACTCTGTTGTTCCGCTAAGAAGCTCGGGAGTAGTATCTTCACCGTTGCATAACAATTTGGTCATAAACGCAGCACTTATGCAGTCAATTAAGCGCCCAGATACCAAAAAAAAAGGCCGCAAACATAACGCGGTGATAACGATAAAACGCTCTACAAAGCGATAAAGCGACTCCAAGGGGAAGAGAGATATGATGCGATTTAAACCCAGTTTGCTAACCTTAGCGCTCATTGCCGCAGGTGCGAGTATGCACTCCTATGCGGCAGATGAAGCGGCGACAGATAAGACAGCTAAAGATGAAAATATTGAAGTGATTCAAGTCACTGGTATTCGTCGTAGCTTGCAAGAATCCCAATCACTTAAGATGTCATCTTCTTCTATCGTTGAAGCCATTTCAGCGGAAGACATAGGTAAATTACCTGATGTCAGTATTGCAGAATCTCTAGCACGATTACCTGGCGTATCGGCACAACGACTCGATGGTCGTGCCAACGTGATTTCTATCCGCGGTATGGGCCCTGACTTCACTACCGCCACATTAAATGGTCGCGAACAAGCCTCTGTAAACGATAACCGCAGTGTGGAATTCGACCAATATCCATCTGAGTTATTAAATCGCGTTGTGGTTTACAAGACACCCGATGCCTCTGTGATGGCGCAAGCCATCGGCGGTACGGTTGATATGCAAACAATCAGTCCTTTAGCCCACGGTGAACAAACGATTGCCGTTTCGCTACGCGGCGAAATGAACGATTTAGGTTCATTAAACAGCGGCTCAAGTGACACAGGCTACCGCGGCAGCATCTCTTATATTGACCAATTCGCCGATGACACTATTGGTGTCGCCATTGGTTATGCTCGCATGATGTCACCTAACCAAGAAGAACGTTGGCAAGCTTGGGGTTACCCAGATTTATATAAGCACATTAATAATGGCCAAGAGTTTTATAACGCCAATGCCGATTATAATGGTGTACCTGGCGAAGCAGCTGGATTTAAAGGTTTAGGTGGAGCCAAGCCCTTCGTTCGCTCAAGTGAATTAGAACGTGATGGTGTGCTCGCCGTATTTGAATATGCACCAAATACCACTTTCCACTCAACCTTAGATATTTACTACTCAAAATTTACCGATGATCAACGCCTACGAGGCATTGAAATCCCTGGTGCATGGGGTACTAATGGTGGACTAGTTTCTCCTACAGTGAGTGATGGATTAATGACAGCTGGTGCCATTAATGGCGCTGAAGTCGTTATCCGTAACGACGTGAACAAACGTGATGCGGATTCTCTGTCTATTGGCTGGAATAACAAATTCAACATCAATGATAACTGGAATGTTGAAGCCGATATCTCCATGTCTAGAGCTAACCGTACTGACATAGGTATGGAAAGTTACTCAGGAACTGGCCGCGGTACAGGTGTGGGTGCTGTTGACGATTTAGGCTTTGCTTACAACGGTAAAGGCGGTTATGTATTTGACCATAACCTCGATTATTCTGATAAAAACCTGATCAAACTTGGCGATCCACTCGGTTGGGGTAGCCCGCTAGGCGCTAACACTCAAGACGGCTTTATCAACAAACCTGAAATTGAGGATGAGCTAAAATCCTTCCGTTTAAGCGCTGAATATGTGCTCGATGGCGGTGCCGTTCGTAGCGTTGAGTTTGGTGTGAATCGTACTAATCGCGATAAAACCAAATTAGATAAAGGTTATTACCTGACACTCAAAGGTTATGACGGTTCTGCCAATTACACTATGGCAGTACCAGATCAATACTTACTTGCACCAACGTCACTAGACTTCTTTGGCATGGGCAATGTATTAAGTTACGACTCGTTGGCTTTCTACAATGACGGTAACTATACAGAAACTGACGTCGCTGATGTGGATCTTTCCCGCGCTACTAACTCTTGGGCTGTACAGGAAAAAGTGACAACGGGCTATGTGATGGCCAACCTTGAATCAGAAGTGTTTGGTATTCCTTTGACTGGCAACGCAGGCTTACAAGCGGTTCATACCGATCAGTCCTCTGACGGTACAGTGGCAACGGTTGAAAATGGCTTAGTGGTGTTAACACCACGCACTGCGGGTGATTCCTATGTTGAATGGCTGCCAAGCGTTAACTTAAGTTTCGAAGTCGCCGATAGCCAAGTGGTTCGTTTAGCCGCAGCGCGCACGTTAACCCGTTCACGCATGGACAAAATGAATGCCAACCTAAACTACACTTATTCAGCTAACCCAAGTGGTGGCAACGTTAACTGGAGTGGTAACGCAGGTAATCCTGAGTTACGTCCATGGTTAGCCCGTCAATATGACTTAAGCTATGAAAACTATTTCAGCGACCAAGGTTATTTCTCGGTAGCAGTATTCTACAAAGATCTTGAAAACTTCGTTTACGATCAACATACAGACTTTGATTTCAGCACCCTATTCCCACAAGGGCCTACTGATAACCCGATTGGCGATGTCACCCAACCACAAAACGGTGAAGGTGGTTATGTTCAAGGTGTTGAAGCCTCTGTATCTGTCGACTTTGGTATGTTTGCCGATGTGTTAAGTGGCTTTGGTACTGTTATTAGTGGCTCGTATAACGACAGTGAAGTGAAGGAAACCCCGACCAGTAATCCAACAACCTTGCCAGGTCTGTCAGAAAAAACCTTAAACGCGACGATCTACTATGAAAACTCAGGCTTTGAAGCACGCATTAGCTCACGCTACCGCAGCGACTTCCTAGGTGAAGTAACAAAGATCAGCCTGCAACGCGAAAACGTGAACATCAAAGCGGAAACTGTGGTCGATGCACAAATCGGTTATGACTTTAGCGAAAGCGGTATCGAGTCTCTGTATGGTTTATCTGTCCAGTTCCAAGTGAACAACTTAACCAACGAGCCTTTCACCTCTTACACTAGCGATGATCAACGTTTAGTCCGTGATTACCAAAACTATGGCCGTAACTTTATGTTAGGCGCGAACTATAAGTTCTAATCCTGCACGGCTTAAAGCCTCTGTAACCTGTTACAGAGGCTTTTTTACTTTATCATTTCAAGCCACTAGGCTATTCATCTGCGTTAACTGATCACCACTAATTATAAAATAAAAGGCATATATCATGAATAAAATCAAAGATATCGTCATTGTCGGTGGCGGTTCTTCAGGTTGGATGACGGCGGCCATGTTGGCAAGATTGTTTAAATCAACACTGAATATCACCCTGATTGAATCTGAAGATATAGGCACAGTGGGCGTAGGTGAAGCCACCATTCCACCACTGCAAATATTCAATAACGTCCTTGGGATTTCCGAAGCCGATTTTATCAATGCCACCCAAGCAACGTTTAAATTGGGTATTCAATTCGAAAATTGGGGCAAACCAGATGAAGCCTATATGCATGCTTTTGGCAATGTAGGTAAAGATATAGGTTTTACTCAATTTCATCATTACTGGCTCAGCACCTCCCCAAAAGAGGTCAATTCATTTTGGGATTACTCGGTTAATTACCAAGCGGCAAAACACAATAAATTTCAAGTACTCCAGCAGATCCCAAACTCTCCCCTTGCAGGCTTAACTCATGCTTATCATTTCGATGCAGCGCTCTATGCCCAATTTTTACGACGTTTCAGTGAGCAACTCGGAGTAAAGCGTATCGAAGGCCAAATTACGGCGGTTGAACTCACGCCAAACGGCGATATTGAAAGTGTAACCTTAGGATCAGGACAAACCATAAAAGCCGATTTCTTTATAGATTGCTCGGGCTTTGCCGCGCTACTGATAAAAAAAGCGCTCAAGGTTGGCTTCGATAGCTACCAACACTTGCTCCCCTGCGACAGCGCATATGCCGTACCCTGCGAAAAAACGCCAGCAATAACGCCTTATACACGTTCTATCGCCCATGATGCGGGTTGGCAATGGCGGATCCCGCTGCAACACCGCACAGGCAATGGGTTAGTCTATTGCAGTCGCTATATCAGTGATGACGCTGCCAAACAGCTTTTACTCAGTAATTTAGATGGTAAGCCTTTGGCTGAACCTAAGAAAATCAATTTCACGACCGGACGACGAATCAAACAGTGGCATAAAAATTGTGTCGCCATCGGCCTTTCGAGTGGATTCTTAGAGCCTTTAGAATCCACCAGCTTGCATTTAGTCCAATCAGCGATTATTCGCTTGAGTAAACTCTTTCCACATCAAGGAATTGCACAAGCGAATGTCGATGAATTTAATCGCCAGTCCCAACTTGAATTTGAACAAATCCGCGATTTTATTATCTTGCACTATCATTTAAACCAAAGGGAAGATGCTCAGGAAAATGGGTTTTGGCATCAATGCAGAACCATGGTTCTGCCAGAGAGTTTACAGCAAAAAATCGCCCTATTTCGTGCCACAGGCACAGTGTTTAGACATCAAGATGAACTCTTTACCGAAGCCGCATGGATTCAAGTCATGTTGGGGCAAGGCATTAGGCCTCGGGATTTCAATCCATTAGCGGCAACCATTCAACCGCAAGCACTGAGTGAATTTCTGCTCAACATGCGCACCATTATTGATAATACCGTCACTAAGCTACCAACCCATGACCAGTATTTAGCGCACTTATCGACACATAAATAATAAATACGGCTTAAGAGTTACAACTGACGTTAAGAGTGTACTAACTCATCGATTTATAAATTGAACTTGCAGTTTAAATTTGAATCAACAAGGAAAGAATATGATATTAAACCTGCGGACTCTCACCACTTCCTTAGTGATTATGCTTAGCCTAGGCGCCTCTGCCAACACAGCGCAGGCAAGTTCAAGCAGTCTCTCTTTACCACTTCAAGGCACATCAAGCCAGCCTCAAGACCTGACACTTGAACCCGCTTTTTGGTGGGCGGGGATGCACAATCCTGAGTTACAGTTGATGCTGTATAGCCGCGAGCTGCCTAGCTTACCGCAGCAGCTTAAGGTTAATATCCAAGGGCACGGCATCACGCTAAAAAGCCTTGAACACACTGATAACCCTCACTATCTGTTTATCAATTTAGATCTGAGCCAAGCTGCGCCGCAAACCTTTGAGCTGGTGATTTCCAGCACTGACTCGGCTTCAAAAACCAACAAGCCTCTTTATCGCCTGCCCTATACGTTGCAAGCGCGTGCTGAGGGCAGCCGTGAGCGCCAAGGGTTTAGCAATAAGGATGTGATTTACCTTATCACCCCGGATAGATTCGCCAATGGCGACACCAGTAATGACAATCAGGCCGATATGCTAGAGCAAGTTGCGGCTAACTTTAATAGCAATCCTAGCAACCCCAATTATCCCGATGCTCGCCATGGCGGCGATATCGCAGGGATCAGCCAGCACTTAGCGTATCTGGCAAAGCTCGGGGTGACTCAGTTATGGCTCAATCCACTGCTTGAGAATAATCAAGCCCACTATTCATACCACGGGTACTCAATTACTAATTTATACCGCGTTGATCCCCGCTTTGGCAGCAACGAGGATTATAAAGCCTTAGTCGCTAAGGCAAACAAGCTTGGCCTTGGGGTGATTAAAGATGTTGTCGTGAATCATATCGGCTCTAATCATTGGTGGCTCAACGATTTACCTAGCCAAGACTGGCTCAATGACGCCACAAAAACGCAGCTACATAATCGCGAATCCAAGCCTGACTTGATTCAGTCTGCCGAAACTAAATCCAGTGCTATGAAATCCAGCGTTACCAGCCCCCGTTTCACCAGCCATAGGCGCACCACAGTGCAAGATCCCTACGCGGCAGCGCAAGATCATATTGATTTTGTCGACGGCTGGTTTACCGACACTATGCCGGATCTGAATCAAAGCAATCCCAAACTGGCAACCTATCTTATCCAAAACAGTATTTGGTGGGTCGAGTACGCAGGACTTTCAGGGATCCGCGAAGATACTTATTCCTACGCCGACAAAGGGTTTCTCGCTAAATGGTCTAAGGCCGTAATGACTGAGTACCCGAATTTTAATATTGTGGGCGAAGAATGGACCGCAAACCCCATCACAGTGTCCTATTGGCAAAAGGGCAAAATCAATGCCGATGGCTATACCTCAGATTTACCCAGTTTGATGGACTTCCCGCTATATGAAAAATTAATTGCCAGCCTTAATGAGCCAGAAACTTGGGACACAGGTTTTATCAAGCTTTACGAGATGTTAGCCAACGATGTTGTGTATGCCGACCCCAGTAAACTAGTGCTATTTGAAGGCAATCACGACACCAATCGTATCTTCAGTTTAGTGAAAGAAAATATAGACTTATACAAGATGGCACTCACCTATGTACTGACCGCCAAACGCATTCCGCAGCTGTTCTACGGTACAGAAGTGTTAATGACCAGCCCGACAGAAGGCCGTCACGATGGCGTTGTGCGCAGTGATTTCCCCGGCGGTTTTGCCAACAGTGCCACTAACGCCTTTACCGGCCAAGGACTGAGTGAACCCCAGCGACAAGCACAGCAATTTGTCCGTACCCTACTAAATTACCGTAAACAATCCCCTGCGCTACAATCGGGCGACTTACTGCACTTTGTGCCGCAAGATGGCGTCTATGTGCAATTTCGTTGCGCATTAAATGCGCCATTATCTGCTGAACAAAAAGCCGAGGCGCTTAAGTCACTAATACAAAACAACTCTCTAACTCAACACAATGCCTGCACTCAGCCCTCGGCCGATAAAGTCATGGTGATTTACAATAAGAATGACAAGGCAGTCACGCTAGATATAAAGCGCTTTGCCAGTGTACTTGGCGATAGCGGCGCCGCTACAGATATCATCAGTGGCAAAACAGTTTCACTCAATCAAGCGCTAGCATTGCCCCACGCAGGGGTCACTATCCTCGAGCTTAAGCCTAATTCTAAGACTAAATCTAAGTCTAAGACTAAGTCGCCGCTGAATGCTGGCTTGCCGAGCCGCCAAGATTCAATGCTCACTAGGAATCAAGCTAACGCTTTAACGCGCGCTCATACTAACAACACTGCTATCAACCTAGCCAAAAACTCAACTCAAAAAGGAACTCAGCCTTGAGCTTTTTATCGCCTATCGATTCCAGAGTGACTCAGAGCCAACAAGCGGCTAAATTTCCCATAATGGCTTTACTGTCCAAAGCAGCGAAAGCCCCGCAGCGCCGACAGTCGCGGCATTCATCACTCAATTTATGTCTACAGTCTTTGTTTAATGCCTCTTTATCTAGTGCAGCTTTATTAACTGCCTCGCTTTTTTGCTTATCGGCAAATGCATCGGCGCAGGCGCTTGATAATGAGTTACAGCCAAAGTCTGAGAGTGAGGTTATGACGCTAAAACCTGTGGTATATCAGATTTTTACTCGCCTTTATGGCAATAAAAATCCAACGAATAAACCTTGGGGAACAATTGCCGACAACGGTGTCGGCAAATTTAATGATATCGACGATGTTGCACTCAATAGCATCAAGGACCTAGGCGTCACCCATGTGTGGTACACGGGCGTTCCGCACCATGCCTTGATTGGTGATTACAGTGAGATTGGCGTAAGCGCGGATGATCCCGATGTGGTAAAAGGCCGCGCAGGATCACCCTACGCAGTCAAAGATTACTACAACGTCAACCCAGATCTGGCGGTCAATCCTGCCAACCGTTTAGCCGAGTTTGAAGCGCTGATTGCCCGTACCCATCAACACGGCTTAAAGGTGATTATCGATATCGTGCCAAACCATGTGGCACGCCATTATCAATCGGTCAGTAAACCCCAAGGCGTGCGCGATTTTGGCGAAGATGATGATACCAGTTTGGAGTACGCCAAAAACAACAACTTCTATTACGTCGTTGATAACAGTGTGAAGGGAACGAAAGGACAAGCGCATGCCTTTGAGGTGCCAAGCTTACCCGCAGAGCTTAAACCGCTGGGCGGAGAAACTCACCCCTTAAGTGACGGTAAATTCGACGAATTTCCCGCAAAGTGGACAGGCAATGGCTCACGCTTAGCCAAGCCCGATGCTAATGATTGGTACGAGACAGTTAAAATCAATTACGGCGTACGCCCCGATGGCACCTATGACTTCCCTCGCCTGCCAGCCAAATTCGCCACTTTTACTGAAGCGCAGCATTACACTTTCTGGCAACAACACTTAGCCGAGATCCCAAGCTCTTGGATTAAATTCAATCAGATTGCCCAATATTGGCTAACGAAAGGAGTCGATGGGTTTCGATACGATATGGCCGAAATGGTGCCAGTGGAGTTTTGGAGTTACCTCAACAGCCAGATAAAACACACTAATCCCGATGCCTTTATCTTGGCCGAGGTCTATAACCCTAAGTTATACCGAGATTATATCCAGCTTGGAAAAATGGATTATCTGTACGATAAGGTCGATCTTTACGACACCCTAAAAGCCGTGATGGCGGGTAAAACCAGCACAGCTAATATCGCGGCGGATCAGGCAAAAGTGCACGATGTTGAATCCCACATGCTGCACTTTTTAGAGAACCACGACGAGCAACGTATTGGTAATGCATCATTTTTAGCGTCGCTACAAACAAATAGACCAACGAATAGCTCCCTAGAAACCCAAGCCGTAAATCCAAACTATGCCCTGCCAGCCATGGTAGTGTCGGCAACGATAGGTACTTCACCGACGTTAGTGTATTTTGGCCAAGAAGTGGGAGAAGCCGCCATCGACAATCCAGGCTTTGGTCATGCATCACGCACCAGTATTTTTGACTATGTTGGTGTCCCCGCCCATCAGCGCTGGATGAACAATGGCAAGTTTGATGGTGGACAATCAACGGCGCAGGAAACATCGCTGCGGGCTTACTATCAAAAGCTATTGAATCTAAGCACAGGCAAAACTGCGCCTGCACTGTTAGGCCAATATTATTCACTCGATGCCGCGAATCGCAGCAAGAAGAATGCGACTCAAAGTCATATCATTGAAAGTAACAGCGCTCAAAGTATGAGTACTCAAAAGAGCACTGTAAACGAAACAGGCTATGACGACAGCACCTTCGCCTTCGCCCGCTTCGAGGTAATATCTCAGACCTCAAAGCAGACTCAAAAGTTGATTGTAGTCAGTAACTTCAGTCAGACCGAATCAAAAGCCTTACAGCTCAAGCTCCCCAAAGAGCTCATCCGTCAGTGGCAATTAAAGGACGGTGTATATCCGCTTAAGGATTTACTCGAAGATCATCAAACAAGCCAGCTACTGCTTGAACAAGGTGAAGGCAAGATAGTGCTCACACTAGCCCCGCTGTCGTCGGCGATTCTCTCGCTCACCATTGTAGCAGATGAGCGGAAAAGTGAGTCCGCGAGTAAGCAACTGAATGAGTAAGCGGCTAAATAAGTATACGGCTGAATAATAAAGGTCGAATGCGTTAGTTAAATGATGTGGCCTGCTTCAGCGAGATAACACGTTGCCAAATAAGACCCGCCATCTTAGGATGATGGGTCTTAATCTAATAAGAACATATACCAATCGTATAAAATATCTGTTCATTCAGCGTGAGTTCAACGCGCTTTAGACAAGGCGAAGGCTTGAAGGCATAGTGGTGCTCTGTCGAAAGCCTTAAACGCAGTATAAAGCGCGTTGCCATGCCGTTAACATCAGCCGCCCTTCGGGAGCCTCACAGGCATCCCACTCCCGTGTTGCATTGACTTAAAAGGGAATGACCATTTCTGCGTCAATGCGCCTTGGATTGAAATGCCTGTGAGGCTCTGAACTGATTAGATATTTAATGTGATTGTATTACTCTGCACAAAAGAATAAATACTTAGATGCACTGCTAAGACAATATCTCAAACGCGATATTAGGAAACCTATGTTACTCGGCATACACCACGCGGCAATTATTTGCAGCGACTATGAAAAATCCAAACATTTCTACGTGACGATTTTAGGGCTCAAGCCGCTGGCGGAACATTATCGAGCGCAGCGCAGCTCCTTTAAACTCGATCTACAGTTGCCGGATTTAAGTCAAATCGAGCTGTTCTCTTTTACCAAGCCGCCACAAAGACCGAGTTATCCCGAAGCTTGTGGGCTTAGGCATTTAGCCTTTAGGGTACAATCCATTGATGAAACCGTTGCACACTTGCAGTCACATAATATTGAAGTGGAAGCCATTCGTATCGATGAATACACAGGTAAACAATTCACCTTTTTCAGCGATCCTGACGGTTTACCCCTAGAGCTTTACCAAGTGTAAAATCACAATCGGAACTCAAACGAGCTGCAAATATAAAAACGTGTTTAACGCTGCTATGAGGTCAAAATCCGAAGTCACTGTATCAATTGTCAATATAAGTAGCAGTTCGAGAGCCAATTACAAGTAGCAGTTCAAGTCACAGTGTGAAGTCTCAATATGAAGAAAGCTTAATCGCCGAAAGTCTGCTTTAGGATTACACTCACTGTGCTTAAGAACTCATATTAAGAGCTAATATTACAAGCTAAGCCAACGAACTAATATTATGAGTGTTTACTACAAGCTAATGAATGGGCTATTACGACAAACTTAAGTCGATGCAGAAGATAAGAAGGAGCAAGGCGTGCTAGATAATCCCGCGGTACTGATTTGGAGCATGCTATTTGGTGTCTTCGGCATAGGTTTCTTCACCTATGGCAAACGCCAAGGCGCGCCCATCCCCCTCGTCGTTGGGATAACCCTGATGATCTACCCTTATTTTGTCAGCAACCTAATCTTACTCGTCTGCATCGGCATCGCCCTCATCGCGCTACCGTATTTTGTGAAGTTGTAACCGTAAGAGTCAGTGCAAAATTCATATAATCCACTGAGTTTTTACCACTTCAGCATAGGAATGCCATTGCTTATCCACTTTCCTATAAATTAAATTTCGATTCATTTCATCAAGTGAATGGCAGCCCGAAGCGGCCAATAATGCCAAGAAATCGTCCAACATATGTTGGTGATAATTGCGGACTCTTTTCCACTTTTCTGCAACCACTAAGCCTCGCACTAATGTGGGGTTATTTGTGGTGACGCCTGTAGGGCATTCATTGGTGTTGCATTTTAGGGACTGAACACAACCCAAAGCCAGCATCATACCCCGAGCGGAGTTACACACATCAGCACCAATACAAAGGGCTTTAAACAGATCAAAAGCGGTAAAAATCTTAGTCGCCGTAATCACTTTTATGTCTTTTTTGAGCTTGTAGGTATTGAGCGTATCCACGGCAAAAATCAGTGCATCTTCCCAAGGCATACCGACATAGTTTGAGAAATCGATGGGGGCGGCGCCAGTTCCCCCTTCCGCTCCATCCACAGTGATGAAATCGGGTTTGATACCTGTTTCGAGCATTTTTTCACATATTTCAATAAACTCTTGTTTACTGCCTATGGCAAGTTTGAAGCCGACTGGTTTTCCGTTGGATAACACTCTCAATTGCTCAACAAACTGCAATAACCCTTCTGCATCGCTAAAAGCGGAATGGCCGGGAGGTGAAAGCACATCGGTATTGGGTTGGACACCTCTTATTTCAGCAATTTCCTGATTATTTTTAGCTGCAGGAAGTACCCCTCCGTGCCCGGGCTTTGCACCTTGTGAGAGTTTGATTTCAATCATCTTCACCTGCTCCCAATTGGCCTTTTGTTTAAATTTTTCCGCATCGAAACAGCCATTTTCGGTGCGACAACCAAAATACCCTGTGCCGATTTCCCACACTAAATCGCCACCTTGTAAATGATATTCTGATATACCGCCCTCGCCGGTATCATGAAAAAAATCACCTGCTTTAGCGCCCAAATTTAAGGCTTGGATTGCATTCTTACTCAAAGCGCCAAAACTCATGGCTGAGATATTAAACAGGCTGGCACTGTAAGGTTGTTGGCAATCTTTCCCGCCAATGATAACCCTTGGCGGAGTGTCCATTTTCTTCGCCGGATAGATGCTGTGCTGCATCCATTTATAGTTATCATCATATACATCGAGCTGAGTGCCAAAGGGGCGTGTTTGATTTTGCTCTTTGGCTCGCTCGTAGATGTAATTGCGATGATTCTTGTTAATGGGTTTGCCATCAGTATCGGACTCAACGAAATATTGATGCAGCTCTGGGCCTATCATTTCTAATAGGTAACGCATATGTCCGATGACAGGAAAGTTTCTCAGTATCGAGTGTTTTGTTTGAAATAAATCATACAATCCAAGCAGCACGAGCGAAGCCACCAGCATAATCAAACCCGCTAAAGGCCAGAGTATAATGCCTATGATGGCGACAAAAATAACCAGGACAATTGTGGTGAATCGAATGGCTTGCTTCATGATGTTTTATCATAACTCCCGTAAGTATTTTAAATCGTTCTTGGTCGTATCGACGATTTCGGCAAATTTTCCATTGACCATTAATTTTGTCATCGATGCTGCAAAGCCTTTTACTTGCTCGAAGTTTAAGGTGGGTGGCATTGCCAAGGCATTGGGATCAGTAAAAATATTGATTATCGCAGGTCCCTTATGCTTGAATCCATTTACCAGTGCGAGTTCCACATCTTTGGACTCCGTCGCCTCCCATGCAGCAATGTTCATCGCCTCTGCTAATTTTATAAAATCAGGATTAACCATACCCGTCTGCCACTCCATATAACCTTCTACCCGCATTTCAAGCTTCACCATAGCTAACGAACGGTTATTAAAGATGATGATTTTGACAGGAATTTGATATTGGCTAATGGTCATTAAATCGCCGAGCAGCATTGAAATACCGCCATCGCCACAAAACGCAATCACTTGCCGGTCTGGTTGTGATAAGCCTGCCCCCATCGCCATAGGCATAGCATTCGCCATCGAGCCATGATTAAAGGAACCTGTCAGGTAACGATTGGCTCCCGCCTTTAAATAACGCGCGGCCCATACGGCGCTCATGCCCGTATCAACGGTAAATATCGCATCATCATCGGCGAGTTTATCCACCAAATGGGCAACATATTCTGGGTGAATATTTTTTTCAGAACCCTTTTCTTCCACATAGCTCTCATAGATAGCTTCAATTTCTTGATGCAGTGAACGGGTTTTGTCGAGAAAATCCGTGGACGTTTTGACATCAATTAACGGCATAAGATCTTCAAGGGTTGATTTAATATCACCACAATAGCCCAAGTCCACTTTAGCTCTACGGCCTAATTTTTCGGGTTTAGTATCGATTTGAATAATTTTGCATTTTTCTGGAAGGAACTCACTATATGGAAAATCCGTGCCCAGCATCAACAGGACATCGGCTTGATGCATAGCTTCAAAACCGGATTTATTGCCTAACAGCCCATTAAGTCCAACGGCATAAGGATTTTCTTTACGTTCAAAAAATATTTTGCCTCGAAAACTATATCCCAACTGAGCGTTAAGCCTTTCGGCCAATTCCATCACTTCTTCAACGGCATAGCGACAACCATGGCCACAAAACAGCATCACTTTGTCATGTTCATTAATGACGCTTGCCAATTCTTCAAGCTGTTTATGGCTTGGGGTTATTCTGGGTTGAGTGTAGAAATTTTTATTCGCCGTATGCACAGATTCCAGACTTGCTGAAGCCACATCACCGGGAAGCCCGAGCACAGCGACCCCTTTCTTGCTGATGGCATGCTGAATCGCCGTTTGTAAACCATTGACAGCTTGTTTAGGGGTATTGGCGAGAAACACATATTTTGAACAATCTTGAAATAACGATTCGGGTCTTGTCTCTTGAAAATTGTCCAATCCCATTTTTTCAGTATGAATAGTTGAAGCAATCGCAATAACCGGATTTTCAGCTCTATTAGCATCATAGAGTCCATTGACTAAATGAACATGCCCAGGACCACTGCTACCCATGCAGCAACCGATACCATTTAGCTCAGCTTCCATAGATGCCGCATAGGCGCCCGCTTCCTCGTGCCTGACATGGATCCATTGCAGTCTGCCATCCCTTCGTACAGCATCATTGACCGGATTAAGACTATCGCCAGTCACGGCATAAACTCGCTTAACACCCGCTTCTACCAGCATTTCGACTAGATGATCCGCTACGTTTTTTGACATAATTGGCTCCAACGTTTAGATAAAAAATTTCTATATTAATGACCAAGCTAGCCTGCACCTACAAAGTGCGGTTTATCTTGCCCCAGACAAAACCCGCCAGATAAAAGAGGATACCCATGGTCGCAATCCACGTCTGAAATCGCTGTTGAGCAATTCACTTCGAGCTTTCAGCCAACATTATTCTCATGGTCATGCATACGCCCTGCGTTATTTGCGTTTTATATCAGCCACTCTTTATCCGGCAATCCCAAAAGCAATGGCGCTCACCGACAAAATAACAATGACTGCCAAACCAACATCCAACACGTTAGGAAGTTTGCAGTAATAAAGCACATCATCTATTTTCCCAAGGATGGTCAACACCAGAAAGTTCGACTGTGGAATGACCTTAAGTTGCGGCTCAAAAACCTTGACCGCCAGCTTGCCACTCTCGACCGCCGCCTCGATGCTCCACACATCCGCCGTCGTTTGGGTATGAGCGCCTGCAAGAACTAGGTTAGATATGGTCGTCTTTTGCTGTGGTAGATATTGTTGGGTATGGGTCGAGTTCACCCATTTGGGCTGCGCCGATGTTATGCCTTCAGGAGAAAACGCCCATTCATGCCAAACGGTGATGTTTACGATGGAAAAATCTAGCCAGCTTTTACCGCCGTTAGCCTTTTTGACCAATTCATCGAGGGCATGACTCTGTTTTAATTGAAATAACACTTCATCCAGAAATTGTTCCTCTGTGCATTGTTCCAAACAAAGGCCATGGACTGGGCCAGGGACTTTTGAAACACAAGCCGTGACAGTCCACAGTGATTGAATATCGTCCCCCAGAGAACTCGACTCTCCCCACGCTTGTTCCTGAGCAAACAATGTCAGGTTAAAGGCGGAGTCTGAAATAACCAGCGCGCATCTTTTCCGCGGCCAAGACATTGGCTCTTTGAAGCCAATTCTGAAGGACACTTGGGTGTGCGGCCCCTGTTGTACCAAGGGTTTAAAAAGATTGAGTTGCGGTTTATTTTGAAGCTGCGGGTTTCTGTCTAGAACATCTGCCGCAGAAAAGGGATTGAGTGCGAGGACATAGATATCGGCCTGAACGGTTTCGCCATTGGCGAGCTCTGCCGCTGTGATGCTGTTATTCTCAAAACACAAACGATGAAGTGGGGTCTGCCAATGAAACTCGACCTGCTTTTTCTTCAGATCATCGACCCATTTATCAAACCAAACTTCACTGCTGGGCCCGTTAAGCAGCAACCATCCCATACGAGCCTTGTGTTCCCACGGCCCGCCTTCACTGTCTGCTTGATGATACGAATACTTGGTGACTAATTGCTTACGGAAAAAATGCGCCACATGATGGAAAGAAACATGACACCAGTCGGAACCTACCCAAGGGCCAAAAGTGGAACTCCAGGTACTCAATGTCGAAGCGGCTAAATAAGGTCGCCAAGCTTCTTTCGCATTGATATTACTGTACTTTTGGCTACTTCGGGTATTTGAACACCATGCTTTTCCCATTAGCCAACACCAAAGCCATTTTTCTTTGGTCGTCATACTAAACAGGTTTTCCACATCGACATTGCCGGAGTGAGAGTCACCAAAGTGAGCCGCACCTGAATTAGGCGCTAAGCCGAATACCACAGGCCGTGAAAGAATATTGTCATAGAGGCTGGAGTGCTCATCAAAGGGGATCTCCTTGATGAGTTCGAAAAAATTGTTATACCAAGGACCCATTCCATGCCAAGAGTATTCAGAAGGCATGCCCTGCTCCTCTTTCCTTCTGGCACTTCTAAAAAAACCGCCCGCATCCGCATTCGCCTCGAACACCTTG
Source organism: Shewanella baltica (assembly GCF_900456975.1). NCBI lineage: Bacteria > Pseudomonadati > Pseudomonadota > Gammaproteobacteria > Alteromonadales > Shewanellaceae > Shewanella > Shewanella baltica. Next base: position 2,343,111 of record NZ_UGYM01000002.1, read on the forward strand.
ACTTGATAGCCAAGTTTTGCAAATTCATGGGCTGCCGTTAGTCCAGCAATACCACCACCAAAAATTGCGACACTTTTCGATTCTGTGGCTGATTTTATTAATGATTCTGTGGCTGATTTTGTAGATGTAGACATAGATTCGGCTACCATTGATCACCTCTTAATATTGTCACCGCTCGCTCTTACGCGGTGCTAGGGTGTGATTTTGCGGTTTCATGTTGCTCTTCATCCAGCCAATAACCAGGACGACCATAATGGTTGTAGATAGATATTTCCGTTTTACGGTCCACTGGCATCAATGGGTTATATGGCGGAGCGTCTTTCACTGCCTGTCGTGTCAGGTTGACTGACGCCTTGGCATCCGGCCAACTCACATCTTCAATCCAATCTGCAGGAATGAGCACTTGATGACCTAGCCACCAGTTACTGGTATTCACTATCAGGTATCGAATGGCCCAAGTCTCTTCATCGATAAGCAAGTCCTCTATGTGGCCAATGTCACCGTCGCTAGCATGAATGCGGTAGTCGATTACCGCCTGAGAGCTACGCAGATGCATATCGTCATCTTGATGCTGCTCGGCTTTAACCGCCCTAACCCCTTGTGGATCTTCGTCATTGGGCCGCGAAACCAAGTCGACGTATCCCGTTAACATCAAATTCGGGTACACACTGTCGCCCCACATCCCATAACCACCCCAATAATATGGATAGCCGTAGTACTTAAGTAAGCGGATTTCTTGCTGGCGAGAGACGGGAGTTTGAGTGTTAATGTCGGGGCTGTTCTCAACTTGCTCTTTTGTGATCGAGACGGGTAATTGCTTGCCCGCCCAGTTTGCTTGGCCTATCGAGATGGGCGAAATCAATACTTTTCGACTCGAAAGCCAAGTACCTGTATCAACAACAAGATAGCGAACGCACCAAGTTTCGTCATCAAAATAGACATCTTTGACATGCCCAATATTGCCATCTGTAGCACTGATTACGTAGTCTTCCATATGTTTAACGGTGCGTAACATAAGTACTGTCTCCTTCACATGCTTGATTTTTTAACAGAGGATGCAATATACGAATCATCGTATGCAAAAAGCAGTATTGCTGTCGGTGCGCTATAGAACATGGGAGTGATATTAATGCAGTTATGAGTGCAATTGATGCGCCGCCAAATGCCTATGCGTCGAGTTCGCAGCTAAATCCACCCTATCACACTGAGACCAGACCTCAAGTAATTCGCCATAGAGAAAGACAATCGGTAATGTCTATAGCTGTGGAGTTCATGGTTGTGGAAAAATTTTTGAGGTCTTTTTTGATGTCTTTTTTGAGGTTTTTTCTGAGGTCAATGTTGAAATCAATATTAACAATGACATAACGCACTTTGGGTTTAGGTTCAAGCAAAGCGAATAGACGTAGTCGTTTAACGTCAGTCCGCTTTTAGGTGCTGACAACCACTAGATAAATGTCGTTCCTGTTTAAAATGTTCACACGAGATCCCAGCGATAAATCCAACCGCGCCGGCTTGTCATGACATTCATGATCAGACACGCATAAGTATGTCCCAATCACTCGTCCTCTCGACCTCTATTTCATGGTGAATGAGTGTCATAGTGAATTTTCCCACGGTTGTTGGCGCAGTCCACCACACGCCTTACATGGGTTCCTAACACAGATTACTGAGCAATTGTCGCTGTTTTTGTGTTTGCACCCGCATTTTCTTTTTCTTGGATGACTTTCAGTTTTCTACGTTTTTTTTCGTTGTTGGAATCGTTCAGCCTTTCAAGGTTTTAGCCGCCAACTGAGCCATCAAAAAAATGATGGCCCACGAGGAAAATATATAAATATTTTTATTTTCAATAATTTACACCCTACTTAATTGCGTCGATTCGTTGACAGATAGGCCTGTAAGACACTAGTGTAGAAAGAGACTACTCGTGCTGTGCATTTTTTATGAACTCTGTGAGTTCATCATTAAATGTTTAATCGAGCAGAATTTATTCATGTGTTTTTTATGTAGCGTTAGTGCAAAAAAGCAGAACGGCGTAAAAGAGCGTCATGGAAAATGTTATGGAAAAAATAGTGATAAAAAACCTGTATAAGGTTTTTGGTGCTGAGCCTCGCAAGGGGGTGAAGTTACTTGAACAAGGGAAAAGCAAAGAAGAAATTTACGAACAGACAGGGCTGACAGTTGCCGTACAAGGTGCCAGCTTTACCGTTAATAAAGGTGAGATTTTTGTCGTTATGGGGCTATCCGGCTCAGGAAAATCAACCCTAGTAAGAATGTTAAATAGGCTCATTGAACCCACGTCGGGAGAGGTATTAGTCGATGGCCAAAATATCCTCAACATGAATAAGGATGAGCTGGTCAGGTTTCGCAGAAGTAAAACCAGTATGGTGTTTCAATCCTTTGCGCTTATGCCCCATCAAACAGTGTTAGAGAATGCCGCATTTGGCCTCGAACTCGATGGCATGGATAAAAAACAGCGTGAAGAACGAGCCCTAGATGCTTTAAAACAAGTCGGACTCGAAGGCTTGGAGAAGGCCTATCCCAATGAGTTAAGTGGCGGTATGCAGCAGCGAGTAGGATTAGCGCGAGGCTTAGCGGTTGATCCTGATATCTTGCTCATGGATGAGGCATTTTCGGCGCTTGATCCGCTTATCAAGACAGAGATGCAAGATGAACTGCTGAAACTGCAAGATCGTCATGAACGCACCATCATTTTTATCTCCCATGATTTAGACGAAGCATTACGCATTGGCGACCGAATTGCCATTATGCAGGGCGGCAGAGTGATTCAGGTGGGGACGCCGGAAGAAATCCTGCAAAATCCCGCGGACGATTATGTGCGCGCATTTTTCCGTGGTGTGGATCCAACCGGTGTTATCTCCGCTGGGGACATTGCCCGCGACAGTCAGCCAACGGTCGTTTGGCATACTAAAGCCGGTAGCCCACGCGCCACCCTAGAAATGTTAAGCATTAAAGATCGCGAATTTGCCTATGTACTTGACTCAGAACACCGCTTTTTAGGTGTGGTCTCTTCAGACTCCCTGCGCGACGCTGTTGACCAAGGAAATGGTGCTAGCAAACTTGAGCATGCTTTTCTGACAGACGCTAAATCAGTTCAAGAAACAGATAGCCTTCAGGATATCTTACCCTTGGTCGCCTCCCATGCTTGGCCTATTCCAGTTGTAAACTCAGAAAGTAGATATCGCGGCGTTGTTTCTAAAAATCTGTTTCTTCGCACCTTAAACCGTGCGGAAAAGGGGACTTATTTTGAGCAATCAGCATCTTAGAATACTCACTTCAGGAGTTTTATATCATGTTCAGTTCTGATGAAAGAGTGATTCCTTTAGATGTGTGGATCACCAATGTAGTTAACTGGTTGGTTGAAGGCTATCGATGGTTTTTCCAACTGATCAAATGGCCCGTTGACTTTATTCTGTCTGGTGTGTCAGACGGTCTACTGGCAACCTCCCCTCTGCTTGTTATTGCCCTGTTTGGCGCCATTGCTTGGCGAGTGTCAGGTTTAAAACTGGCCATCTTTACGCTGTTATCATTGGTGCTCATCGGTCTGCTCGGTTTCTGGTCTGAAACCATGATAACCCTCGCCATGGTCTTTTCATCCGTGGTGTTCTGCACCCTTGTTGGTGTGCCATTTGGGATATGGGCTGGACGCAGTGATCGTGTTAACAACGTTCTACGACCCATTTTGGACGCGATGCAAACGACGCCAGCCTTTGTCTATTTGGTCCCCATTGTGATGCTTTTTTCTATTGGCAATACCGCGGGTGTGCTGGCGACCATCATTTTTGCCCTGCCACCCTTGGTGAGATTAACCAGTCTAGGGATTAGGCAAGTACACCCAGAGTTAGTCGAGGCTGCGCTCGCCTTTGGGGCAACAAGCTCGCAGGTTTTACTTAAAGTTCAAATACCCCTTGCTTTACCGACCATCATGGCGGGCCTGAATCAGACCATCATGATGTCGCTCTCCATGGTGGTTATCGCCGCGATGATTGGCGCGGGTGGCCTCGGGGCACCTGTCGTTCTGGGCTTAAATACACTTGATATTGGTTTGGCCACGGTGGGCGGTCTAGCGATTGTGTTATTAGCCATCATTCTCGATAGGATCACCCAATCAATGGCGACCCAAAAAATAAGGACGTAAAATGAGACTTAAAAAAGTAATACTGGGTGCAGCGTTAGCTGCAATGACAGTGACGGGATCCGCAGCGCTTGCAGATACTCTCAAGCCAGGGGAAGGCATAATCGTTAAACCCGCTCGGGCGACATGGGACACAGGTTTTTTTCAGGAAGCACTTGTTCGACGCGGTCTTGAAACGCTTGGGTATGATGTCGAAAAGCCTAAGACATTGGTCAATCCCATCTTTTATAAAACCGTCACACTCGGGGACATTGACTATTGGGCCAATGGTTGGTTTCCAATGCATAACGATCAGCTACCGAGTAATTTCGACGAGAAAGCTGAAAAGATTGGTTATGTTATTAAAGCCGGTGGATTAGGCGGATATTTAATCTCTAAAAAAGAAGCCGATAAATACAATATTACCTCTCTTGCAGATTTTAAACGCCCTGAAGTCAAACAAGCATTTGATACTAATGGAGATGGTAAAGCGGATTTGACTGCATGTCCTCCTGGTTGGGGATGCGAAAAAATTATCACTCACCATATGGATGTTTACGGTCTGAAAGATTCGATTAATCCAGTGAAAGCGGCCTATGCTGCCGGGATGGCATCCGCTATGGCGGGTTATAAAAATGGTGGCCCGATATTTTTCTATACTTGGGCGCCCAACTGGACCATTTTTAAAATGAAGCCAGGCAAGGACGTTGTGTGGATAAACGTGCCTGAAATCAAGCCAACAAAAGCCCAGAGTGCTGCCGTTGATCGGATGACGGTAAAGGGACTCGAAGGCGCGGTTTCCGATCCGATAAAACTGGGGTTTGTCGCTTCTGACATCCAGATCGTTGCCAACAAAAAATTCGCTAAACAAAATCCCGCCGCGAGAAAGTTTTTTGAGGTATTCACACTACCGCTCGCCGATATCAACGAGCAGAACACGCGTATGAACGACGGTGAAAAGAGTAAGCAAGATATTCAACACCACGTTGATGGATGGATTGCCAAGAACCAAGATAAATGGAACGGTTGGCTTACTGAAGCACGAAACGCGGCTCAATAGTCTCAAGCTGTAACCCTAAATCTGGCCAGTGATGATAAAACGCAAACAACATCCACTTTCGGTTTGCGTTCTATCATCACTGGAACTTGCTTTCAGGGTCTTTCATCAACTCAGATCCGCTTATTTGAGCCCTGTCCCAGCTCTTAGCAGCCTAACCTGATTCCACTATCTATCACTGGTCATGACTTTACTGGCCAAGCCAATAAGCAACACCCCTGATATCCCCTCTAAGGCTCTGGAATAACGCTGGGAATTGGGCCGACTAAATACCCAGCTTCCTGCCAACGCATAGAGGACGTTACACAGGGTCGCTAACAAACTGAAAATAAGACCAAGGGTTAACAGCTGAATTGACGTTGAACCTGCTAACGGGTCAATAAACTGCGGCAAAAAAGAGAGGAAAAATAAAGCGACTTTAGGATTAAGTACACTAACGACAATGCCTTGGAAAAATACGTTGCCGTTTGGTTTGCTATTGTCATCGACCACCATTTTATTGTTGCCACGCCACATTGATATTAATGCTTGAATGCCTAAATACACTAGATACGCGGCGCCCAACCACTTCACAATACTAAAAGCCAACGCTGAGCTGAGAATGATGGCAGATAATCCCAAGCTAGCAGCAAGCGTGTGAACAAAATAACCCACACCTAGACCCATCGCAGCTTTATGCCCACTGATCATTTTCCCTTTCATTGTGTTAGATACAATGTAGATAACATCGGGTCCAGGGATAAGATTGATAGCAAGGCAAGCAACTGCAAACAGTAATAGTGAATTTAAATCCATTTAATTTTTCTCCTTGTTAAACGCCTAATGTATCGCGCCCGCGTAAGTGGTGTCCGACGCAATACCGCAGCCTCTGCAAACCACTTTAAAAATAAAATCAGAACGTTAACTACAAGTAAGTTGATAACCAGAGCCTGTGCTCAACTTTATATACTTTTTGCTCACGTCTTGATTCAAAGCAAACCTCAATTTGCTCATCCTTAACGATCTTAATTGGCGCTTAATTATTTAGTCACGGCAAATCGTTAAACGGCGCACCGCAAAAATCCCCAGTAGTGAAAGTATCAATAGCGATAAACTGCCACCGCCGCTATAACCTTGTTTATGTTCTATGGTGGCAACCTGCTCTTCTTTAACCCGTGTTTTAAAGCGGGCGAGCTCATCGTCTAAATTGACAATCATATCGTTCACCGCAAGATCAAAACCCTCATAGGATTTCTCTCTTAGGGTTGTCGTCACGCCAACAGCGGTTGAACTTTCAGTTAACTGATTAATGCCCGGCGCCCTAAATAACATCTTTTGGCTGCGCATATCGAACACCGCAGTATCGACAAAGGTTTGGATTGCATTCTCGTTGCCAGGAATTAAATACATGCCCACGATAGTCCAATAAAGAATGGCGGATTTGTTCTCGTGGCTTTGCATCAATTGATCGTAAGATACCAGCGCCATCACATCGACGTCATGCAGGCGGGCAACTTGCTGTAAGGTATTAAAGCCTTTGCCATTTTTAAGATAGGTGCTCGGAATGATTTCAATACGATCGATATAATCGTATTTAATAAAGGATTGTTTCACCTTGTTGAGCAAAGCGACTTGGGCGCGACTGTCTATGGCATCAGCTTGCCAATGGGATGAAGGTAAAAAAGCAATGCCGACAGTAATAGGCAAACGCAGCACAGGTAAGGATGGCTGCTGGGCTTGGCGGCTCTTCTCATCTGGGTATAAGTATTCGACTAAGCTACTCGATACCGCCTTTTTATCTGTGGTATTGCCGTTAAAAAACGCGCTGCAGCCACTGAGTGAAAGCATTGCGAGTGAGATTATGCCGCTGGTTATGATCTTAAGTTTCATCTGTTTCCCTACCGTATCCATACACTGCCGCTAATGATGCTACTGAATTTATTGCTAGCGGATATTGCTGGCTACCTTATCCACTCATTACAGTTAAAACAAGTCGTTATGTTCACATATCAAGTCAATGACATTCAAACTCAGGTTTTACATACCAATTTTAGATACAAAAAAGCCGCATCATAAAATGCGGCTAGTCAGGAGGTGCAACACGCGCTCAAAAGCGCTCATACACTTTTTTGTGCACGCTTTTATGCAATAGGCTTAAGCGTATTTACGCACTTTTTTAAGCGCAATTTGTTGTTTTAACATGGATAAATGTTCGATAAACACTTTGCCATGTAAATGGTCGATTTCATGCTGTAATACTATGGCTAAAAACTCATCGGTTTCGATTTCGATAGCCTTGCCCGTTCTGTCTAAGGCGGTCACTTTGACCTTCTCAAAACGTGACACTTTAGCGCGATAACCGGGGATCGACAGACACCCTTCTTCACCCACAAACTCGCCAGACTTTTCGACGATTTCAGGATTGATCAGCACTTGAGGTTGGTCGCGACCGTCAGATAAATCGATCACAATAATTGCATCCGTACTGCCGACTTGCGTTGCCGCTAAACCGATACCATCATCCGTGTGATACATGGTTTCGATTAAATCATCGATAAATCCCTGAACAGCTTCAATATCTTTTACAGGTTGCGCTTTACGTTTAAGGCGCTCATCGGGAATTGTTAGAATATCGAGTACAGCCATGCCAGTTATCTTCTCTCATCGAGTCAAAAAAATTGGCGCTATTATGGACTATTTGACCATTTACACAATATTAAAGCTAAAAACAGTTTAAATATTTTGTTAGCAATCGAGATAGTCGATAAAAAATATCGAGTAATGCATAATCCATTGAACGCTTAATGTCCTCACTTCTTCCGCTAAACCAGACTTTGCCGTTACACTAACCCAACCTCGTCGCGGGCGACTTTTACTGTGTACCTTTTAAGCGTGATTCTCTGAGCATGAACACGCATTTAGCTGAGGGCCAACTATTCGATGGCATCGTTTCCGAAAGACAAATCGCCGCTGTATCGCTATCTTGAAAAAGATAAACAAGATGAACAGGATTTAGCGAGTCACCAGCCGCAAGCGGTGGACTTGTCTCCCATGGCAAAAATCTGGCATATCGTTGCGATGATCCCGCAGGGAAAAATCAGCAGTTATGGCAAAATTGCCGATTATGCGGGATTACCGGGGCGAGCACGTTATGTGTCCAAGGCACTCAAATCAGCACCCGAACATTTGTCTCTGCCTTGGCACAGAGTCCTCAATAGTCAGGGTAAAATCTCCTTCGAGAAAAATTCAGTCTCCTTTCAGGAACAGATGGAATTATTAAGAATCGAAGGAATAACAGTGAACTGCGGCAAAGTTAGTTTGTCTGAGTACCAGTGGCGTCCCGATCTGGTCACTTTAGTCATGGCAATGCCATTTTAGTTTAATATACTGATCCATAAACTGTTTACATCGCTATTTACAGAAGTGTCGGCCTCGGCTATAACCTGCTAACCGTCGATTCCGATTTTTGATTTACGCTAAACTGATTTACCCTGAACTGTGTAAGTAAGCATGCTACTCGACACTTTTTTATCAACCACTACTGAGCGTTTTGTAGTGATACAAGGTGAAAACCTGCGACCCAAGGAGCATTCTTTGCGTACCATTCCCACATTATTAGTGAGCTTAACTGCCCTCACCCAAAGTATGTTTGCCATAGCCGCGCCGACGCCGCTCACGCCGCAGACAGCCGAATACCAAGTCAACTATGGGGATATCGAACTCGGTAAAGCCAAATACACGCTGCCCAATCCAGAAGATGGGGTGTATAAGTATCGTTTTGACAGCGACCTTAGCCTGTTATTGCTAACCGATGTGCGCCACATCTTGAGTGAATTTACTCAAGAAAATAGTCAACTCAGCCCTTTGCGTTACTTACAGCAGCGCCAAGGTGTCGGCCCGAATTACACAGAGCAAACCGCATTCGCCAAAGCGCAGGGCTTTATTCATACCCGTTATAAAGACGAGAAAGGTAAATTCCCCTATGAAGGCGAGATTTTCGATCCATTAATGGTGCAATTGCAATTCAGGCTCGATATGGCAGCGGGCAAAGAAGCGCTCGACTACAAGATGGTCAAAGACAACGAACTGGATGAATACAAGTTCCATGTGATTGGCAGAGAGCGGATGAACATCGACAGTGGCAGTTACGACACAGTCAAAATTGAAGTGGTGCGTGACAATAAAAAGCGCCAAACCTTCTTCTGGATGGCACCGGATTTAGCCTACCTGCCCGTGCGGTTAACACATTTTGAAAAAGGCAGTAAGCAGCTGGATATTAAGTTACTTAAATATCACTTCGATGAAGTTGTGAGCCAAGAAAGCAAGCCGGCAGATATTGCTGAGCAACCGCAAGTACCAAAACTGCTAGGTACGACAGAAGGTTAACTGGCAAAGCATTGAGTTAAGTTAAGGAAATCAACTTAGCTCAATGATACTCAGCCTTAGCTGAACTCACACCGATAAAACCAAACCGAAGTTATACCGAACCGAATGAATATCTAACCGAGCTTAGGGCCAGCCTCTAAGTTCGGTTAACGCCCATAGCTAATGGTTCATTGCCAAAGTTCAGAACCAATATTCCTGCGCTACTAGTTCATAGCTGACAGTTCATTGCAACAAGTTCGTTGCTAATGGCCTATCACTAATCCTTGATTGCTAAAAGATGCGTTAGATACTGACTTAATCTTTTTAAAAAGTGACCTGAACAAACCAAAGTCAGCCGCAAATCTGCTCGCACCCATTTTTCGCGCAGATGCTGGTGTTAGCGCTGTTGGATAACATCAAAGATCGATTAACAGCTCGCCTAATCTAAACAACTTCCAGTTGCCGGGCTGCATGACATGCCACTGTTCGTTCTCAGTCAATGGACGAGTCGCAATCACAGTCACGACATCGTGGGCCGTGGTTTCCTTATCAAAATCAATCACCACATCGGTATCGATAAGTTTCGCTTTGCCAAACGGCGCGCGGCGAGTGATGTAACATAAGTTGTTACTGCAATAGCTCATCAAATGCTCGCCATCGCTTAATATCATGTTGAACACACCTAAGGCACGGATTTGCTCGGCCAACGTCGCGACATAATGGAACACAGCCAACATATCCTCGGGTTTAGTGCCGCCAAACTTCTGGGCAACTTGTTCCAAAATCCAGCAGAAAGCGAGTTCGCTGTCAGTATCGCCAACGGGTTGATAGCGAGAAACGTTGAACTTAGGCAGATAGTCCGTCAATTGGCCATTGTGGGCATAGGTCCAATAACGTCCCCATAATTCGCGGGTAAAAGGATGGGTGTTCTCTAAAGATACGCAGCCGCGATTCGCTTGGCGAATATGGCTTATCACCACTTCACTTTTAATCGGGTAGGATTTGATCAATTTTGCAATATGCGATTCGCTACTCGGGCAAGCATCTTTAAAAGTACGACTGCCTTTACCCTCGTAAAACGTAATACCCCAGCCGTCCACGTGGGGACCTGTTACGCCACCACGTTGTGCTAATCCCGTAAAACTAAACACAATATCGGTTGGCACATTGGCGCTCATCGCCAGTAACTCGCACATATTTCTCGCCTATCATCAATCAAAAATCCACTTGCTGGCATTGTAACTAGTTGATGACATTTGTGGAATGATCAAAGCTGACAAATAATTTAAACAATTGTTTGAAAAATACTTGTATTAAAATTGTCTTAGGTTTAACTTTTATGCGACACAGGTCTGACCACAAACTATAATTGTGATCGCAATCAACAAAACACTCTATGACCTGTGGTTGGCACTCGGTCATATTTAAGGAGAATTACAGTGACTACCCTACTTTGGATCATCGCCATGATCTTAGTGCTAGGAGCCCTAGCTTACCTTCGGGTATCTTTGCTCACTGCCACTATTGCAGCCGCTGTTGTGATGACAGCAGGATGGACACTCGATGTTGTCGGCCCTATCTCTTGGATCATTTTCCTTGTGGTAGCCTTGCCGTTAAATATCAGTGCATTTAGACAAAATGTGATCAGTCGTCCACTGATGAAGGTATATCGCGGCATCATGCCGGAAATGTCTTCAACAGAGAAAGAAGCGATTGAAGCCGGCACCACTTGGTGGGAAGCCGATCTGTTTGCGGGTAACCCTAACTGGAAAAAACTACATAACTACCCAGTTGCGCGTTTAAGTGCAGACGAACAGGCATTCCTCGATGGCCCTGTTGAAGAAGTGTGCCGCATGGTGAATCAACACCAAGTGTCACATCAACTTGCCGATCTGCCTGCCGACGTATGGCAATATCTGAAAGATAATGGCTTCTTCGCCATGATCATTAAGAAAAAATACGGCGGTTTAGAATATTCAGCTTATGCCCAATCGCGCGTGTTACAAAAACTCGCAGGTTTGAGCAGTGAGTTGGCATCCACTGTTGGTGTGCCTAACTCTTTAGGCCCTGGAGAGCTGCTGCAACATTACGGTACTCCAGAGCAACAAAACCATTATTTACCGCGTTTAGCCAAAGGGTTAGAAGTACCTTGTTTCGCACTGACCAGCCCAGAAGCCGGTAGCGATGCAGGCTCTATTCCTGACTTTGGTATCGTGTGTAAAGGCCAATGGGAAGGTGAAGAAGTTCTGGGTATGAAACTGACCTGGAACAAGCGTTACATCACTTTAGCCCCTGTCGCGACAGTATTAGGCTTAGCCTTCAAACTACGCGATCCAGAGCATCTACTTGGCGATAAAGAAGAACTTGGCATTACTTGTGCTTTGATCCCTACCGATATGGAAGGAGTTGAAACCGGTCGTCGTCACTTCCCGCTCAACTGTATGTTCCAAAACGGTCCAACACACGGCAACGAAGTATTCGTGCCATTAAGCTTCATCATTGGCGGCCCGAAAATGGCAGGTCAAGGCTGGCGCATGCTGGTGGAATGTTTATCAGTGGGCCGTGGTATCACACTGCCATCAAACTCAGCTGGCGGCGTGAAAACCGCGGCACTGGCAACGGGTGCTTATGCTCGCATTCGTCGTCAGTTCAAATTGCCTATCGGCAAGCTTGAAGGTATCGAAGAGCCAATGGCACGCATCGGCGGTAACGCTTATCTGATGGATGCGGTAACCACGTTGACCACTACAGGTATCGACCTAGGTGAAAAACCGTCGGTTATCTCTGCGATTGTGAAATATCACCTGACAGACAGAATGCAGAAATGCGTTATCGATGCCATGGATATTCACGGTGGTAAAGGCGTGTGTCTTGGCCCCAATAACTACTTAGGCCGTGGCTACCAAGCTGCGCCTATCGCGATTACCGTTGAAGGCGCAAACATCCTGACCCGTTCTATGATCATCTATGGCCAAGGCGCAATTCGCTGCCATCCGTACGTGCTTGCAGAAATGGAGTCAGCATTTGATACCGAATCGGGTCAAGGTTTAGCTAACTTCGATGCGGCCATCTTTGGTCACATTGGTTTCGCGACCAGTAACTTCATCCGTAGCTTCTGGTTAGGTCTGACATCAAGCCGTTTCTCTAACGCGCCTTATTCAGATAAAACCAAGCGTTATTATCAACAAATGAACCGTTTCAGTGCCAACCTTGCCCTGCTTTCTGACTTAGCCATGGCAACCTTGGGCGGCAACCTTAAACGTAAAGAGCGTATCTCTGCCCGTTTAGGTGACCTACTGAGCCAACTGTATCTGGCATCTGCCACGCTGAAACGTTATGAAGATGAAGGCCGTCAAACCGACGACTTGCCATTAGTGCAATGGGCGGTTGAAGATGCGCTGTACAAGTTACAAGCCTCGTTAGACGATTTATTGGATAACTTCCCTATGGGTCTTGGCGGCGCATTACGCGTGGTGATGTTCCCATTCGGTCGTCCACTGAAACGCCCAAGCGATGTGTTAGATCATAAAGTCGCTAAGATTATGCAAACACCGTGTGAAAGCCGTGACCGTCTAGGTAAAGGCCAGTTCTGGACCAACTCTGAGCACAATGCTGTGGGTATCCAAGAACAAACGCTACTGGACATCATTGCATCTGAGCCTCTGCATGACAAAGTCTGTAAGGCGAGCGGTAAACGTCTACCCTTCATGTGGTTAGATAAAGTAGCCGCTGAAGGTAAAGCACTAGGCGTGCTGAGCGACGATGAAGTTAACTTGCTAGAAAGAGCGGAAATCGGTCGTATGAAGTCAATCAACGTTGATGACTTTGACCCAGCTGAACTGCGTCCAGAAGTGGTTTCTACCACTTCACAGGAACGCGCAGCGTAATCCACTCAGTAAGATTTAAACCAACAAAAAGGAGGCTAATTAGCCTCCTTTTTTATAACAAGTCTATCTGCCTCTGTCACGAATCAACCGCTCAATATGATACAAGCTCAATCAGATAAAGCTTCACAACCAGATGACGAAAGCTATTCAGCGTTAACATAGCTTATCCTTTATCCTGCAAACGATGTCGCATAACAGCTAGTACCGCGGAACTAAAATAACAATGTAATGGCGTGAAGACAGTGCCAAGCGTTGTGCTTTAAAACTAAGAATACATCGTTAATACAAGCTTAAATGTACTGCGTCGTGTATCAATACTTACTGCAAACGAGGCATAGTAAGAAGTGACTTATCAAGCTTCAAGGCAACGCCCACGCTGCGCCCTGCGAGATTAGGAACAGAATAGTGAGCAGCACTACCGAGGAGAATCGCACATTCTGGCAGCGTCAATCCATAATCTTGTTGTAACCACTGAATAAGCCCTGTTGTTGCCGAACGTAATGCCTCATCTAATGATCCCGCCTGACCTAAGACCATGATCTGATCCGGTGATTCAACACGCGGCATCGCTATCGATTTAGCCTTGATCACATCAACCGTGAATTCAACATCCATAGAGGTTTCCAAAGCATACTGCGAGGTTTCACCATCCCCTTGCAACGCATGAGCGTCGCCAAGATAGAGTAAAGCACCAGGTTGTTGCACAGGTAAATAAACAATATTGCCTTCAACTACTTCGTTAAAGTCCATGTTGCCTCCAAAGCGTCCGGTATCACCCGTAGATACGGGCGCAGAACCAAAACCTGGTGCAACAGCCAGCCCACCTAGCATAGGCCGTACTTTAATTGTGTAGTCTTTTAAATGTTCAGTTGGCGTTTCCAAGCTCGCCACTCCACGCTCTCTGTCCAATTTCCAGCGCACAGGCTTTCCAAGTTCGTCCGCTTGAGTCGCAAAACGTGCCCCCAATGCTCGCCCTACTATCGCATCCAAGCTATCAGCATAATCTCGATTCAATCTAAGTCGATTTATCCGTATGACCAGCGTATCCCCTGGCGTTGCGGTGGCAATAAAGAAAGGGCCAGTTTGTGGATTTCCAAATAGAGCCTTAGTGACGCCGTGCTCATCGACCCCACCCGAGTCAATCGTTTTTGTTTGTACTGTATCCCCAGGCCAAATCGTGAGGACGGGTGTGCGATGAGGATCAAATAGATAGGAATAGTTTGTCGGCATGAATTCATAACGCCGCGGTTGGCCTTCTGGACGCGTGGCTATTTTCCGTGCCGAAAAGGCATGTTTCACCCGAACATTTGGATGATTGGTATCAGGAAAATCGGCAATACCTTCAATGGTATTATCCTGCATCTTGCCCTCATAGTGATAGACCGCGCCATTCGCATCTGTGCTTTCAAAGGTAAGACTTGTACCTTGGCGATGTCCGCTCAGCTTGTCACCGTCTATATCGCCACTGAGATTGTCACCCTTGGATGTTAATGTCAGTGTGCCATATACAGGATTACCCCAGAGATCCGCTGTCAGTAGCCATTGTTCAGCTGCGTGCGCCTGACCAAACACCAGACTCAAGCACATGAGTGTGGAACATTTCAACATCGGTATTCTCCAGTTTAACTTGCGAATATGAGAGTGAGTTTGTCGTATCAACAAGATAAAACATGGCTGTGATACCTTATGACATGCTCAAGTTAACTCTTTATCATGTTATCCACCACACCCTTGTCAGCTTCGTCATTTATTACAGCGTTAGCGTCTGATTTCTCAAGCCTTAATTGCTCAGCCACCTCTTCCGCTTTTGCCTTTGCTAAAGCGGCTTCTGCGGCGGATTTCTCTTGGGCTTCCTGTGCTTCTCGCTCTGCAATCGCTTGCTGTACTTTGGCTTCTTCTAAGGCTTCAATCGGCAACAAGCTAATCAGCTCAATACCATTCGGGAACACAGTATCATTACCTGATACTACGACGACCTTACCTTCCTTGGTTAAATAAACCAATGGCATAGCCGTTTCACCGTAACGCTTACGGAAATGCTCAAAGCTGAAGTTTTCGGTTAAATTGGTCACTTTAAGTTGAGCGCCTCTCGCCATCAGGCTTGCAATCTTGGCATAGGACACGGCATCACCAAACAGACATAAGCGCTGCTTATAAGTTTCAGAGAGCTGGTGGCGCGCACTGCCCACTTCGGTATTATTTAAGCCAAAGACCTTCTTAGTGCCAAAGAAATCTTGAAAATGGAAACTCACTAGAGGGTTTAATTGTCGATAAGGCGAAATGATCAACACGCGGCCAATCCCAGTTAAATCCATATAGGTTTCAGCATGTTCAGATGCGGGATTGCCAAAATACACCGGGATATTATCCATACGTGCTAGGCGAATATTATCCCAGTTATTATCAGCCAATAGCACTTTGACATCCTTGGCTTTTAAGATTTTCGCTAACTCACGGGAAAATTTAGAAGCACCGAAAATCAATAAACCTTGGGCAGAATCGGCTTTGACACCGAGGAATCGCGCCCAACGTCCCGCGGTTAAACTTTGGATAACGACCGTGCCGATAATAATTAAAAACACTAAGGGCACAATCGCATCGGCGCCTTGCACATTGTTGGCTTCTAACTTAATCGCAAACAATGACGATACCGCCGCAGCGACTATGCCTCGCGGCGCAATCCAGCATAAAAACCATTTATCGGCCCTCGACAAAGAGGTGCCGACACCAGAAACCCAAATACTCAGCGGCCGAGCTAACAACATAGTGACCGCTAAAACGCCTAGTCCGCCCCAACCTAAGTCGAGCATGGCATTAGAATCTAATCGCGCCGCCAATAAAATAAACAATGCCGAAATCAGTAGTACGGTTAAGGTCTCTTTAAACTCAAGGATTTCAGCAATATCCACACCGCGCATATTGGCAAGCCAAATGCCCATAACGGTCACAGTCAGTAGACCCGACTCTTCCTGTAATAGGTTCGAACCGACAAAGATGCCGAGCATTAAGGTTAAGACTGCGGTATTGCGCAAATAATGTGGCAACAGGTTGCGTCTTAATATTTGCCCAGTGAGGTAACCTGCTGCCGCTCCAAGCCCTAATCCTAGAGAAAGCATTGAACCTAGGGCATAAAGCACATGCGTTGTCTGATCGCCTGAAACTGTAATATATTCAAAAACTAATACTGCGAGCAGCGCGCCTATGGGGTCAATGACTATGCCTTCCCAGCGTAAAATACTCGCCAATTGGGATTTTGGGCGCACACTTCTGAGCATAGGCACGATAACCGTCGGTCCCGTGACCACCACTAATGCACCAAAGAGGAGTGCAATTTCCCAACTAAAATCGAGTAAATAAAAGGTGGCCGTGCTGATACAAGCCCAAGTGATCACTGTCCCTATGGTCACAAGATGCGTCACCATACGGCCATGATCTTTGATTTCTTTAAAGTTGAGAGTCAATGCGCCTTCAAACAAAATCACGGCAACCCCGAGAGAAATGATCGGAAAGAGTAAATTGCCAAAAATAGCATCGGGATTGAGGAAGCCAAGTCCGGGGCCGAGGGTGAGTCCACAGAGCAGTAAGGGCAAAATCGCCGGTAACCGCAATTTCCAACCAAGCCATTGACAAAAAAGCGATAACACCCCAATCAGCGCTAACATACCCGTGATTTGTTCAACCATAAAAAATCCTTTAGGTGAGAAAAACAATGAGCTCGCATTATCTTTAATGAAATAGATGACATGAGCATGATAATGGCTCGGGAATTATCTATTTCGCTTAACAATAGCAGCAAATGCATAAACGCTATAAAGTTTATCGAAGACTGCATGGCCTAAGTGAAACCAAGGCGCAACAGCGATGGACTGCAAGCTGCAGCGATTTTACGAAGCAATTATTTGATGAAAAAGATAGAAATAAAAAGGCCTTACATTGCTGTAAGGCCTTTTTATTGATTTGGCGGAGCGGACGGGACTCGAACCCGCGACCCCCGGCGTGACAGGCCGGTATTCTAACCAACTGAACTACCGCTCCAAATTCTTCCATATCCGACATCTGACGAGTTTTAAACCCGCTAGCACCAGCGTGACAGGCCGCTGAAGCTAAAACAGCCATAACGATAATTCAACTGACTTATCAAGGCTTCTGCTTAAGATGCGAAGAATAATACGGTTGAGCCCTGCGGGCGTCAACCGTTTTTTTACTTAGATTTATCATTTGATTAAAAAAAAACCAAATCAATTTCCGACCTTGATTTATGTGCCAAATATTGCTCTACGCCCTAGTTCAAAGTCATAACTCAAACACATCAGCGATACTTGGCTAACGGTCTTTATCCGCCTCATCTGGCATAGTGAGATCGATTTCATCTAATGACGGCGCAGCAGCTGGATTCGCCGATGCTTCTTCCAATAAACGTGACTCAGCGGCAGCTAAGGCCTGTGCTAGACTTTGGCGTTTACGCCACACAATTAATCCCACCACGCCCAAGACTAATAAGATAGTGTTGATTGTGATGATCCAAAACATGGCATCTTTCTTTGCAAGTTCTTCTTCCTCTGCCGCTTTTTGTGCAGCAACAGCAGCTAACTCTTCGGCGCTCGGCGGTGGCTCTGGTGGCTGAATTAAGTTGAAAAATAGCTCAGGTAAATCCAGCACAATCTCTCGACCAGTAATCGTTGTCGTTGCTACAAAACCTTTAATACGATAACTACCAAACTCAGTCACAGTCGGTAAATCTAGTTCAGAGTCCGGCTCAGTAAGGCCATTCACCGTTAAAGGCAGTTGTAAGCCAGCAGGGCCCACCAACTCAAAGGAAAAATGCGTTTCAGCCAGTTGCAGCACAGCACTATCGACGTGCAGCATGATTTTCCACTGCCCCGTTAACGGATCGTCTGGGGTAATGACTTCTAAATTAATTGGCCGCGGCGATAATCTAAACGGAAATGAAATCTGCCGCTCAAACACGTTGTTGCGTGCTTGCACCACAAACTCATAATCCCCCCAAGGCTGCTTTACATTGATATTGCTGGTAAATACACCATCATCGGGTTTTTCATCATAATCTTCACCATTGTCTTTGTAGGAACCGACAATAATGTCACCCGCGGCAAAATTCTCATCGCCGGCCCTGTGCTTACTCACAAAATGAGCCGTCCATTCCACCAGAAAGTCGAGTCCTGGCATGCGCACACGCTGAGCATCCCCCATCAACTGGGCGACAATTTTCACTTGCTCACCTTGGAATATCGGCTGCGGCAAAGGCTGAACTTCGATTTCGAGTTTAGAGAGTTTGTTGAGGGTCGAACCAGGGACGACTTTACCCACCAACTGCCAAGGTCCAGGCATAGGCGACTCAATGTAAATAATATCGCCGGTAATGCCATCGACCCACTTGACGGTTTCGGGATGGCGATTGGCGTACCATTTACTGCCATCGGGCAACACAATGACTACCGGTGCAGAACCGTATTCACGCTCCACTAACAGCGTCATGTTATCGACCATATGGTCGATGCGAAAACGGTTCTTAAGCTCAGAAGCCGTCTCCAATCCTATAATCGGCGCGGCCTTGGGCGGCTTGACGACTTTTTTAGCGGTTTCAGCCTCGGCGGCCAATACAGACGTCACACTGGCAAACAGCGTAGTGACAACAAGGCAAAGCGCTAAAATGGGTTTATGGCGCGACATCGGCATAGTGATTTTTCTATCCTCTCCAGAGGCATTTGCCTGATTTTGCGACTAAATCAAGGCGTTGTTCATGCATAGTCAATTCATCGGCCGATGCGCCGATCACTTTAAGGTTAAGTGATTGCGGATCAAAACGTTGAATACCACCCGCTTCCTGCCCCGCTTCCTCGTTGGACAAATTAAACTTTGTCTGCCCGCCGGTCATGATCAGATAAACATCGGCGAGGATCTCAGCATCGAGCAAAGCACCGTGATATTCGCGGCGCGACGTATCCACGCCATAACGCTTACAGAGGGCGTCAAGGTTGTTTTTCTGACCAGGATGCAAGAACTTAGCGATGACTAAGGTATCGAGGATCTGACAAATATCAGCGGTTTTTGGTCCACGCGGCTGCAACAGTGAAAACTCATGATCCATGAAGCTCACGTCGAAGTTCGCGTTATGGGCGACGATTTCAGCGCCGTCGATAAAGTTGATAAATTCTTGAGCAACTTGATGAAAACGCGGCTCTTTGGAAACGCGCTCATCGGTAATACCGTGAACGGCAATGGCTTCAGGATCGATGGCTTGACCTGGATTGATATATTGGTGGTAATAACGCCCCGTCAAACGACGGTTCACCACTTCCACACAACCAATCTCGATGATCCTATGGCCTAAATAAATGGCGCCGCTGCCCTGGTTCATACCTGTGGTTTCGGTATCCAAAATAACCTGACGGCTAGCGTTAGAGATAATATTCATTTTTTTTATGCGCTTCTTATGACAATTTTTGGTTATACTCGGCCGAAATTCCCGGCTATGGTAACAATTTGATGACTGAACTAAAACTGATCCACATCTTCACCGACGGCTCTTGCTTAGGCAATCCCGGTCCTGGCGGCTATGGCATTGTAATGAATTATAAAGGCCATACAAAGGAGATGTCCGACGGTTTTGCGCTCACGACCAATAATCGCATGGAGTTATTAGCCCCGATCATCGCGTTAGAAAGCTTAAAAGAGCCTTGCCAAGTCGTACTCACCAGCGACAGCCAATATATGCGCCAAGGCATAATGACGTGGATCCATGGCTGGAAGAAAAAAGGTTGGATGACATCAAACCGTACCCCAGTGAAAAACGTTGACCTGTGGAAACGTTTAGATAAAGCCTCACAGATGCACACCATCGACTGGCAATGGGTTAAAGGTCACGCGGGCCACGCTGAAAACGAACGTTGCGATGTATTAGCTCGCACCGCGGCAGAATCAAAACCGACCCAACCCGACTTAGGCTACCAGCCTTAACTCTGTGGCCCTTACTTAAACTAGCTAAGTTTGAACAGCCAAAGTTCATACAAGCTAATTCGAAAAAGTAAGTTCGATGCCATCACGCCTAAGCTAAACACTTAGGCGTGATGATTTATTTCACTATTCATCTCACCGTAAACCCACAGTTCAAATTAACCGCTTAAGCTCACTGCATATGGCCATTGCTATCAAACTGCTTATTTGGTTCCACGCCTGCGATATTGAAAAAATTCTCACAGAACTGCACAAAAGCTTGGCCAAGGGATGTCGCCTGACGGCTCTTATGGGTGATGCGATAAAACTGCCGCTCCAGCACTAATCCCTCAATCGTGACTAACGCCAACTCTTTGCGGCTGATTTCTTTCTCCAGTGCCAGCTCAGATAACACCCCAAGCCCAGCACCTTGTTTCACCGCCAGTTTAATCGCATCCGGCGTAGTAAAGCAGAATTTGGCTTCTGGCTGCATATCCAACTCATTGGCGGCATTGACAAAATACTCACGAGTGCCCGAGCCTTCTTCGCGTAACACCCATGACTGGCCTCTCACTTGCGCCGGTTTAACCACTTTCCCCGCCAGAGGATGCGCCGGATGACAAAACACCAGCAGCCTATCCTTATGCCAAGCTTCAACACTCAAGCGATTATCGGTGCAATGACCTTCAATAAAGCCCATTTCAGAGCGGAACTGCGCAACCGCTTGGATCACATCTTGAGTATTTGTGATCGCCACATCCACATGGGTTTGAGTGTGCTGCTGACAAAATGCCACTGCGGCTTTCGCCATCAGATAGTTACCAATGGTCGAACTGGCACTGATACTTAAACGCCCAACCAAATCGCCACCATGATAGGTAAATGCCTGCTCAATTTGCTCGACACGGTGCAATAAATCCGTCGCCAGTGGCAACAATAAATTGCCCTGCGAGTTCAGCTGTAATCGATTGCCAATGCGCTCGAAGAGGCGGGCATTAAGCTGTTTTTCTAACTCAGCCAAGGCCATAGAAGTGGCCGGTGGTGATAAATTAACTTGCTCCGCCGCCTTTGCGACTTGGCCACTACGAGCCACAGCCTCAAATACCGCCAATTGTCTTAAGGTGATCCGCATATTAAAACCTGTACTTAAAAAGGAAATGGCTTATCAGTTTTCCGAATGCTCTGATAAATGCCCTGAACGTCCCGCGGTCGGTGCCGTGGTCCAATTCGTTTGCCGCACCTTACGTTTATCGCGAATAGGCGTGAGTGGCGACTCAAGCTTACGCGCCACAATCAAATACAAACTGCCCGCACTAGGAAGCCATGACGCTAAACTCTGTTGAAAAAATGTGCCTTGGTTGAAATCACCCATTAGGGGGTGATAGACCAAACGCTCATCGCCCACCACTTGATAACCTAATAAACCTAACCAATCTCGCACCCTTGATGGCATAAAAAAGCGGCCATTCCATGGGAGACAATCCTGATACTTAGGCCATAACTTACCCAAAAATACTGGACTCAAGGGATTAAAACCGACGATAAAAAGATAGCCTCCAGCGATGAGTACCCGATCGGTTTCACGAAGAATACGGTAAGGATCGGGTTCAAATTCGAGCAAGAGACTCATGACGATCGCATCTATCGCCGCATTCTGCAGAGGTAAATGGCAAAAATCGCCTTCAATCGAAGCGCCTTTGGATGGCGAGAGTGAAAAATGATGGGCGACTGGCGATGCCATGCTCGACAATTCGGCAGTCAAAGGCCCTAACTTTAATAAATGATAACCAAAGACTCTTGGCCACCAATCTTCAAGTTGTTTAGCAACGGCGTGTTGCAACGCCTCACCATTGGGTAAGTCGCTCCATTGTTCGGGTTTGAGCTCAGTACTAAAATGCGACACAGAGTTCCTCCGTTAGCTTGGTAGACAAGTATCCAATTGGGTCAAAGATTACTGCCATTTAGCCATGGGGCAAAAGCGGCAAAGGTCGCCAAGGGCCGTTCACTCATGGATAATACCTTTATCTTCGAATTGAAATACAGACATAGGCGGTTCTATGCTCACTATAACAGCGATCAAAGCCTTTAATGACAATTATATCTGGGTGTTACAACAACAGCCCCATACACAGGTTTATGTCGTCGATCCCGGCGATGCGAGTGTGGTGATTGACTATCTAGAAGCCAATAAACTCACGCTAGCGGGCATTTTACTGACCCACCACCACAATGACCATACGGGTGGCGTCGCTGAACTTCAAGCCTACAGTCAAGACCGACTCACAGTGTATGGCCCAGATAATGAGAAGATTGAAGGCATCACCCATCCGTTGAACGCAACAGCACAGCCCAGATTGACACTCGACTATATGAGTGGCGAGCTGCAAGTCTTAGATGTACCGGGGCACACAGCAGGACATATTGCCTACGTTATTGCAGATGCCTTATTCTGCGGTGATACCCTCTTTAGCGCTGGCTGCGGACGCTTATTTGAAGGTACGCCAGCGCAAATGCTCAACTCACTACAGCAACTTGCCCAGCTTCCCGCCGACACTCGGGTGTATTGTGCCCATGAGTACACACTTTCAAACCTCAAATTTGCCCTCGCGGTCAATCCCAACAATCGCGCGCTGCAAGACTATAACGAACGCGCCATAGCATTGCGTCGCCAAGACAAAGCGACTATCCCCTCCACCATCGCTTTAGAGCGCGCCATCAATCCCTTTCTACGTGCCAGCGACACTGAGATTGTTGACAGCATAAAACAGCATTTTAGCGATCTAAATCATGCCAATTTAGACGAACTTGGCGGTTTTACCCTGCTCAGACAGTGGAAAGATAATTTTTGATCACAAAAGCAATATTATAGATTGAAATTTAAACAGTTTTTTCCATTTTTGATGATGTAAATCAAAAATGGCCTTACATTATGTACGATAATTAAGGGACAAGATCGAAAAGATCCCATAGAATGGCTCGTTTTGCGTGAAAACTTTGCGCGCTGCGTCGTCTTTATCTTCATATAAAACATACTGTTACTATAAAGAAAAGCTATGCACTAACAGAGGACTACCGTTTTCAATGAGAGTATCACTTTATGTTGTAGGGGGATTTGCCCTACTCACAGGTTGTCAGACTTTAGACAACCATGGCGTTAATCAGACAGAAGTTGAAGCCGTCACAACCGAAAATACAGTCCCAGAATATTACCTCGCAACTGAGGCTCCGTCGGCGCAAATTACCGATGTGTGGGAGCGAATACGTCAAGGTATGCAGTTACCGGTTCCAGATCAAAAATTGGTAAACCAATATCGCGATTGGTACATCAAAAATCCGCAGCATCTAGAGATCATCTCAGAGCGTGCTGCACCTTATATGTACCTGATCGTGGAAGAGCTTGAAAAGCGTCATCTTCCAATTGAGATCGCTCTATTACCTATTATAGAAAGCGCCTTTGATCCATCGGCGTCTTCAGCAAGTGCGGCATCGGGTTTGTGGCAATTCACCACGCCTATGGCCAGCCATTTCGGTTTAGAAATGAACTGGTGGTACGACGGTCGCCGTGATGTGCCCGCTTCAACGACTGCGGCGCTCGACATGTTGGAATATCTTTACGATAAAACCAATAACAATTGGCTTTATGCTATTGCGGCCTATAACTCGGGTGAATCTCGGGTGCTCAATGCGATTAAACGTAACGAGAAGAAAGGCTTAAAAACCGACTTTTGGTCATTGGATTTACCCAGTGAAACCGAACGCTACGTGCCGCAACTGCTTGCGCTGGCAGAAGTCATTAAACACGCCGATGAATATGGCATCACCTTAGCGCCAATCAGCAACAATCCTTCAATTGAAGTAGTTGATATTGATAGCCAAATTGATTTAGCCATGGCGGCAGGTTTAGCAAACATGACCACACTTGAGCTGCAAAAGCTCAATCCTGGTTATAACCGCTGGGCCACCTCGCCACTGGGGCCGCACACTTTAGTATTGCCGATTGATAAATCGGAAGAATTTAAGAAAGCACTCGCCGAAACAGAAACCGAAGATAGGATCAGTTGGCTACGCTACACGATCAAATCAGGTGACAGTATTGGCAAAATTGCGAAGCAGCACCACACGACTATTAATGCAATTCGCGCCGCCAACGGCATGAAAAACAATACCATAGTCGCGGGTAAGCATTTGATTATTCCTGTCGATGCGCAAGACAAACAGCTCTATGCCCTGTCGACTCAGCAACAATTGCCGAAGAAATCGCACGCTGCGACTGAATCGACAAAAATTGCCTATCAGGTTAAGTCTGGTGACACACTTTCTGAAATCGCCCAAGCCCATAAAGTGACAGTGAAACAACTTAGCGTTTGGAACAAATTAGGTAAGAGTGACAAGCTACAAAATGGTCAAAAACTGGTGATCTTAGCGCCGAAAAATCTTGAGCAAACTGCGCAAATTCGCACTGTGAGTTATAAGGTCAAATCCGGTGATTCACTTGCCCGTATCGCCAGCAAATTTAACGTGACTGTGGCCGAGCTATTAGAATGGAATAGCCTAGCGCAATCACAATATTTGCAACCAGGCCAAGTGATTAAATTAGTAGTCGATGAAAGTAAGTTAAACGCATAAGGCTAAACAGGTTCATAGTTCGAACTGATTGGTGCAATATAAACCCTTAGCAAGATTGATCCACAGATAACAAAAAGGCAGCAACCCTATCGGATTGCTGCCTTTTTCTATTATGAGCTTTCCAGATTATGAGAGGCGGCGTTATTCCATCGTCAGTAATAAGACAACAGGCGCCATAACGACGGCATCGGATTCTAATGCCTTAGCGGCAAAATGCGCTTCTAAACGAGCACCGCCAGCGGGTATTCCAGCAAACGCTTTGGGCGGAATGCTAAAGGAAGTGGTGATCACTTTCCCCGCTGCCAATTGGCTATCGCGTAACGCTTGGGTAAACATCATATCATCGGACCATGCCCACAGACGTTTGCCCTCCTGCGTTACCAGCCACAAATCCGCCGTCATTCCTGAGTTATAACGCAGGCCGACGGCATAGGTTTGTGGATTGGTCACAGTCAACGTCGCCTTAACTGGCTGCTTGAAATCCACAAATGGATCTAAGGCTAACTCGCCGCGAAGCAGTCCTGGCGTAGCATCAGTCGTCATAGGTTCAACCTTTAATGTCGGTGTACTTTTAAGGCCTGAAACATCGAGCGCCAGAT
This sequence comes from Shewanella baltica, assembly GCF_900456975.1. Lineage (NCBI taxonomy): Bacteria > Pseudomonadati > Pseudomonadota > Gammaproteobacteria > Alteromonadales > Shewanellaceae > Shewanella > Shewanella baltica. The sequence continues at coordinate 2,368,710 of NZ_UGYM01000002.1, forward strand.
CGGCAGCGCGAACAATCTCAGGCTGAACCGCCGCGGCTGTTGTCGTCTCGCCCTTGGTAGACGGACTCGTGTCAGCGGCTTCAGGCGCCGAGCACCCAACAAGTTGCCCGCCGACAAAAGCACTCGCGCAAACAAGCAATGCGTAGCGCATTGGAGCAACCATTAGAAACCTCCTAGTTTTTTCAGTAAGGAGTCTTTTAATTTCTCCTTAGCTTTGTCGGTTTCTTCTTTTAACTGATTATTCAGTAACGCTTTAGTATCCAAGGCATATTCAGGTTTTTGGAAAGTCCCGGTAATAGCCAACGGAATGTCAATTCCAGCCAGCGCATCTTTGTCGCTACCGCCCTGACCTTTTAATGAATTCACTAGGCTAGTCGTCAATCTGTAGTCTAAGGCTTCAGTCAATAAATTCGCCGTACCTTTGCCCGCCAAACGCAATAAAGGTGAAGACATAGCAAGATCTGGGTTAGTGGCAACGCCATTATCCAGCGAGAAACTACCAGTCAGACTCGAGAAGTCGGTTTTGCGCTCTTCCTTGGTTTCTGGCGATAAGTCACCCTTTAACTTAGCTTGGGCGCTACGGATCATCTGCGGTATGTTAACCCCGTACAAAGCCCCGTCATTAATATCAAAATGGCCATTGGCTAATAGATTTTTCTTTAACTGCTCAGGGATCAAACTCTTACCTTTACCTTTCACATCAAAGTTGGCCGTACCCGCCAGTAAATCCACATCCGCCGCATCTTTCAACAAAGGACGAATTTGTACACCCGTCACTTTTTTATCGAATTGATAACTTGCCACCGCTTGACGTGCATCGACCTGAGCGCTCACCAGCAACTTACCTTGGTATAAATCTGCATTCAGTTTCGTCAGATCTAACACGCCATTTTTAATCCCCACATCCATCAACCAATTTTGAGTCGACAGATTAGCGACCTTAATGGACTTAACGGTCAACTTGAGTTTTACATCAAGCTGCTTAAGGGCAGAGAGATCAGGCTCAACTGCCGGAGTGCTGGCAGCGGGTGCTTGTTCTGTTGCGGCAGCGGTCTCCGTTTTAGGTAACAGCGTATCTAAATCGATATCGCCGAGTTGAAAATCAGCATTGATTTGCGGAATTTTCGTGGCGTAATTTACGCCAACTTTACCCGCAGCGGTAATACTCGCCGCGGTAAGCTGCGCAATATCTACGGACAATTGCTGTTTATCTAACGCGATTTGAGTTGCTAAGCTAATCGATGTTTCGAGTTTCTTATTGGGAATACTTTCACCTTCCACCACAGTGTCAATTTTGAGTCCATTGACGACGAGTTGCGTAAAGTCTCGGCTTAGTTTTAGCTCACCTTTGCCTTCGCTGCTTACCGTCATGTCCGGCATAGTTGCACTAAATTCAAAGGCGATGGGCGCAAATTGTTCTAAAGCGAACTCACCTAAGGTGAAGCTTTTTAAGGTAAAGACTTGAGTTTGCTTTTTCGCTTCGTCAATCATATTAATTTGGGTATTGGTGATTGAAATACCGCCAATATTAATATCGTTCAGTTTGGCATTTGAGGAAGTTTCGGCCGCTGGAGTTGCGGCTTTCTTACTATTATCACCACTTAATCCATCAAAACTGCTGGTGCCATTCTTGCGAGTCACTAAATTAATGGTTGCGCCATCGAGACTCAGCTCCGCAATTTCAATTTGCTGACTAAACAATGGCATCAACGCCACTTCGGCAACGGCTTTGTTGACTTCTAACATAGCCTTAGGGGTAAAGCCTTCAGGATTAGATAAAGACACGCCACCTAAATTAATGCCGATAACAGGGAAAAAGGTCCAGGATAAATCGTCAGTAATGACTAATTCACGACCCGTTTGTTTTTTGACGGCATCAACTATTTCAGGTTTAAAATCATTAGGGTCGAAAAATACGGTGAGATACACGGTGACTAAAAGAATGAGCGTCACCACTAAGGCCAGGAGCCACTTAATGAATTTCATATAAATATCCTTATCAAAAACAACTTGAATTTAAAGCTACTAATTCATTTAAAAATGTTAATTTAAAAATGCAAAGTTCAACATCTCACCACTTACTGCAATACCATTTTCATCGGCATACAGCATCATACCGGGCGTAACCATTACGCCGCCCATATCTACAGCAACATTAATTTGGCCTTGACCTAACTTCTCGGTTTTTATCGGCATGGCACCTAAGGCATAAACACCTAAACTAAAAGTATTTAATCGGGCTACATCACGAACACAACCATTGATCACTATCCCTTGCCAGCCATTATCTAGTGCGCTTTGCGCAATGAGATCGCCTAACAATGCGCGGCGCAGAGAGCCGCCCCCATCGACAACCAAAACTTTTCCTTGCCCATCCTGTGCAAGTATTTCTTTTACCTTAGAATTATCTTCAAAACACTTGACTGTGACTATCTCGCCCCAAAAGAGCCGCTTACCGCCATAGGGTTTAAATTCGAGGGGAAGTAACTGTAATTTAGACGGATAGTGGTCAAATAAATCTGGTAGTAGATCAAGCATTTGAATCTCCATAATAGCCTATCACTTTAGACTACCCATAATTGTAGACCCCGACAAGGTCAAAGCAAAAATCAGCGAATTTTTTATTTAATTTTAACCAGCAAAGGCTTGGTGTATATTGGCATAGGCACTATAATCTGCGATAGTTAACGTCCTATGACACCCTTTAATGTTTCATAAGAAAGTTTCATCAATCTGTTCTCACACCTCTTTGTTATAAAGCGAAAACCAAATGACTACTGATCTTGATTTGCAGAGCGCAATCGCGGCTCTAGATGAATATGGATATGATAAAAAAGTCTCAACGGATCTTGAGCAAGCACGTAACAAGCAACAAATGGGTAAATATATTAAATCCCTCGACTATAGTTTACGTCGATTATTGATATTACAAGAAACAGTTAACGAGTTAGTTGAAGAAAAGAAACATCAATTAGCCCAGCAAGAAAACATTCAAACCTACAAAACAAAAATCATTAACTTGTCGAGAGAATTTAACATTTCTTACGATGAAGTCTTAGCGCTGATGACATCATCTAAATCTAAGAATTAAACATAACGCTATTCTGCTCTATCATTAAGCCGTCAAATTATTCGGCTAACACCTGCATATGCCATATAACGAAATATATAATTTTTCAGTTATATGGCAATAGGTTCTGCTTGCCATTATTTGCTGAGTGTTAACGATTTCATTTCATCAGTAACTGTATTGACTTCACTTCCTCACGGTAATGTGTGCAACGATTCGGCATAAAAAAAGCAGAGCCTGAGCTCTGCTAATTTATATCAATATGCGAACTTATTTGTTTTGCATTAATTGACGAATATATTTCACTGGCGCGCTGCCGTAACTCAAGAATTGTTCGTGGAAGGTTTTAAGATCAAAATCTTTGCCTTGCGCTTTCTTGTATTCGTCACGGAAATCATAGATTTCACGATAACCTGAATAGTAGCTCGTCAGCTGAACTTGGCTAAGCGTAGCGCGGCGCCACTTGCCTTCGGCTTCTGCCTGCTGTTGGAAGGCTTCGTTCATCATCAGGGCAATGGCTTGCTCTTCAGTCATGCCTTTCACATGAATGCTGTAATCCAAAATAGTGTTACAGATAACACGTAAATTCCACTTGTAGTACATCAACCACATTTCAGGCTCAAAATTACCATAGCCTTCTTCGAGCATCATGCGCTCGGTATATACCGCCCAGCCTTCGACCATAGCGCCATTACCGAATAAACTTTTCACTAAACTCGGTGATTGGTTCGAGTAAACTAATTGAGTGTAGTGCCCAGGAATTGCTTCATGAATATTGAGGATTTGCAGGATCCAGTGATTATATTCACGTAAATAACTCTCGGCTGACGCATCACTCATACCATCGAGCGGCGTCACATTGTAATAAGTATTACCAGATTTATCGTAAGGTCCTGGTGCACTAATTGAAGCACCGGCATAACCACGCATATATTCGGGTGTTTCACGGACGACAAGTGGCTTTTTAGGATCTAATGTGACTAAGTTTTTCTTATTTACAAATTCAATTAACTCTGGAATTTGCTTACGCACTTCATTCACGAATTCATCGCGCTGAACATGCTGAGTCGATAATTTATCGATTAACTGGCGAATGGCGAGCTTACTGTCAGCAGGTTTTGGCGTAGTAAAATATTTAGGCCATAACTTATCGGTAATTTTTGCCATTTCCCCTTGAACACGGTCTTTATCGGCCACGGCTTTTTGATACAGCTGTTTTGCTGTCATGCCCGCTTGGATATCAAAGGCAAATTTTTGCTCGTATAGTTCCTCGCCAATTCTAAAACTACGGGCACCATCTTTTTTGAGTTGAACCACTAATTTGTCTAACCAAGCGATATGGCCGCTAATCGCGGCAGTGGCAGCATCAAACCGTGTGTTAAATAACGCTTTTTCTGTAGCCGTCAGACCAGAATCGGCGACCTGTTTTAATAAGTCATCGGAAAACACCGAAAATGCACCTTGGTTTTGCATCACAGCTAATTCGGTATGTTCCAATGTCGGCTTGCTAATGTTTGCCTGCGCGGCTGCATAATAAGCTGGTACATTTTCTAAACGCACTAATACAGAACGTAATCTGTCATCTAATGGGGCAAAGTTTTCATTGATAATTTGGGCAAAACCACCCGATACGTTGTAGCTTGAAGGATCCCACTGCCAAGATTTAAAACTGTCAATTTCCCATGCCATGCTGCCGAGTAAATTGTCGATCAGATGGTAATCAATCAGTTCATTTGGCGTCAGCGACTTTTGCTCGAACTGGGTCAATTTGGCTTGTTGTGCTTTCACAAACGCTAGTGTTTTCGCACGACCAGCCGCATCGGGGATTTCAAGATAGCCATCATTAACATGCTTGCCACTGTATAAGGCCCACGTCGGTGATAATTCCCACAATGAATCAATAAAGGATACTGAAAATTGCTCAAATGACTGGGCTTTAACTTCAGCCGCAACCACAGGCTTAGTTTGACTGCTATGGGATTGACAACCAGCAAGGCCGGCCAGCGATAACACTATCGCAAGGGAAATAGCGGATTTTTTCATTATTATGGGTCCTTTGTTGATATTTAACAGGCATGCAAAAATTACCTAAGTTAATCATATTGTCCCAATAATTGCAGCAGTGTTAGCCGTGAATACATCTACGGTTACAAAATTGTGAGTTCTCGATATTTATGCCGCCTATCATTCGCTTATTCGAGGTAAAATTCCCACTTTGCCAAACGAACTCAGATAACGATAATCGCCAATTCTGTTTCACCTCCTGATATACCCAAGCTACCTGAATATACGAGTTTCAGAGCGCCTAGGGGGCTCCAATTCAAGGCACATCAATGACAGAATGTCGGCTACCTTTTGAATTGATGCAACATAGAAGTGGAGTGCCCTAGGCGCTCCGTTCCGGCGGCTGATGTTAACCACGGGGTAACGCACTTTATGCCGTGTTGGTTATTTTTAACTTAGCCCACTAGGTCTGCAAATAACCGCAATCGCCATGGACGGCGTGAATGCAATTTATGCAGGAGCAATAAATGGCCTTGCCCAAAGTGCGTTAAATTACCGCTGAATCCTGCATCTTCAGGTTGTTTGGGTATATAATATCGCCCTGCTCCGCTGTTAACGCGTTGGCGTAACAGTTTGCTTATACATTATTGACCTGACCCTTTACCTGAGACATTCAATGCCATTTTCCAAACTTGGATTAAGCGATCCGATTTTAAGAGCCATCACTGAGCTCGGCTATTCACAACCTACTCCAATCCAAGAAAAAGCCATTCCGGTGATCTTGAAAGGTAAAAACCTGCTGGCTGGCGCGCAAACGGGTACAGGTAAAACCGCCAGTTTTGTGTTGCCAATACTGCAAATGTTTGCCGATATGCCGAAAATTCGGGCTAAACGCGTTCGCGCCTTGATCTTAACGCCAACCCGCGAATTGGCCGTTCAGGTAGAAGACAATATTGCCAAATACGCAAAATACCTGCCGCTGACATCTATGGCCATGTATGGTGGCGTCGATGCCGCACCACAGAAACAACGCCTTATCGAAGGCGTCGATATTCTGGTAGCGACCCCCGGTAGATTGCTCGATATGTACACCCAAAGAGCGATTCATTTCGATGAAATCTCGGTATTAGTCCTAGACGAAGCCGATAGAATGCTCGATATGGGATTTATCGAAGACATCAATAAAATCATCGAACGTCTGCCAACAGAACGCCAAAATCTGTTGTTTTCGGCAACCTTATCTAAGCAAGTGCGCTTTTTAGCGAAAACAGCGGTTGAAAACCCTGTTGAGATTGAAATTGCCCGCGACAGTGCGAACGCACCGCAAATCGACCAATGGTTGATCACTGTCGATAAAGATAAAAAGTCTGCCCTGTTAAGCAAACTCATCACTGAGCAAGCTTGGGAACAGGCACTGATCTTTATCCAGACTAAACAAGGTGCCGCCAAACTGGTCAGCCAACTCGAAAAACGCGGTATTGCCGCCGAAGCCATTCACAGTGGTCGCAGCCAAGCGGTACGCGAGCAATTATTAGTCGATTTCAAGTCCGGAAGACTGCGCTTTTTAGTTGCGACCGGCGTGGCTTCTCGCGGTATCGATATCGACGCCCTTACCCGCGTGGTCAACTATGATCTGCCCGATGAAGCCGATGATTATATTCACCGTATTGGCCGAACCGGCCGTGCTGGCGCCTGCGGCGAAGCCATCTCCTTTGTTTCCAAAGATGATTTTAGAAACCTATGTGCTATCGAGCGCCGTTTAGGCCACATCATAGTGCGTAAAGAAATTGAAGGCTTTGTGCCGAACAAAGAAGTGCCAGTTTCTATCCTCGACTTTGTGCCGAAAAATACCACGCCAAAAACCTTTAAAGCCCGCGCACCTGAGGCCAGAACCTCACGCCCCGCGAAAGAAGGCTCCTTTGAAACCGCCCATGCGAAAAAGCATCGCAGTGCTAAATCTAAGCCGGAGGCAAAAGCCACTGTAGCGCGTCCACAATCCGCGCAGACTGATAACAGTAGCGAGACTACGGGTCGCAGTGCGCCCTTTAATCCGTGGAACAGCGGTTCTAAAACGAACTGATGGCCTAATACAAAATCATGATCCCGTACAAAGTCGCGATCCCGTATAAAGTTATGATCTAGTACCAGTCGTGACTTATTAGAAGTAGAAACTCATTAAGATAGAAGATATTAGCATGATTACATTCAGCACCAATTTAGGCGACATCACCATAGCACTCGACTTTGAACATGCGCCTGTCAGTTCAAAAAACTTTGTCCGCTATTGTGAAGAAGGCTTCTTTGAGCACACGATTTTTCATCGAGTGATCAAAGGCTTTATGATCCAAGGCGGCGGATTTACCGCAAAAATGAAAGAAAAGCCGACCCACGAGCCTATCGTGAACGAAGCCAACAAAGGCCTAAGTAACACCATAGGCACTATCGCTATGGCTCGCACCGATGCGCCTCATTCGGCCACGGCGCAGTTCTTCATTAACACCGCCAATAATGATTTTTTAGACCACACGGCCACCACCAATAACGGTTGGGGTTATGCGGTATTTGGTAAAGTCACAGCGGGAATGGACATTATCCAACAGATTGAAAAAGTCAAAACCACCACTGTCGCCGGCCACGAAGACGTGCCCCGCGAACCCATCGTTATCGAGAAAGTGACGATTAATATCCAAAGCTGATCGTTAAAACGATAAGACTTTTCTTTTTAAATAATGAATCGCTCAGTTTTGGCTGAGCGATTCATTATTTTTAGTAGCGGTTTTTAAAATTAATTAGTTCGCAAAAAAATCATACTTAATAAATGCTGCTTAATATAAATTTACTTTACCTAATTTAACCTCAATCACTTAACTTAAAACTTACTTAAAGTAAAAAATCTTAAATTATAGCTTCTTAACTTAAAATCAGTAGATTAATTATCCTCTCACGTTTTAAAATCTATCTAATATACACTCAATCTTAATCAATTTAGCCTATCCTATTGATATCATAGCCATACCACTACAATTAATTCAACTCACTGTCATTGTTCTAACGCTTTTAGTGTTAACCCCATCGATTGATATCCGTGTTCTTGATTTAAAATACCTTGGCAGCTTAATGCCGCCATTGGAGAAATAGTTAATTCGTACTTATCACTCAGTGATGTTGAATATATACCTTGCCGGCACGCATTGCTGACCCAAGTAAAAAAGTCACTCTGCTTACTCATTATTGGCGTCAATTTGGCAGTCTGAGCTAGGCGGATATGAGTCAAATGCTCACCAGTGGCGTCAATTTCAGCATAGGAACCCGGAGTGAGATAGTGCGAAATCGCATTTATTTCAGAGTTAGCTTGGCTTTGTTTCAATCGCTCAACTTGCGCTAATGCCCATACTCCATGCTCACCGACCACTGAGAGCGAACGATGTGATAAATCGACCAATAATGCTGTATTTTCATCGACCCCAAATGCCATTTTGCTATCGGCATTGGCGCTAAGGAGCAAGAGTCTTAAATAACGGTCTCGTTGTGAAAAGTGTGTGTCGGGTATACCAAAGGGAAAAAATCCAAGCCCACCTTGCTCGCGATAAGTGACCGCCGTTGCAGGAACAGAGGCATCACAATTAGCGACTTCACAACGCTCACTTGGCGCCTCGGTCGCGAAAACGCCAAAACTCAGAGCCCCCTCACTCGTGCCGCCGGTGATCATATTTTTATCAGCCATCACAACAGTGCCAGCGCTGGTGCCACCGATGACAATTTCTTGTTTGGAAAGACGTTTCTTGATGATGGTTAATGCTTCACTGGGTGATTCATCCGGCGTCGTCCAAGCCTTTAAAGTCAAACTCTGATCGCCGCCATTTAAAAAGAGTCCGTCGATTTGATTAAGCAATTGATAGAGTTTAATGGGGCTGGCACAGAAATCCTTTTGTAGCTCAACTTGCTTTGGATAAAGCCTCGCCCTATCCGTATTACCTTGTATTTGCTGTCTAAACATTTCGAGTTGGTCACACTGACGGGTAGCGATACCGGCTTGCAACGCTGCATCTAAAGGCAGCCAAATAACCTCGGCCCCCATTTGCTCAAATACGCTGACATAGTAATCGGCCGCTTCAAAGGGATCGCGCGCAGAGGCGGTCACAACGGCGATCAGTGGACGTTTGGCATTGGGGTTACTTTGCTGGCGCTTTGCTAACGCTTGCTGCGTAAATAATTGATAAAGCGTCGCGGCATGAGAATTGGTTGTGGAATCAAGTAACACTTGTTCTTGTAACAGCGTGCCGTCAGCAAGCATCTGCTTTTCTTCAAGTAAATCCAGCAGTGTGTAATATTGTTGGTCGCTCAAATGCGCCAGAAATTGCTTATCTATCTTTGCAATGGCTTGTTCAAGGTTTGCCAAGGTTAAGCTGTCACTATGTAAACGGCCAAGTGAACGGCCAATTTCAACATCGCTATTTTCAAGACTATTACTGACTGGAGAAAACGCTTTAGCCGCTTGCCGTAATATCACTTTTTGTTGCTCATTTAACGACTGCAATCTTGGGTGTTTTAGTGCACGTTCGAGCCACTGTTCGTAGAAAACATAACGTGTTTCGCGTTTGGCATCGGCTGAGAATTTGACTTCCGATTGGCAATTTGCGGGAGCTTGAGAGCTGCAGGTTTTCATCCCTCCGCCCACCAGCATAAGATCAAATGGTTGATGAGTGGGTATCGATAAACTCAGGGTTTTCGCTGGCGCTGACTGCACGCTTGGGGCGATAAATAGCAAAAGAGTAAAGTAAGAAATACTTAAGCTATTGAGCAAAAAAGATAAGTTTTTTAAGCAACGATTTTTCATAGTGGCACTCAATAAAAAGTGTGCGCCATGTATTGACTCAAGGCTCATGTTACGGATAGTCTTTTAACAGGTCAATAACAAAAGACTTCAGTTTATTACATGAAAACAGAAACAACTCTTTTCCAAAGATACCACTACCGCACATGGTATCTGTCCGAATGGTGGGACGAATAACCGCTAAACACCTTGTGTTTGGTGGAGTCTAGTCTAGCCGTCTTACTCCCCTCTCAATCATTTGATTGACGTTGCGCTTTTTGCAAAACATTAACTAATGCCATGCGTATTGACTCACGCGCAGCTTAGCCACGTCTAAAAAATTCTAATAAGAGATTTATCGGGAGCTTATCATGAGAAGTTCTGTATTTTTGTGCGCTGTTTTTGGGTTGGCCTTGTCGCCCGTTGCTTTAGCTGTAGCCAATGAACTAGAAAAAACAACTGAGCAACCTGCCGCAGATGCACCGGTCGAGCGTGTCGCAGTCACAGGTTCACGCCTAAAAGGGGTGGATATGGAAGGCGCCAATCCACTACAAAGTTTTACCCAGGATGACATCACTAAACGCGGTTACGAGAGTGTGAGTGAGTTTCTACGCGATCTCCCACAAGCTTCAAGTGCGGGGACTTTCTCGGAAACTGGAGGTGTCGGTGGAGCCGATGGAGCACCAGCTGGCGCATCCGGCGTCAGTTTGCGCGGATTGGGTTCAAGCTCAACCTTAGTGCTAGTCAATGGCCGAAGAGTCGCCGTTGATTCATTCTCTAATGGTTCTGACTCGTTTGTGAACGTCAATTCAATCCCTTTATCTGCCATTGAACGCATCGATGTGTTAACCGATGGCGCATCGTCCATCTATGGTTCGGATGCCATTGCCGGGGTGATTAACTTTATCCTCCGTAAGGATTTTGTCGGGCATGAGCTCAGTGCCCAATATGGGGATGATACTTCTGATCACGATGCCAGCCGTAAGAATCTGACCTACGCTGGCGGCTTTGCCACAGAAAACAGCAATACTACAGTTGTAGTCGATTATGCGACGCGAAACGCCATCTTTAATAGCGATAGACCTGTTAATGTTACCTTTGAATCCAGCACTCGTATGACCATAGATGGTGAGGATTACGCTGAGTCTTGGTGTGGCGACGATACTCAAAAAAGTGGTACACGTTGCAATTATGACTATGTTATTAAACGCGCTATCCAACCTGACTTTGACAATATAGGCACGACCTTTAATCATATTTATCATCTAGATAATGGATTGGAGTTTTTTGCTGAAGGCATGTATCAAAAGAATACCGGTTCAGCCTATGAGGCGCCTGCGGGATATACAGTGGATATTGCTGGTGATTCTGCCAACATTCCTCAGTATGTTCACGACATTGACATGCTAGATGGGAGTGTCAGCGACGTTATCACTGTTCGAACTCGTTTCCCTGAGCGTCGAGTACAGGAATATGACACTCAGAGCTATCGAGTCCTCGCTGGACTGCGCGGTGAACTTGCCGACTGGAGCTGGGAAACCGCGGCGAGTTATGGCAAATCTACAAACGAAATCAACAATGTTGCTGGCTATATGAATGCCACTAAACTGGATGCCGCCGTGGCGGCGGATGAATTTAATCCGTTCAATTTAGGCCATGATAGTAGCGCTGCACAAATTGCTACCCTGCGCGATCCCGGCATTCGTAAAGGTGAATCAGAGGTGTTGTCGCTGGATTTTAATATCAGTGGCGATTTGTTTGCATTGCCCGCAGGTACAGTAAGCTCGGTTTTTGGTGGAGAGCTGCGAAAAGAGCAAATATTTGATAGGCCATCTATCAACGCCGTTAATAACGAAATTATCGGCTTAGGCGCAAGCGATGCCGAAGCAGACCGGACGCAATATGCTGTGTATGGCGAGTTTAATTTCCCCATTACCGACACCTTAGATGTGATCGCAGCTTTACGTTACGACCACTATAGTGACTTTGGTGGTGATGTTAACCCTAAAATATCAATGCGTTATCGCCCACTTGAGGACTTAGTATTAAGGGCGTCATGGAGTACAGGTTTTAGAGCCCCTTCGTTATCCCAATTAGGCGCAGGGACGTCGCTCAGCAGCCAGTATATCAATTGTGGTTCAGCTGAACCTTACAATGCCTTATGCGGTACTGCTGGCGCTGAGTTTGGCGAACTCGAGTTTGACCAAGAAACCATAGGCAATAAGGATTTATCCGCAGAAAAATCTGCCGCCATTAACGTTGGCGTCTCTTGGAACCTCACCGAAGCACTACAATTGACCGTCGATTACTGGCGCTACGAGCACGATGATATTGTTGATATTGATGCCAACACTACCTTGGGCGCCTGTATTAAAGACAGTACAAAAATCGTGACTAGCGTTGCAGAACTGGGGGATGAATTTGGCTGTGTTGTTGATGGCTAAGGGGATATCAGCTTCTTACGCACCGGCTATTTTAACGTCGGCAATCAAAATACTGATGGCATCGACTACAAGCTAGATTATCGCTTAGACACTGAAACCGCAGGTGAATTTAAGTTTTATGTTGCGGGCACTGAAACCCTATCGTTTGAAAGACAAGTCACACCTTCAACCCCAGTGGAAGATTTATTAGGGCGGTTAAGTGGCGCCTCAGAAATTGCTCGCCCTGAAAGCGTGCTTGATCTAGGAACCGACTGGCAGCTCAACGATTGGAGTGCCAGTTTATCGGGTCACTACATCAGTTCATTGGGTGATGGTGACTTTAAATTTGATAACGAAACCGTCGACAGTTGGCTCACCTTCAGTGCGAGCCTTGGTTATGAGTTAAATGAACACCATAGCTTTTTGGTGTCAGTGCGTAACCTAACAGATGAAGAACCGCCCTACGCCTCCTCTCCAACCAATGGCTATGCAAGCTCAGTCCATGATTGGTTAGGCCGTCGCTGGAACGTACGTTATACCTTCAAGTTTTAATGTACTGACTTGAGGCATTGGCCGCAGCGTTTAATTGTGGCCAATGCCTTGTTCTGACCCTTTATAAAGGCACATTAGGATGAAATTACCTACTGCAAGGGCAATGCCCGACGCTTTTGTTATTTTATTTTTTATCGTTTTAGCCGCCGCAATAAGCAGTTATCTGTTTCCTGCGGGTTGGTTTGCTATGGTCGATATCGTTGATAGCGCTGGCAACATCACTCAAAGAATCGACCCACAACAGTTTTTCATGACATACGATAACGCGCATCATGTCAGTCTATTTTCAGCCAACAACAAAACGGGGCTGACCAATTTTGCCTTCGACGGCATGACATCAGGCGATCGCATGGGCTCGGCCGTTGGCGTCATGGCATTTATCCTTATCGTGGGTGGTGCCTTTGGTGTCGTCATGGACACTGGCGCCATTACTCATTGCATTATGGCGATGATCGCCAAACTGCAGCGCAGCCAAGTATTACTGATCCCATTACTGTTTATAATATTTTCATTAAGCGGCGCGATATACGGCATGAGCGAAGAGGCCATTGCATTTTGCATTGTACTGTTACCGCTTTTTCAGGCTTTAGGTTATTCAGCGGCAACTGTGGTCATGGTCACCTATTTGTCCACCCAAATTGGATTTACTACCTCATGGATGAATCCATTTAGCGTGGCCATTGCGCAAGGGATTGCCGGTGTACCTTTAATGTCTGGCGCTGGTTTACGGATTGCAGCTTGGTTAGTTTTCACTGTTGTCGGCTTAATTTTTACCCTGCGCTACGCTAAAAAACATCGCTCGGCAGTGGATGCCACACTCGTGCATGCTAACGATAATCCATTGAATAATAAATGTTCTTCCTTTGACATTCTCGTGTTGCTTTGTTTACTCGGCGTAATTATGTGGGTGATTTGGGGAGTGGTAAGCCAAGGCTATTATATTCCGCAAATCGCCAGTCAGTTTTTTGCACTGGCATTGGTTGTTGGGCTGATTGCCGTTCTTTGGCGGAAACGTAGCTTAAACCAAATCTCAAGTGCCTTTCAAAAAGGCGCCAGTAAACTGTTACCCGCCGCTATGATTGTGGGATTCGCCAAAGGTGTGGTGTTATTGCTTGGCGGCGATGACCCACAACAGCCCTCTATTCTTAACACTGCCTTACATTATGCCGGCGAGTCCTTGGCAACGTTACCTGATGTCACCTCTGCCATTGTTATGTATATATTTCAATCTATTATGAATTTCTTTGTCGCATCTGGTTCCGGTCAAGCCGCCCTGACCATGCCTATCATGGCGCCGCTTTCCGATATTGCAGGCGTCACCCGCCAAGTATCAGTGCTTTGTTTTCAGTTTGGTGATGGACTGACAAATTTAGTGATCCCTACTTCAGCCTCATTAATGGGTTGTTTAGGTGTGGCTAAAATTTCATACGCTCAATGGCTTGCGCTTATTTGGCGCTTTCAATTATTGCTGACCTTGATGGCCAGTGCCGTCATTTTATTTGCCGTTATTACAGGATATAGCTGATGTTAACTTTAATCCGTAACGCCGCCGTTTATGCGCCGCAGTTTTTAGGGCTACGCGACGTGTTATTTTGCGAGGCGAAAGTCCTTAAAATCGCCCCCGTCATTGATCTTAAGCATGCAGACTTAGTCACAATCATCGAAGCCAATGGCCGCCCTTTAATCCCAGGTTTAGTGGACCCCTTAGTGCATATCACAGGCGGTGGCGGTGAAGGCGGTTACCACACGCGTACTCCAGAGATGCAACTAACAGATGCTAGCCTTGCTGGGGTCACTACGCTCGTCGCAGCATTGGGAACCGACGCCATTAGTCGCAGCTTGAACGAACTTGTCGTCAAAGCGAAAGCGCTCACATACGAAGGCTTGTCTGTCTTTTGCTACACAGGCTCTTACGAGTACCCCGTAAAGACCCTTACTGGCGATATCACCCAAGATCTGGTGTTAATCGACAATGTTATTGGTGTGGGTGAGATTGCAATTGCAGATCACCGAGGATCGCAACTCACAGTGCCAGAACTCGCCAGAGTCGCAGCGCAAAGCCGCGTCGGTGGCATGCTCAGCGGTAAAGGCGGCATAGTGTTTGTGCATGTGGGCGATGGTGCAACTGGTATCCAAATTTTGCATCACATCGCGCAGCAGTCTGATATCCCTTTAACGCAGTTCTATCCCACTCACATGAATCGCTCCCAGCAGTTATTAGTGCAAGGGCTTGAATTTGCACGACAAGGTGGGGTTATTGATTTCACGACGTCGACTAATACTCAATATTTAAACGAGGGTGAAGTCGCGATCGTTAATGCGGTCCATTTTGCAATCTCGCAAGGTGTTAACTTGAGTCAAATCAGCTTAAGTTCCGACGGAAATGCTAGCCTGCCCATATTTAGTTCTGACGGTGAATGTATTGGAATAGAAATGGGTAAAGTCAGCAGCCTATTTGAAGCGCTAGTGGCTTTAATTAACAGTGGTTTACCCCTAGAACAAGTGCTTCCTTTAGTGACCTCAAATGCCGCTCGGGTGCTCAAGCTAAAAAGTAAGGGCAGAATAAGCGAAACACACGATGCCGACTTTGTGTTATTAACGGATAACTTTAATATCGATAAAGTATGGAGCAAAGGGCAACTACTCGTTGATGAAGGTAACGCGCTGAAATGGGGAACATTTGAATCGCAGTAACTCAATAATGGCGCACGCCGCGCGCGTGCACCACACTCATAAACTGTGTGCAATGCAAGTAGATTACCCGCAAACAGAGCGTATCAAGCTCATTTTCTCAAGGTGAAAGAGTTTGCATTGCTAAGCGCACTCTACTCCTCGCTGATTGACTGACATTTTAAAACGCGCAACGTTACGCCATCGAGACCCGAACTGCACCATTACAGTTACCGCGCTTCAGTCAAACTATCCCATAAAAACTGGGCATCTTATTGCCCTATTTAGGAAAAGTATTTTATATTCGGCAGATTAACGCCACTGCCAAACAGCTTATTCTCTATCCTCTTTGCAGATATTGGACATACAAGGTACGCGTAATAGCGTTAGATTAACCATCTGATATAGATGAAAAAACCATGTCTGTATCTATTATAGTGTCTTGCTAACTCTTATTATCCCCTTTCCTTTCGAGCCCAAGATCACTGCGAACTTGGACCGCGAATCCGATTAGGATGAGCAAAGAAAGCCTGCTGTAGCGCGCATAAAAGGCTGTTTAACTTAGAGCGCAGGATGTTTAACTCGAGTCACATGATGTTTAACTTGGGTCACAATAAGCTATACCATGACTTCAGCGATCTGCTCCATCGAGCCAACACTCTCAAGTCGATACTTTTTCAGAGACGCAGTCTACACATGTTGGGAAGAGATTTTGAATAATACAAAAGGTAGTCTGTTTATGGTGGCTGCTATGGCAGCATTTTCTATTGAAGACATGCTCATCAAATCTGCAGCAGAAACCACCTCTATCGGCTTCATTCTAGCGTTATTTGGCCTAGGTGGGATGTTGATTTTTATACTGTTAACCTAGCGCAAGGGCGAAACTGTGCTTCACCCTGCGGCATTGTCGGCCCCCATACTGTTACGCGCATTGTGTGAAGTGATCGGCCGCTTCTGTTTTGCTTTAGCTATCACCTTAACACCACTATCAAGTGCATCCGCTATTTTGCAAGCCACACCTCTAATAGCCATGATTGGCGCAGCCTTGTTATTCGGTGAACAAGTCGGTCATAAAAGATGGCTTGCGGTATTGGTTGGTTTTGTGGGCGTGCTGATGATCATTCGTCCAGGGCTTGATGGCTTTGAAGCCACCTCTTTATTTGCCGTTATCGCTACCTTAGGTTTTGCAGGACGCGATTTAGCAACCCGTGCCGCATCACCCGTGTTATCTAACATGCAACTTGGGGTGTATAGCTTTTTTGTGTTAATTCCGACAGGCTTAGCCATAATGATGTACCAAAATGAGCCCTTACAGTTTAGTACCACTGCGGCAACACAAATTCTGGGAGCCATCGTCTTTGGTGTCATGGCCTACAATGCGCTGACAATCGCTATGCGCGCTGGAGATGTCTCAGTAGTCAGCCCCTTTCGGTATACACGTTTACTGTTTGCCTTAGCGTTAGGCATATTGATATTTGGAGAATCCCCAGATTTACTGACACTTCTAGGGAGCTTACTCATAGTATTAAGTGGCGGCTATACCTTAATCCAAACGCGTAAAAGAACCACGACGAATAACATACCTAATGCGGCAAAAACCTAAGGACTCAAAAAATGGCTAATCGTGTGTCAGAAATGCTTGGTTTTACCAAGGACACGGAAGGAGAACAAAACGGCGATCTGCCCAGCTTTTGCCCCAAAGCAACAAAGGGAACCAGTAAGATACTGATTCCCTTTGCTTTAATTTGGGAGAGAGGGAGTCGAACCCTCTAAAGTACCGTATTAGCGCCTTTTCAGTGGCTTTCAGAGGGTCTGTGAGGGTCTATAAGAACCTGTTTGGATCCCAAAGAGATCCCACTCTGGATCTTCTGAACACTCAGAAAAAAATTTTAAATTCGCACAGATGTTTTGCACAAAACTGAACTATTGAATCCCCAAATACGACAATTTATCACACCATGTTTCTAGTTATTCAGGACATACTTTCCTGCAAAGCGAGAAACCACGATGATGCAATCGACTGCGTTTGAACAACAAGCCCACAATCTGCTGATGGTCTTCGAATTAATGACTTATGTGATTAAAAAAGAGATGCCTGATAGCGACACCTTTTCTTACGAGGACAACGTTGAGCAAGAAATACTCCTGCACATGCTTAAACAACGCTTAGTGCGTGAAAAAATGTCCGCCGTTCAGATTGAACTCGCAATTTCATTTGCTGAGCAATTTATGCAAACAGGGCTAATTTCCATGGCACAGACCTAAGTAAAAGTTGAAAGGCCAAACCAATAGGAGCAACAAATGGAACACTCAACTTTTATTCATGTAAATCAGCTTAAAACATTTAGTCCTTGGAATGAACACTGCAAAGTCGTGTTGCTTGCAGATATTAAACTGAACGACCAAACCTCAATAGAGCTGCTGTTTACACGCTACATTTATCTTCACTTAAATTTAGATGGACATGTTCTAGGTGTGAGTATTAGCCAATCTATTTTTGAGGAGCATCCTGAGTTTAGCTCTCAGTTTTTAAACGACTTAGAAATGATGCAACTATTACTCATGTATGTTGATGATATAACAAATTTTTGCCAATTATTTGCCGCAGAGTTTGAGTATGTCTTAGGGTATCACCCGACAGTCTACTTTGAAGCCGCGGAACAATATTGGGAAAAGCAGATTATTGAAGTGCAATCTAACGCGCCTCAATAATCACCTACTAGCGAACCTCACGGTTCGCTTTTTTTATTTGCTTATAGCCTTAGCTCAATCTAAGTCGCCAACGCCCACAAACAGCGAACTATCAGATAAAATCGGCAATACACTGCACATTACAGTATCCGACCTGCAACCCACGTTTCCAATACATCAGCCAGTTTAATGAGTTGTTCTTGATGCTTGGATTTGTTTTTCGCTAGGTTTTGGATATTCAATAGCTTCCATCTCACCGCAGGTAGTGCCGCGACGCTCGGTTCATCAAACAATGACCAATCAGGCTGACCCTGTTTAAAAGATAATAAAAAGTCTCTGTCTTTTGCAGTAAAGTGATGCTGCAACGCTGTCAGCATTTCTGAGCGAGTTAAAACCAGCTCATCGAGTTTAATCGGCTTTGTCGTCATTCCATTGAATTCAGTTTGAAAGCTTTCATCAAGTGGTTTCCAGCGTGGAGACATCACTTCATTAATAGGCCTTGGATGGCTAAGTGTATAAGTGAGAAAGCCGACTAAAATCTCTCGAGTGATCCCCTCTTCCGCCAACAGCATTTTCACATCAAATAGATCCCTTGGGTGCTGCCTATCCATCGCTGCACATAACTTACCACCGTATAGATCAGGCAGGCTTACGACGGGGATCTCTGCATACCCAAACTCTTCTTCAACTAACTCAACGACTGGCATTAATACCGCTTTGTGTAGCGTACCTCTCGCAACAGGAGAGACTTCAATTTTTATTGTGACTCTATCACTTATCACGACAACCCTGAGCTCATCATATTTATTGTCTTGAAATACAGCACTAAGGTTCGGTTGTAGATTGATCTGTGCAGTCAAACGACCAAGCGCTTCCTTCACACTTTGTAGCGCTTGTTCCCTTGGCTCCAAAGGAAGATAAGCCAAATCGATATCGACCGATAAGCGTGGGAAGTTGCGTACAAATAGGTTGATAGCCGTACCGCCCTTTAGGGCAAATACCTTCTCTTGGGCGACGAGCGGCAGCATCCGAATAAGCAAGGTCACTTGCTGGTAGTATATCGATGACTTATTCATATTGATTTTCTTCTGTCTTAATAAACGATGCAGGCACTGTTATTTGATACCGTCCATCGTAACGGCCATGAGCCACCACCTGACGCTTTCCCGCACCAAGCGTGATTTGCTGCTCATCTAGCCTTTTGCTCCACTGGTGTTGATAGTAGTGGCCTAAAAAGAGAAATACGCGATTAGCTTGTACGGCTTCACTTCGATTCAGTATTGACTGTATTTTACGTGGACTGAGATTCACTAACCCTTGAAACAGCTCCGCGGCATGCTCAAAACTGATATGTTTGCCAATGGCATTGACGACCTCATAGGCTGCAAGCTCCGCACAACTTGCCTTAACCTCTCTATTGTTCACCCCTATAGTAATAAAGTCTTTTTCCAACGTTTGGGTCAGCTTGCTACTGGTATAAAAAAGCCAGTTTTGCGCCTCCAATTCGCGGAACCACTTTGGCAAAGCCTGCTTACTTTGACAGCCAACCCAAACTTGCTCGCTGCTTAGTTGAAGATAATGACTAAGCCCTTGATGCGTTAGGCTACTGACTCCCGCAAGGTGAACAGGAAGCTTTAGCTGCTCATTCACAGCCTTGAGCGCTTCAACCCAATGAGGCTGTAACTTGCCTGTTGACTCAGGACGAACGTAAACCCCCGCACTTATCTTGTACAACCAACCACTCTGCACATATTTTCTCACCAAAGATGAGCTGATCTCATTTTGTGTCAACCATGACTGAAGCACTACCGCACCAGGACTCGTATGATTAATAAGCCAGTTTATTTTTGATGACATAGTTGCACCATAAGTACCAAAATATAGAGTAAATTAAACCAACTATAGAAGCAGAGTTTATAAATTGCAATTACTTAGTACCCTAGGTACATGTTTGTCGAAAAATGCAAACTAGCAAAATGAGGGGAAGATTAGTTACCAGCAAAAGGCTAAGAAGGGATTCTTACTTAAAACGTTAAACTTAACCCCTGAACCCACAGAATTTCCGGTGCCCAATTCTAGTTATTGATAAGGACAATAACGAGGAGTTAATAATGAGTCAGTCACCGTTTATTCGCGTATATCAACGAAAATCAAAAAGCCCTTGGGATGATCATAGTACCGTCTTGTTACTCGCTGACATTGACGAAAATGATAACGATCCTAGAGCCTTACAATTCACTCGATATATCTATCTTCATCGCGACATCAAAGGACAACACTTAGGCATTAGCATCAGTAAATCACTTCTTGAGGAACATGCTGAGTTTGATACTCAGTATTTAATGGGCTTAGAAATGATGATGCTATTGTTGATGTATAAAGATGATATTTCTGCCTTTTGCGAGTTGTTTACCGCGGAGTTTCAACAGATATTCGGGTTGCCCCCGATTCTCTATTTTGACGCTGCTGAACAATTCTGGGCTGAGCAGATTATTGAAGCCGAAGCTTAAGCTAACATTCAGCAGTAATGCTAAGCGTTAGCCACTTACTTGCGAACCTGAAAGGGTTCGCTTTTCATACCTAATCAAACTTGTCTACGAATTAAGTCCATATTCATATTTAATGAAGCTCTAACAACACATGACAACACAAACGCTTTGGGACTTTTCCGAGTTAGACTGTTAGCTCGAATTAGTGAGTTTCGAATTAAAATTTCTATGTATTAATGCCTTGCTCACCGGAAAATTAGGAGCGTAGCGAGTAATTTTTCAGAGAGAGTAAATTGTTAGATTTCACCTGCATTTCTAAGCTGCCCCAAGGTCACCATATATTGGTTGGCAATGAGTTTAATTGCATAGCCAACATCCAATACTGGGAAATTCACTTGTTTACCGAACGCCTCTTGGAAGATGGTATCTAGACTCTTTCCATGCGTGTCAAAACTGGTGAGACGGTAAATAAAATATAGGTAACTTAGCCTATCACCATAATCGTTTTTAACCTGGGCAAGCATGCTATTTACATCCATTGCTCGATTCAGACTTGACCAAGAAGGATCTGAAGGCTCTAGCTTATCTTTATGAGGCAACAGCGGCTCATTTAAGAGCTTGTGGTAATCCAGCTTGAATGCATCAACCAGACTAGCGTATCGACTGGCTGTTTGAGCAGGAGCGTCAAATAAGTAGATAATCCAGAAATAGTTTTCCAGGATGGTTCTGGAAAGAATATGAGTTATATAGCGCTCATCAACACCAGCATTTTTGTCGCAGCTAAAGCTCTCAAGAAGAGTTCCTGCTATAGAATAAAAACGCAATGCTTCTTGACCAAAGAAACCATTTGCACCGCTTCTCGATCCAAGCTGCTTGATGGCTTCAAGTTCATTCTTCAACTGTTCAAAATAGTCTTGCATACGATTCCTTGAAAAATCTAACGCTTCAAGAAGCGGCGCGTTTTTCAGCGTCCGCCTTGCTTGGCTTGTGTACGCCCAGCATGGGCATGAACTAATGAGGTGGCCAAATTTAGTGTGCCACTACAGAGTAATTGTTGACTAAAATGTGATGCGAAGCGAAACCGAGCCAACTTTTACGAGTCCCGCTTGAACGAATGGTTATAACTTCCCATGCAATTTTAACAATTCGAACCATGGATCATCCGATTCAATTCTATGAACTGCTCTATGGCAGTTGGCACATAGTATCCCCATGTCAGATTCTGTTGTTTTTTCTCCAGCCTTTATTAAATTCAACGGCTTTTTGTGATGCGCTTCTGCATAACTAAAACCGTATAAATCCACAAAATCGTAATCGCATGCCTCACAGAATAATGAACCATTGTCTTTTACGAACCTCTCTTTGGCTCTCTTTACTAATTTTGGGTCTCGTTCTCTAATTTTATGAGTTCTAGTTCGATATTTTGTTTCATCAGAAGAATATTCATTTTCTACATCTTCACTACAATCACCTGCCCACATCACCCAAATTTTATTAAACTGACTATCAGTTAGTTTAAAATTTGTACCTTGCCTAGCTGTCAAGAGCTGCATTCCTGATAACTCCTCATCCCTTAATAGAAGTGATGACTCTACAAGACCTGATTTCAAATCTAGGCGAGCAGATTGCAGTTTTATACCGACTTTAATTTCTGAGACCTCCCTTTTTTCCCAATACTCTTCAAGTAAAAATTCAGGATGCTTTACATCTGATTTATGTACCGGAGGTTCGGCAATCACACCGAAACCAACTAAACCATAAGGATCTTTTGACTTACCTTTTGATCTCCATATAAATACTCGATCTCCACTTTGCATTTCATTTTGGTGTTTAGCATGCTTAACTGCCCAATAGATATAATCAAACTCACCTAAGTAAGTATCTACGTCAAAATCTTCTCTGTTCCCTCTAAAAATCCAATCTGCCATGAAATCTCCAAGAAGTTATAACGCCCAAATCTAGCGAATCCCCAGATAAATTCGATGGGATTCAAATAAGTAGACACGCATGATGCTGTTTGATCTAATCAATTTCGCCAAAAACCTACTAGATCCAACATCATGCGTGATATCGACATATTACACGATTTACTCAAAAAACAATGCCCTCAAATACACCCAAAACGCCTTAATTCTCTGATGGTTGCTACTGAGTCTTTACTCGATGGCAATCAACTCTCGTTAACCCAGTTAGGACGGAACATAACGGGTAACGTTGCACCAAAACACAATATCAAGCGTATTGACCGACTGCTCGGAAATCTACATGTTGTCAAAGATAAGTTCGCTATTTATCAATGGCATGCACAGTATCTCTGCGGCTCAAATCCGATGCCCATTATTCTTGTGGATTGGTCAGATGTGCGCGAACAACTGCGAATGATGACCTTACGCGCATCAATAAGTGTTAAAGGTCGCTCCATTACGTTGTACGAACGCACTTTTCTGTTTGAAGATTACAATGCCCCGCGCAGTCATAACGCTTTCTTAGCTGAGCTTGCTAACGTATTGCCGCCAGGATGCTGCCCGCTCATCGTCACCGATGCAGGTTATCGCAATACTTGGTTTAGGGAAGTCGAGCGCCATGGCTGGTTTTGGCTAGGTCGAGTTCGCGGTGATGTCAGTTTTATGCTCAACGGCCAAACATCATGGCAGTCAAATAAATCCCTCTACCCTAAGGCGAATTCAACCGCGAAATACATAGGTAGCGTCAAGTTAGCGCGCAAGTCTCCGCTACAATGTTGCCTGCACTTGTTTAAAGCTAAACCTAAGCTGCGTAAGGATAAACGTTCTTCTAAAGCTGGGCGAAATCACACCGCACAAAAGAGTTACAGCTTAGGGAGTAAAGAGCCTTGGCTACTCGCAACAAATCTACCGCCGGACTACTTTGGCCCTTCAAAGGTCGTCGATTTATATGCTAAGCGAATGCAAATTGAAGAAACCTTCCGCGATTTAAAAAGTCCGCAATATGGCATGGGCCTCAGACAAAGCCGCAGCAGTTGTCCAAAGCGATATGATGTATTGCTACTCATCGCTATACTCGCTGAAATTGTGTTGTGGTGTATTGGGTTAGCGGCGCAACACCTTGGATGGCAGCGATATTTTCAAGCCAATACAGTGAGAAAGCGTGCAGTGCTATCAATTGTTAGACTTGGAAAGGAAGTACGCAAAAGAGACAGATATCCGGTAAAGGAAACAATTTTTCGCTGGGCATTAATCGAATATATAAACTTAGTTCATGACGCTGGAAGACCCCAATTATGAGGGGATCCGCCAGCGCCCCCTGTTAAGGGGGGAGCAACACAATACCGAAGTCGCCGCATACCACCTTAACCAACGCATGGTAAAAATACCACGCGTTGCGAATCACACTTAAACAGTTTGTAATTCCTTGGTTAACTCGCTCAGGGCAATAATCAACTGACGTTGAATGAACAGGTGCTGAAACAGTAACTTGTTCAGATCACTTGTCTTAGTAAACGAATGGAATTGTGCTGCTTCAGCTTCCGTGACCTGTGCTCTTCGCAATTTGTGTAAGCTTTCACTCGTTACATAATTCAATACAAATACGCTGTTAACGACATTTACGAGCGGCAACGCAAAATGAACTCTTAGGTTACGGATATCTTTAAACATTCTATTGATAGCTAATGGATCATTTTCTGATTGTTCGCCTCCATCAGAAGGCATAAACGTTTCTTTTGCCATTGATGTGTTCTTAAACATCTGGCTGGAGTAGCCTAAATTAAGCATGTCTAATTCTGCTGCCTCGCGAATAGAGATCACTGCGGCAAAATATGCGCTCAAAAACCAGTTTGCTTGAGGCAGGTTTTCTTCTTTTGCATCTAAGTTGGAAAACTGTTGAGCAAAGTATCTAGACTCATTAAAACGGTCTATAGCTGCTGGCAGCTTTTTAAGTTCACTTGTTTCAAATTCCGAAGTGATTACCTGATTCTCAAAGCCACTCACATATCTCATATCAATCTCTTACTATAAATTATCGGGAGAGGCATAACGTCTTAGTATTTATGCGCATGCGCGTTTATCATGTTAGACCAGTGAAAATGCGAATCGTTAACTATTTGTATGGCAAAGAACTTATCAGCTTTTTATCAAATACACTATCAAGAAAAACGCGCATACGCGTTTTACAAGCCTATTATCTAAGTTTCGCTTTATATAAGTAATTAATTTTAAATAATTTTAGATGTTAATGATTGAGATAACGCGCACAAACATTGACTTAAAAACACTCAGAGCTACGCATTTTTGAATACGACTGTCTAGTCGCTCCAGTTTCGGCCACTTATGGTGAATTGCTGAAAGCAGAACATAGATGAGAATTTGTTGGGAAATGAGGTAGCTAGTTTGTGGTCAAACGCCCCGTGTTAACTCACTTTAGGGTATTAGCTTGTTAAGATAGATCGCCCTTGAATCTTATCGAAGTGAATAGAGGTTCATATAACTTCAGGTCACACGGACGTTATTCATTTAGATACTTATATTTCCATGTATGCTGAGAAGTTAGCCAGCATCTTGCGGCTTTAGGTGTTCCATTTCATTGAATATGTAGTCATTCAATATCACACGTTTGAAAAGTAACTTTCGCGTTACTTCAGGGACATCTACTTCGTTACACACGGATTCAAACTCTTGGATAATCGTATTAATCTGCGATCTGATAATTTCTTCCGCTTTTTCGGCCTTAATATTGAAGCTTGGTGCTGCTTTCAGACAAAGTGATAACAGAGACAAATTTGAATTGTCGAAGAGCTTCATTCCATGATTTGCCACCCCACCGCTATGGTTTTGTGGACAAATATCATAAGCAGGTGATAGAGATATTTTATCCCCTTCGACAAAGAAAGCGTGATTACGAGCATGGTCATCCGAATTGCCGATCAGCACGTTAAATACCATCCGTGCAAATAGCTCTTGGCTATCAGAGGCAAATGCGATGCAATACTGCTTCATAACGTTTACTAGGTCTACATAAGAAGCCTCGCTAGCCCATGCTTCATCTAAGCCTAAAACTGTCAGTCCGGACACCATAGAGCGACGACACCAAATACCACCAATCAACTCTCTATCGAATCGTTTAACAAGAAGAACATCCTTGCCTAATGCTTTTTTTAATACAACTTCGGCCACATTGAGTCCGGCTAACTTAGCTAACTTCATGGCTACGTATTCTGAATAGACAACCTCGTAAGTATCATTTTGGGATGAAAACTTAGCAATATACTTAACTTCGCCAGCAGTGATCATCGCTTTCGGACGAGCGCCTCCCAGCGATGTACAATGCATAAGTGCTTTATCCAAATCCAACGGGATTTTCTTACCTTGAGCGACGATTTCAGACACCAGGTATAACTCTTCAAGCGTGGCTGCATCAGTAGAACGATCAACATACTCAGTGGCCGATTCTTGAAAGTCGAGAGAACCGAACCGGTCTGAAGCGGAATGCATCAAATACGTCATTTCGTTAAACTCAGCATCGTAACTTTTGCTCATCAGCCGAGAAATAATGGCCCTACGTCCCCAAGCATCAGGAGCTGCATCACGCAAGCATGAGAATATAGACATACCTTGAACTGGCTGCATAGTACCAGCAGAAAGCGGTAATTCATGTGAGTAAATTGGCTCTGCATCTGGACGCTTCAAGTAAGACTGACCATAGGTAAAATGTTGGCCAGATTCATCAATAGTGAGTCTACCGGCTACCACAGGTTCTGACTGTCCTCTAAGCCATTTCCAAACGAAGCATTGGTTACTAGAAGTCGTCATCCAAAATTACCTTTTTCCTTCTTACTCGATTAGGCAGCAGTGCTTCTATTTTCGCATTTTTTTTATGTTTAATAGCAAACCGATTTTCATCGGTTTCAAATAAGGAAACACCTAACACCCAAGCAGTTTCGAAGTAAAGTCCGATACTTACAGACGGATCACCCTTAAGAATCTTTATCATAGTGGGCTTAGATGCCCCAACTCGTGAACACAGCTCTTCTACTGTGATTTTCTTTTCCTTACGCTGGATTGAAAGCAGAGTGGCGAAATGGGCTAGTGCAGCACTAGCAACAGTGCCAACTTGAATTTTATTCCTTCCCATAGAAAATTTCTCTTCACCATAAACCAATTAGAGTAAACAATAATTTACCAAAACCTGAATGTCAAAGTAATAGATTAAAACCAATTTGGTAAATACTAATTTACTGCAATACTTTTAAAGTAAACTGTATTTTACTCAAGAAACAGTCGTTGAAACGACAAAAAATGAACAGTAGAGATCCAATCTGAACCATCTATTGAATCACTGCTTTAATACGCTTCGGGGAAAAACGTTTTAAGGTATCAATCCACTTTTGGACATTTTCCAAGTTACAATTTTCAGTCGATATATCTATCTTCATCGCGACATCAAAGGACAACACTTAGGCATTAGCATCAGTAAATCGCTGCTTGAGGAACATGCTGACAACATGTGACAACACAAACGCAAAGCAGGAAAACAAAACCATTAAACAAATGCTGGATGAAATGGGTAGAGTAACCAGTGTGAACATCAACCCAATCCTTCAGGAAGGATTGAAACTGTGAGAGTAACTTCATGAACTTAATCCCCTTTGGCCTTCGTAGTGATGGCGTGTATATCGATGCAGAAGCCGCGACACGGGGCAAGGCTTGTAATTGTGTTTGTCCATCGTGTGGCATTTCTTTAATCGCTCGGCAGGGTGAAGTTTATGCCTCCCACTTTTCTCATGATCCCAAAGGCGGCTGTAAAGAAGAGATTGAGGCTTGCCAATTCTCCTTCTTTGTCTCGGTGCGCTACATGCTCAAGCAGATGCTGCAGGAGACAGGCATGTTGATGTTGCCACCTATGGAGATAAACTTCGAAGGCGACAAGCATGTCATTACCAAAAGCGCGAAAATAACCATTGAGCACAAGAACATAACACTTGATAGCTATGAGCAGGATGTGATGTTTGACTTAATCCTAATGGTATCAGCCCGCAAGTTATGCATTTACATAAGTCACCCTGGGCGCCCCGCACCGATATATAATAATTTGGGTGGGGATCATCGCACAGCGGTACTCAGTCTTGAATTAATCCATTTCTCGAAATTATTCAGTGAATCACACAAGCTAAAATCATCGACACAGCTGCTCCATGAATGGCTAGAAACAGCTATCAAGGGAAAGCATTGGATCTACAACCCAAGGGGAAATGAGTGGCTTGAGCACCAACAAAGTAGAAAGCAGCATGATGAACCCAAGACCACAAGAGACCGGATTAAAGAGCAAATAGCTAAGTTCGACCAAAGAATAGTCGTGATGTATCGCTGCGTATTCTGTAAATTGGACTTTGAAGGTAGCTCGTTACTCAACCTCTGCCCTAAGTGCAATGATCATCTGAGTGTTATTAAAAAGCCGGAGATTGCGCCCCAAAATCCACCCAAAGGGAAGTATCACTATAGATAAAGTGAGTGCATGATAAAGTAATTACAACTCTTCGAGAAAAATGATGATTCAACCGATTACAGAAACCAAAATGATTTACAAAATCACTTATCCCAATGGAAAGATCTACATTGATAAGGCTTGACCAATAGCATTAACTATTGGAAAAATGCGAGCGGTGAGCTTATAGTCAGGGATTTTACTACTTCAGAACGAATAGATATGGCCATTCACCGCAAGATCATTTATCAATCCACACCGACTCTACAGAGATAAATCGTATGGAGTAGGTTCTGATCAGAGAGCATAGGGTCAACGATCCAAGTATCGGATATAACCAATGGCCAAAGTTCGTTAGTAACTAACGACGCTAATCTACTTTAGTGGCAATTCAAAATGAAATTCCATTAATAATTCCTAACTGTTTTTAGTTGATAACCAAGAGGTGAAGCCCTGTCCTAAAAGAACTAAAATCTGGTAGTATATAGCTTTGGTCAAATGTTGATAATTCAGGGTATACTCTTTTACTTTGGCAAGATAAAGCGTACCACTTTTCAACAGTTGTCCTCTTCTACACCTCAATGTGAGTGTTGGAGTAATTATCTGAATTCTAGGGAATCAAATGGTTTTTGTTAAAAGAGAAATTTTTAGCTCAACCTCTCAGCTAGAAGCTGATTTCTGTGAGTACCCACCTGCCCCTTTGATTCGCCCTGCGCTAAAACCTACACAATTTTACCGAGTACAAGCTGCACATTTCAATCGATATTTATACTTATTATTTCAGATTTTTAGGTCGTTAATTAGTGGCGGAGATTCGAATAGTGAGTTTAATGCTGAGGTTAATAATTTACGACTATCTATAACTAAAATTCTAGTTGAACTACCAAATGAATTCTTCAAAATTAAAGAATCATGCCCAAGCAAGCTATTGTTTTTATTTATTATTTCAAGTTATATTCTAGTCGTGTTTTTATTCATACCTGTTCTAGTTTTGGTGTTCTTATATTCAGTGACTGCAATATTTATAAGCATTCTAAGAGGACGTTTAGGAAACTCCTTGGGTTACTTTGTTCCTATACAATTCAATGGAATGCCAGAGATAGTTGTTCACGGAACCCTTATCCCCAAGGAAACACGAACACTTGCCATTGCGGCTATATGTTCTCATGAGCATATCCACTTACGTCAATCGATAGTCTTTGCTTCAACATACAATCCTTGTAGAACTAATTCTGCGTTTGAGGGGAGGAAAGGTGAGTTAATCAAGGCACTGATTAATTCACCTGACGAAGACTTTAGTTCTTTTTCATATTATGCTTTGCTAAATGAAATGGAAGCACGACTACATGAGGTTGTGCTTTCTTACTATCGAAAATATCGAATTTTGCCAACATCGTATCATTCGTTCATTGAATTATTGATGGGCTCAAAGAATTTAGGAGAGCTTACCAGACTCTACGATAAGACATTTGGTGATAAATCTCAGCTATATAGTCAAATGCCATATGAGGTTCGTTATGAACCGATGGAGTGGCAAATACTATCTGTCATCAACAGATTTAAAGATCATAAACATTCCTACAGATACATAACGGAAGTTCTTCCCGTTATGTACCGAAATTTACTTATGTTATATGGTGGCGAACAAGAAGCCTCTGAATTTATAAAAACCGTTCCTTGCCACGACTTTTATATCGATTTATACGGTGAAGTTACTGGGTGAAACGGAAGATACTAAATTAATCTTTGAATCGCCACTATTTCACTAGACAACTTTGAGCCTCATTAGTGTACGTTTAACATAAATATAAAAACCTTCACCTAAACAGTGCTCATAAGCATAAGAAGGGTGTCTATGCTCTTCATCCGAGTCTATTAACTTAAGCAGTATTGTATGAATTTCTTCAGAATTTAACATACGAAAACCTTATAAAACTTTACTATCTAACCTTTGCCTGAAAGGTTTCAAAATTATTCAATGCATCAAACGCAGTAAACACATTCCAGCCATGACTTCTCAATACTTTCGCATTATCCATGTTAATTAACACAGCAACCTTGCGCCTAGGCCAACAAAGATCAATAGCTACCATATTGCTATTATTATTAATACCAATACCTAACTCAGCACCAGGTAAACCCATTGATTGACACTTTTGCAGTAGACCATCTAATGCAGTGTCTGCACATTCGCGTAAATTATTAAAATCAAACACATCGAACTTATGTTGTTCTCTTCGCAGTTGATTTATTTTAAGCACATCAGTATTGCTAACATAGATATGCCCATGATGAGGTTGTTTTTTATGACAATCTGCGCAAAGGACTCTTAAATTATCAGAACCATTATCTGCTTTATTGCCATTAATATGATGGGTATGCAACAACTTAGAGTCGTTTACTAAACAAACACCGCATTGCTCGCAAGTGTAATTTAAGTCACTTCTTAATTTTGAAGAGATCGCAGGCCAATCTGCAGTATAGCTGCTAGATACTTTGTTACTGTTCGTAGGTAAGCTTTTAAAGTATGAACTATACACTTCAAAAAATTGTTCAAAAGAAAAATGATTAAATACCATCTCTTTTACCGCATAGCTCTGAGTTGCATATCCCTTATAATTAAGGATTTTTAAGCAATTTTTGCAAACACCTAAAGCAGCCTCTCCCTTTATTTCTTCTTGATAGCTGTGCATTGAGCCAAAAACGGGAAATAAACCATCAACTCGATTAATAACATCATATCTCTTGAATCTACCAGTATTCCTCATTAATTCTAATGTAGAACATTCAGCAACATGAATACGACGTCCTTGCTTTCCATCTATCAGTACAGCTTCAATATCTTCACCTTGGTCAGGGATATAAAGCATGACTTGATGACCGTCATAATTCAAAATTCCATCAGAACCATCAATCTCATCAAGTTGGATATCCTTACCTAGAATAAGCCCCTTAATTAAATGACTACCTATGCTCTCAATTTCTGTTGACCGACTAGTAATAGTAAAGTTAGTAACAACTTTACCTAGCGGTGCCACAGCCCGATGTAAAGTACTAAAATCAACCGTCAGCTTCATTATTGTGCCTCTAATATCCGTTTAATCTGAATATCAGCATTTGTTATCGCTCTAAATGAAACTCGACGAGACATTGCTTCATCTTCCACATTATTTTTCATTATTAAGCGTGATGAAGAAAAACCAACAGCGGCGATATTCGCTTTGATCCACTCAGAGTCGTTTGGCATCAACGAATAACCATACTCTAAAACTGAGCGAGTACGACCTTGTGATAACTGCATATTATAAAAATATGCCTGTGCCTCAGTAGAGCCTCGAAGACCTAAACTTGATGTATGCCCCTCAATTCTGATTTCATCTAATGAATCCCTATAAGGTGTAAGCACCTTAATATATCTAGGGAAAAAATCATTCAAGATCTCCTTATAGGCATCGCTTAACCGTGTTTCATTATTAGCAAATAACACATCTGGTGATTGAAAGTTAAAGGCGAGCGTTTCCTTATCAATGGTCGCTCCCCACTTATCAAGATCATTTTTAAACTCATCTTCCAATGCTTGATAAATGGCCACTTGGTTTTCCTGATACGCGACAGCGACGTCTTTTATTTTGTCGTTTTCCTTCTGAGTAATCATCATGAACACAATCGCAATGAATAGAAAAACCATCATTAAACCGGCCATTAAGTCAGACACAGTTAACCAATGTTCACCACTGTCCTGTGCACCATTGCTAGTACCAAATATCTTGTCCATTAGGCTACTCGCTGATTAACAACTTCATTCATGGCTTGAGTTAACTTAATGTAATCGTCAACAAACTTACCACTGACTTGAGCTAGCGCTTGTCCCATCTCGTTCATGACACGGTTTATTTCCTGCTGCATTGCCGTATCAATCAGTTTAAGTTGTGAATCAACAGCTTCACCTGTTAAGCCTACCTGATGCTTCACTTGTTCTTCCATGGCATCAAATGTGCGTTTGGCTTGGTTGATTTGCTGAGTAGCAGCGTCATCAATCACTTCATTAAGTCGTTGTTGTAGTTTTTCAGCTGATTTAACGACGGTGTCACGGACATTCTCAGTGTCAGTGACTAAGTTTTGGTTTGCTTCTTTCATTGTGGAAGTCATATCTTTAGCGTCTGCAACTAACTTTTCAATCATGTCACGCATGGTGCTATTCAAGTCACTTACCGCATCTTGCAAATGTTGCTTGATAATTTCAGTCTGGGATTGCAGATAATCAGAACTTGTCTGTAAGCTTTCATTTGTACGGGATGTATTATTGGTAAATTCAGTCGCTGCTGTATCGATATTTTTACTGATGATATCAGAGCTCTCAGTTAAGCGAGCACCGACACTGTTAATCCCTTTCTCTGTTTCGCTGGCAAACTTCTCTAATAGATCATTTGACGTTTTCACATGATTTTTAATGTAATCATCAGACTCGGTTAGCAAGGTCTTATAATGCTCACTTGCAGTATTAACCGCCGCAGAAATATCTTCGACGGTGCTTTGAACTTGCGCTCTAATTTCAGGCACAGCTTTAACCGCTTCATCACGCATTAATTTAAAGGCTTCCAAATGGCGTTCAAGCTCAGCTAATTGATGCTGATTAACTTCCATTACGCCTTTTAGTTCATGCATAGATTGCGGGATGATTTTACTTTGCTCACTAATATGCGCAACTGATGACTCTGTTGCTGAAATGGACTCGACACCTTGGGCATATTGCTGCTGCATTTGCTCAAGTTGTAACTTATAGTTTTCTTGCCATTCAACAAGCTTAATCACTGCCTCATTTAGCAGTTTAAAGTTATCACCAAACTGCTCGGTTAAATTATTATTGAAATCTGCAATGACCTGTTTGAGGGCTTCAATCACTTGCTCTGTGGCAGACTTAGACAAAGTATCAGCAAAGTCTTGCAGTTTAAGCCAAAGCTTCTCAGAAAATGCGTCAAACTTTTCTTGTTGCTTAATGGATTGTTCTTGCAGAATTTTTGCCGACAATTTGGCATTGTCATTAATGTCACCACGCAGAATTTTAAGTTGCCCAAATAATGTGGATTCTTCATTACCCACAAGCGCATCTTTTAAAGTACGGGTTTCAGTAACTTGTGCCTGCATCGCACCTAATATTGCCTCAGGCGTAGCATGCGAAATACTCTCTTCAAGCTGCTTAGGCCTCAAAAAAGAAAATGTCGCTAATGTTTTGAAAATCAACGAGAGCAAAATACCCGCTAAACTGGTAATAAAAGCCGTTTTTAACCCTTCAAGTAAAGGCGGAATACTGGCTTCAATATCGAGCTGATTAAAATCTAACAAGCCCAATACAATGCCCAGAAATGTACCAAAAATACCCATAGTGGTTAATAATGTCGGTACATAATTCACAAACTCAACTTGCTTTGCTTGTTTAGTAAAAAATAACCCTAATGCACACACTAAAGCCATCAACACTAAAATGGCACTACTCACCGATTGTGTATTAAGGCTTCGTAATAAACTCTCTAATATTTCCATATATTTTATATCTTTCTGTAGTTAAGGTAAGTGGTTAAATTGCCTGTTCGACGATGGCGTCGGTGAGGTGCAGTTGGGTGATTTGCGCATCCGCTAAACGGACTTTGAGTTGATCACAAAGTGCCATTAACTCTTCGACTTTAGCGACAATCCGGTGTTGCTCTTCGAGTGGAGGTAAAGGTATTACTATACTTCGGCTCTTAGTTACAGAAATGTTATCTTGACCAGCAGTTCCTATTAATTCAATACTTTGAAGAAACACTCCTGATATTAGATAAGTATAAATATAACTATTAAGTTTTAACTCAAGGGGTCTAAAAAAGACTATAGCTTGATTACAATTCCATTCAGGGTATTCGTCAGGAATTATTGCGATTTTACCTAATGGTGGGCCTACAATATTCATCACGACATCACCTGGATATAAAATTGAACGAGTCAACTTATTGGTGTGGTGATTTGACTCAACAAATTGTGACCGATGATAAAAGTCAATTTTTTGGTTTTTTATATTGTAAACTTTTAAATATGGTACTCCCGTTTCTTCATTAAACTTTTCTTTTGGTGGAGTAGAACCAGAAGTTATGGCAAAACAAATGTCATCAAGCCTTACGTAAGACCACCCGAGAGGAAGCTCAAATAGTTTTTCTTCGTCGGTGATGGCGGGCAGTGGCTTCTGCTTTTTGATTTTCCCCTCTTTGAACAGTTGGGCTTTTTCTTTGGCGATACGCGCAAGTAGTTTGGCTGCTGGTTCGTCATTAGGGTCTTGTTTGACTAGCTTACCCATCACGGCAAGTTGCAGGATGGTTTGCTTTAGGGTGTCGATGCTGGCGCTAGTAGTGAACAAGATGTCGAAGTGCTCGGCAACACGTTGCCAGTCCTTAACAACACTATTTGTAACAGGCAGCTCAAGGCTGTTTTCAGAAGCACGCTCAAGGCTGACATCAGCTTGACTTGCCGTATTAGCAGCCGTTTGTGGCAGTAGCAGCGCATTGAGCAGGGTTTCTACTAAGGTTTGGTGTGCCGCAATGCTCGCTTCGGTTTGCGTTTCAAGGGCATCACACAAGCTCATCAACTCATCGACTTTAGCGACGATACGGCGTTGTTCTGCGATAGGAGCTACAGGTATCCATAACCTTGGAATATCCCCAAGGTTTAGTTTATTAGTATGGCTTCCTCCTGCTTTAATCTCATCATACTGCCTAAGTAATAGTGGACTATGGAATACCTTGTGAAGATACCCGGATAATAACGATTCATTAAAAAACTTTAATAAACCAACGCTTACGAAAAGACTGAAAGGCTCAGACGTATCAACTATTGTTGCTCTACCTAATGTACCAATACGGCAAATCAGAATATCACCAAGTTCAGGATTACAACGTTGATTAATCTCCTCGTGCTGCTCCTGTGAAATATATTTACAGTCTGCAAAAGAAACTGTTTTTCCATCTATATCTTTGACGGATATAAAAGGTACTCCACTTTCAATGTATTTAGGGGTGTGATGGACACCATCAGTAACTTGCTTAGATAATTCGTTTACTCGACTCCACTCCCACCCTTGCGGCAACTCAAACGGCTTTTCTTCTTCACTAATCTCAGGCAACGGCTTTTGTTTTTTAAGTTTACCTTCTTTCACCAACTGCGCTTTTTCAGCGGCTATGCACTCAAGCAAGACTGAGGCGGGTTCATCATTCACATCTTGCGGCACTAACTTACCACGTACGGCGAGTTCTAAAATCAGCTCGCGCAGTTTTTTGATGCCATAAAGGGCTTTGTTTCCTAAATCGAGTCAGCGAACAAAACTCTCATCATTGTTCAAATATCAAGCTACATAGTGGGTTTCAGGCATACCTAGCCCAGTAAGCTTGTTCAAAGCCCTAATCATCGCGTAAGTTTCTCCCACCTGAGCGTTATAATTCCGCATGCTCAACGTGCCTCCTAGCAGTTGTTTTACCCTGTACATGGCGGTTTCTGAGATTGAACGGCGATGATAACCATACCGTTTTTTCCACTGCTTATTTGAGCCATGAAGCTGTTGCCAACTGACGGCTAAGTTTCGTGGATGCCCTTGTTCCCATAGCGCAGCACCTTCCCTAGGTGGAATGAGCACTAAAGCGCGTTTTCGACGAACGGCTTCGTGACAGGCTTTCGTGTCGTAAGCACCATCACCCGAGATATTACGGATTTTTCGATGGGTTTGCTTAAGTAAATTGGGCATCACTTCAGCGTCTGTGACACCTGATAAACTGAGTTCTGCGGCAATAATTTCATGGCTATGTGTATCTACGGCAATATGCAGTTTACGCCACACTCGGCGCTTTCCATCTGTACCATGTTTCTTCACTTTCCACTCACCTTCGCCATAGACCTTCAAGCCTGTTGAGTCGATAGCTAAGTGCTTAATGGCGCCGCGAGTCTTGGTTTTAAAAGCAATATTGACCGTTTTCGCGCGTTTACTGATGCAGGTGTAATGCGGGCAAGATAATGGGATGTCACCCAGTTTAAACACTGAATTGATGAAGCCTTGTAAGGCTCGCAGTGGCATAGAGAAAATACGCTTGACCATCAACGCAGTGGTAATGGCCAAGTCGCTAAACACTCGAGGGCGACCTTTCTTGGGCTGCTCGACTTTGGCTTTCCACTTAGCAATTGCATCCTCATCAATCCAGAAGGTAAGTGAACCGCGGTTGATTAAGGCTTGGTTGTATTGCTTCCAGTTGGTTGTTTTATAGTGAGGTTTTGACACGGTTGATGGGTAAGTTGATAGGCGATGCCGATCAGATCTGCGGCTACGGTTTTAGTTCAACCTATTTAGGAAACAAGGCCGCCATAAAGCGAAAACTTATTGGAACTGCCACGGCCTGCTGAAGACTTTTGCTCTATCGCAGTCGTCCAAATATCAAGGTGAGTGGTAATTAAATTTTCAGCCGTTGGCGTGGCTTTGATATTGCGAGCGTGAGTGTCTGTTATGGATAAATCAGCCATTACTTGCCCTCACCGTCTGATGCTGCCGAAGGTGACGATAATGAGGCAGACAAGATGCCTTTGAGTTGGTCACGCAAGGCTTGAATATCCGCTTGTTGTTTAGCGTAATCGGCTAACAAGGTTTGCGGATCATGGCTTACCACTTCGCCCACATGGGGGTTTTTAATATCG
This sequence comes from Shewanella baltica, assembly GCF_900456975.1. NCBI lineage: Bacteria > Pseudomonadati > Pseudomonadota > Gammaproteobacteria > Alteromonadales > Shewanellaceae > Shewanella > Shewanella baltica. The sequence continues at coordinate 2,405,583 of NZ_UGYM01000002.1, forward strand.
AGGTTGTAGTTACGGGCAATAATGTCGTCGATGGAGACTTTCCATGCTTGCTCGTTTTCGACCCGCGCTGCAAAACCATCGGCTTCATCGCCCCACCACGCAAGTTCTGTTTCAAACTCTTCAAACTTCATCGGTTTGGTTTTGTTGTAGTTTTTTACCCCTGCTGGATAAGGGTGCTCGTAAAACCAGATGTCTTTGGTGGGCTGGCCTTTAGTGAAAAACAGGATATTGGTTTTAATGCCCGTGTAAGGATTAAACACACCATTAGGTAAACGCACTATGGTGTGCAGATTACATTCTTCGAGCAGCATTTTTTTGATTTTGGTTTTAACGCCTTCACCAAATAAGGTGCCATCGGGCAATACCACGGCGGCGCGGCCGCCCTTGCCATTTGTTGCAGGGGCTAGCACCTCAATAATTAACTGTAAAAATAAGTCGGCGGTTTCGCGGGTTTGAAACTCACTGGGGAAGTTTTTTTCAATGCCGTCTTCTTCGGTGCCACCAAAGGGTGGATTGGTGATGATAACGTCAACCTGCTCGTCCCAACTTGAAAGCGGTTTGTTTAAGGTGTTGCCGTGTTTAATTTGCACCGGCACTTCAATGCCGTGCAACATCATGTTGGTGGTACACAATAAATGCGGTAATTGCTTTTTTTCCACACCAAATATTTGCTGTTGCAGGGTTTGATGGTCGTCTGCTGTTTTAACGTAGTTGGCTTTAACGTGGTCAAAAGCGCAAGCTAAAAAGCCGCCGGTACCACAGGCCGGATCCATAATCGACTCACCCAGCTTGGGGTCGGTTACCGCCACAATAAACTTAGTAATGGCACGCGGGGTATAAAACTCGCCCGCGTTACCAGCACTTTGTAAGTCTTTTAATATTTGCTCGTACAAGTCACCAAACAAATGCCGCTCGTTTGAGTCGGTAAAGTCGATTTCATTGAGTTTATTGATGACTTGGCGCAAAAGCGTGCCGTTTTTCATGTAGTTAAAAGCATCTGAAAACGCCGCTTTTACCACATAACCGCGAGGATTTTTATCTATTGGTGCGGTGAGATTTTTAAGATCAGGGAATAGCTCATCATTGACAAATTCAAGTAGCTCGTTACCTGTGATGCCTTCGTTATCGGCCGCCCAATTGCGCCATAAAAAATCACTCGGGATAGGTGTACTGTAATCATCGAGTTCTAGCTCTAACTGCTCTTCTTGGGCATCGAATACTTTTAAGAACAGTAACCAAGACATTTGGCCTAGTCGCTGGGCATCGCCATCGACGCCGGCATCTTTACGCATAATGTCTTGAATAGATTTAACGGCTGAACTGATAGACATAAATTTCTCTTTTCGTTTTTAATGCTTAACGCTTAATTTTTAGTTGTAAGTAAAACGCACCAAAGTACGCACTGCTTATTAGACTGATTATTGTGCTATTTGGTAGATTTCGGCTTCTAACTCACTAATGGCTTGTTCGTACTGGGGTTTGCCACCAAAGCCTTTTTTGATGATGTCACTTAAACTGCCTATGTCATTAAATGGCTGAACTTTAAGCACTTGCAGATTTTCAATTTCTTGCACGCCCACATCGGCGTATTTTACCAATAAATTCTCGAGTACGGCTTGGGCCGTGTCGGAATATTTAGTGAAATAATTACGTTTTTTAACGTTATTAGCCCGTTCAGCGCGGGTTAACGGCGGTTGGTCGTAGACGACATGGCAAATCATATCGAAGGGATCCATGTCTTTGCCCACTTCTTCCTCAAGTGCAGACCAAATAATCCCCTCTTGCGCCAGCTCATCGATTACCGCTTGTTTACGGTCGGCGTCATTCCAACGCCTGACAAACTCATCAAGCGAACTGAACTGTTTCGCCATGGTTTTACGGGTGTAATCCTTAAAGGATTCAGTGACCAGTTTGCCGTCGCTGTCGTAATACTGCACCCGCTCAGCAACTTTGCTGACTGTCACGCCAGATACGCGGTACTTGTTAACCTTACGAGTTTCGCCTTCGTCCCATTCACTTTCATCAAAGCTACCATCGCCTTGAGGATCATTTTTGGTGTTGTCTTGGTCTTGGCCTTCGCCTTGTTGCTCATCTTGAATGTCCCCCTGAACATCTTCCTCGTTTGGTTCATCATCAGCGGCATCAATATCCACGTCTTCATCTTCAATGTCTTCTGGCGTCACTTTAATGATTTTTTCAGGGGTACCATCAAAACGTTCGTCGGCAAATAACTCGGTTGCCTTTTTGAAATCCAGAATGGTAAACCATAACTTATTGTATTTATCATCTATTCGAGTGCCGCGACCGATGATCTGCTTAAATTTAGTCATGGATTGAATATTTTGATCGAGCACCACTAACTTACAGGTTTTCGCATCGACACCTGTGGTCATGAGTTCTGAGGTGGTCGCAATAACCGGATAGGCCTTTTTAGGGTTGATGAAGTTATCCAGCTGGGCTTTGCCGAGTTCATCATCACCGGTGATCTTCATAACGTATTTGTCATTTTTCGCCATTTGCTCAGGGTTAAGATTGGCAAGTGCGCGTCGCATCCGTTCGGCGTGATCAATATCGTTGCAAAAAACAATGGTTTTACCCATAGGATCGGTGCGTTTAAGGTAGTTAGTTATGGTTTCGGCCACCAACTGAGTACGCTCATCAATCACCATAGTGCGGTCAAAGTCTTTTTGGTTATAGATCCTGTCTTCGATAACTTCGCCATTGTTGTCGATTTGGCCCTTTGTGGGTCGCCAGCCTTGTAAGTCCACATCAATATCCACCCGAACCACTTTATAAGGCGCTAAGAAACCATCGTCGATACCTTCTTTGAGCGAATAGGTGTAAAGCGGATCGCCAAAATAATCAGAGTTAGAGACCTCATCGGTTTCTTTTGGGGTTGCGGTTAAGCCCACTTGCGCGGCACTGCTAAAATACTCGAGAATTTCGCGCCAAGCGCTGTCGTCACTGGCACTGCCACGATGACATTCATCAATAATGATCAGGTCAAAAAAGTCTGGAGCGACTTGTTTAAACGCTTTTTGACTCTCATCAGGGCCAGTCAGTGCTTGATAAAGTGCTAGATGGATTTCATAAGCAGGATCGACTGTTCGGCCAGTAATTTTGGTCATCGATGTGCCAAAGGGCTGAAAATCGTTTATGCGAGTTTGATCGACCAAAATATTACGGTCAGCGAGGAATAAAATGCGTTTCTTGGCACGGGATTTCCATAACCGCCAGATGATTTGAAATGCTGTGTAGGTTTTACCTGTGCCCGTTGCCATCACCAGCAATACCCGATCTTTACCCGATGAGATAGCTTCAACGGTTTTATTGATGGCTTGCAACTGATAATAACGCGGGTGCTTACCCGTGCCGTCATCGTAATAGGCTTCGTTAATGATAGGTAACTGCGCTGCGGTATAACCTTTCCAAATACAATATTTAGCCCAGAGTTCTTCAGGACTAGGAAAATCTTCTAAGCGGATTTCGGATTCAAGGTTGTGAGCCTCTGGCGTGCCCGGGCTGTTTGTGATGGCATGGGTCTTGTCGTGGAATATAAAACCATCGCCGTTAGAGGCAAACACAAAGGGAACATCGAGCAAATGAGCATAATCGAGTGCTTGTTGTATGCCCTTACCGACTTCATGCTTATTCGCTTTAGCCTCAATCACCGCCAGCGGCATACTCGGTTTATGGTAGAGCACAATGTCGGCTGACTTAACCGTTGTGCGCATGCCCATTTGACCCCGAACAATCACCTTACCATCACGCAACTTCACCTCCTGGCGAATTTGCGTCATATCATCCCAACCCGCATTTTTTACCGCAGGCATGATGAACTTTGTGATGATGTCTGTTTCGGTTAACTTTGCTTTATTGATGCTCGCGTTATGGTTGACCATTACTAATCCAATTCCCTCTAGATAGATAACCGAATATTCTGGTTATTGAGTTTGCCACAAAGCCCTTAAGTAACCTAGGGTTAGAACAGCAATTACCCTGTAATTATCTTATTTTGTGTTTTACATCAAAACCAAATAACGTGGACATTTCATCATAAATATCCAATCAACTGATTAATTTGCCCGAGGATGTGCTTACTTATCTATGTGGGGAACAGGGACGACCTCGCAATGAAGCCTTAACAGGCTGAAATAATAAAAAATTATTATTTCAGATGGCAGTACCAAAGTGTGCAGCCGACTTCATCTACTGGTAATGCATTGTAAAATCTTTGTATACCCTTCAAAAGGCACTTAGGTGCCTTTTGTCGTTTGTGGAAATTAGAGATTGTTTGTTAGCGATAAAACCTTTCGGTGAGTTCATCACACAGCAGAGTACGATAGATAATTCGTTGCTTAAGTGATGCCGCATCTTGCGCGGTTAATAAAGGCTGACGAGTCTTTTTATCAGGCCTTGTGGTTAGCTCATCATAGAGCTGCTCATGAAGTCGTTTAATGTCGCTAAAAATGTGCAAGGATTGAGAAAACAGCATGACCTTATCGTAGTAGCCTTGCCCTATTCCATCATGCCATTTCAATAAAATGGTTTGCCGCGCGGCTTTTGTCTTAAAGGAATGCTCCATTTCGACGGCACAAATTGTTCCATCCACCTCCCTCACTATCCCATCCACATTTCGCACGCTGCTGTGAGTAAAACGCCGTTTAAACTCGGGTTCAGTCATCATGGCACACCATAGCGGATTTGGCTCTCCATTAGGCTTGTGATGATGGATGCCTTTCAACAACACAAACTGCATGATTAAGTCGTGCATTAAAGTGTTCTGGTTCACTTGCAGCGCCGGATGCTCTTTCGCACGATAATAGACTGCAACATTCAGTAACTCTTCGGCGTATTTTGCGCCACTGTAAGTGAGTGTATAAACACGGCCATCGTGGGAACGATGGGTAGTAACGAGGCAGAGCAGTTGCTCTTGGACAAGCTTATTTAAATGCTCCAGAGATTGCCGATGGCTGATGCCATAGAGCCAAGCAATGTTACTCGGTGAAATCAGACCGAATCGAGCCACCAATTTCATGGTGAACTCGCGGCGGATTTTCCCCGTTTTATTGTTATTTACACCAGGTCGATATTGCATATCGAAATTCAAAAACGGGTCGTATCGAAGTGGAAGATTCGCGACCGATTTATCCTTTGCGCTACTGTGTGATGTCATTAAAAATACCTTTGATTAAATGGGTACAATTAACTAGCCATCGAGGGGACAAATTTAACGCATTGATGATATTTTTGAGTGAATAGTTGCAGATTTTCATCACGATAAACTGCTTTCATCCTGTCGGAATGAAAATAGCGATGAACATCGCTACCAAGCCAGCCTTTGGCTGATGAGTCACTTGCTGCGCAAACGACTCAGATGCCCTGAAGCGCCCGCCAGCTCTGATGACTCGTCATCGACGCTGGCTTACGAACTCCGTTCTAGCACTCCACGACATCAGACGCGCATGCACCGAGCTACGCTCTGTACTAACCGCATTTTCGCCGCTCACGTCGAGGGGGCGATGTGCCATCTTATTCCCCCTCGCGTCTCGCTCACTTTTCTCACGAAAAGTCTGGGGTTTAGGGGTGTATTTGTGCCAAATTCACCCCTAAATTTTGCTGAGGCAAAACTAAAATGCGGTTAGTACAGACCAGCTGTACATGCGCGTGCTCCTTTGAGCCATTACTGCGTAATCGCCCAAATCCGCGCTTGAAAGCTTGTTATCACAAGCACTTTTGTCGCAGAAAATCGTACCGATTTTTGCTCGTCAAAAGCACATTCTGTTAACGCCAACCTGCAAGCTCAGCATTAAAATGTCGTCAATAATGTGAGTGTGAAGTCCGAGACAAGATAAAAAAATGAAAGAAAAACTACAAAACTCACTCAACATTTTTATTGTCCACCATTGCGAAAAATATGCTTGAAAAAGTGCTTTTTTTCATTAATGTCAATTTAGGAGCTTTACTCTTAATCACATTAAAGGAATAACAGCATGACTGACAATAATCACAACGGCCCGATCGTAAACATTGATGGCACACCTATGATAGGTAACACAGGAATCGATGTGCATGGCAACCCATTTGGCATTACTGAATCCGACACATCGGCGTGTAATAGCAGCATAAGCGATGATGCTTGGTCATTGCCTAACGACACATTTAGCTGCGATTTCGACAGTGGATTTGGGGATGGTTTCTAATTATGCGCCGTCATCTAAACGACAAAACACTTGCCAAATGGATACCTTTAGTCCTTTTGAGCATTATCACTATCATGTGCTTTTGCTGGTTTATCTATACTGAGGATATGAATTGCCTTTTACCTCCGTTAATACTGCATATTAAGTACGCCTTCGGTGTTTTAGCCTATGATAGACGTTATGCAAATACACCCGAGCCCGAGGATCCATGGGTGCGTTTTAAGTACATGATGTTCCGGTTTTGCTAAACCTCAACGTAACTAACCAGACAAATTAGTGAATGACGCCTATAGGGCGGTTAAGGAAAAATGATGGAATTTTTACTACCAATTGCGCTAATGATTATTGGCAGCATAGTGCTTGTGAAAAGATGTAAGCCAAAGAAATAGATAAGAAAAAACGCTGAAATCCGTGACCATAGTAAGGAATCTGCCTAAATGTTTAAGCAGTTTCCTTATTTAAATCGCATCGAAATCAATCTGGCTCAACCACCACTTCGAGCCAACAACTTTCGCCAGTTAGCTTGACTATTAAGTAAGGCGTCATCATCTGAGAAAGTTATTAAATAACTCAATCTCAACAGCACTCCAGTCTGGAAAGCGTATCGAACCAAACTGCCACAAATACCCCTTAAAAAACTCTTGGCCCTTTCCTTCAACGTGGTCATCGATAAGAATATCTCCTTTCAGCAATCCTTTGTTCGGAATGATGATAAGACGACTGACATATTCCATGCCTAAGTGTTGCTCTACCCAAATCCGCTTCTCCATATAGCACAATGGATTTTGCAAACTTGGCGCTGTGGCTATATAAGGCTCAATTTCTGGATGTTCGAGCATCTTTTTCATCACAGCAATGCCACCTACTTTAGGGGCTAAGCAGCTGAAAAATCCCAATTCAGCTTGAGGGTATGCCTGCTCAGGTTTCTGGAGTTTTTTAAAGGTTACAGCTTCTGTATAATTTACAAGCACATCGTCCATGTCTACATATACTATTTTTGGCATAAATTAACCTTAAGTAATTTCAATCATTTAAATCAAAATGTGAAAGCTTTTTCAGCCATTTCTCTCATGCAGTATTTTTGCGTTGGTAGCCACTTACCATAGTGTTTCTCGATCATCTTTATGCTGGTATGTCCCATTTGCCGAGCAACCCAAGATAAAGGTAGTCCTGCCGAAATTAAGTGCGATGCAAAGGTATGCCGCGTTTGACTTGGCCCTCTAAAACGAATCCCAGCTTTCTTCAAGTGGTAACAATAAAATCTTTGTCTCAAGTGGGCATCTGAAGTGTATGCTTTTCTAGTATTACTATTACAAAATACAAAGTGAACACGCTGCCTCTCTATAGACTTATTGTCCTCTCGAAGCACATTAATCGTTTCTAGTGCAGAATAATTATAATTATCACGCTGATCAATGAGTATTGTTTTTGCCTGCGGGAGTAACTCTATATGCCTGTTACTAGATAGGTTTTTTGGCTTTTTGTAAATGCCTTCAACGACTGCACGCGAGATATGAATTGTATCGTTCTCTAAGTCAACATCTTCCCATGCCAACGCCATCAACTCACTGACCCTTAGACCGAGAAAGCAATTACAAATGATCATATTGACTTCAGATTGTCTATCTGTGGCCACTGATGCTATTTGGGTTATCTCTTCGGCTAAGAATGGATCTGGTACTTGCGTTAACACTTTGAGATTTGTAACGTTAGTCGATTTTAACCTATCCAGCGGATTAACCGATATTGCCTCATCCAACAGCGCAAAGGTAAATATCTGATTTAAAATGCTTAAAATCTCCTTAATCGTTTTGTTACTCAAATACGCTAGTTTAGTATTCATCCATGATTCAATATCTAACGGCTTAATTTTATCAACTGCATCATTTGCAAAGCGAGGCACGATATGCGTCAGAATCTTATTCTCGTAGTTTTTAATCGTACATGGCGCTAACGTTATCCTTTTCGCGTTCAAAAAAGCGTCAATGTAATGATTGAAGAATTTAGCTTCAAGCTGTTCCTCTCGAATGAAATGATAATTATCAAGTTGCTTCAAAAATTGCTCATGATTATATTTTGCTAGATTTTTCAAATCACTAACGATTACTGATGCGCGTAACAATCCTTGTTCAGTGCACTCAATATCATCTAATGCCATACGGTATAGTTTTGAGTTAAGTTTAAACATCATTCGGACGCAGGTACTTGAGCGAATATCTAGATGTTTAATATTTTTTTTCTTACAAAACAATTTCGCTTGCTCAACTGTCATTAACATCTTGTCTATCCAAAGTATGAAATATACCTTGATATTAACTTAAATTAATGATATTAAAAGGAATCTTCACTGTGAAACTCAGCTTAAATTCCTTCCTAAACAAAATAATCACTCCAAGAACTGCCCTAAAAAGTAGTCAATTCAAAAATAATTTTTTTAAATATCAGTAGTGTTGCCTGGCTCGACAACAAACCTTAAATCAGAATAAAATAATTAAAAATCAGCAACATAAAAAACCTATGAAGCTTGGGTTACAAAAATAAAAAGCAAAGAAAGCATAATCAAAATTTTCAGCGCCAAATCACTTCGATGACAATAACCTCATACCAACAAAATGCGAGGTTAAGATATGTCTCAAAAACTAGGATGGGTCACTGCAGAAATTTTGGAACGTTACAAAGGGTTAACTTATAACGCAATTAAGAGCAAAATTCGTCGTAAGGTGCTGATTAAAGGGATTCATTACAAGAAATTCGATGGTACGAATATGTTTCACTACGAAGCAATTGACGTATTAATCAATGAACAAGGGAATTAAGCACAGTGAAACAATTTCCTTTAAATACAGTGCAACTAACACCTGCTGAAGCAAAAGGGGTAATAAATCAGCATCAAATTAAAAATATTGAAGTACATGGTAATTCGTTAAGAGCTGTGTTTAAACGACAAAACAGGACTTATAAACAAACACTGTATGTGGGCCTTACATCTCTAGAAATTGTTTCCGTGATATCTAAGTTAGATGGATGGCGGAAGTTATCGCCAGCCGAGTTGGAACTCGCGTTCGCTAATTATAAAAGAAATAATACCAAAGTCCCTTTAACTATTAATGACTTAATAGAAAACTATACAAAAAACCACTATCCCACCTTGGCTCCCGCTACAGTCAAAAGCTATAAAGGTCACTTTAAGCGTATCTCATTGGCTATTGGTGAAAAAAATATACTTGAAATTAACTCAAATGATGTCTTTAAGTTTCGTAACGAACAATTATCTACGTTGGCATGGAAAACAGTGAATGAGACGATCAGGCTGCTGGATACACTTTTACAAAATGCCGTCGACAACGGTGATTTAGTAAAGTCGCCGATCAATTTACGAAGAATGAAAATTAAGCAGGGTCATGGCGATAGCACAATCACTGAAAAATTATTCACGATCGAGGATCTTAACAAAATTCAGAATAGTATTTCTATTAACCCAATGATTGCACTTATTATATTGTTCAATTGTTGCGCAGGGCTCAGGTTTTCAGAGCTAATGGGTTTATCTTGGGAGGATATTGATTTAGAAAAAAGAATTATTACCATCCGCAGAGCGAGAGTAGATGGAAAATATAAAACCTTAAAAGTAAGAGGCGTCGAATCTCGTCAAGTCGATATTTTAGATCCTGCGCTTTGGATGCTGAATGAAATGAAGAAAAGGTTCTATGAACTATCACCTCAACAAACAATCAAGACTCTTGGTGCGGATTATAAACAAATCAAACAAGAAAATGTCCGATTCGTCTTGCTATGCATGGATACACAAACAAGCTATCAAAACGAACAGAAATTTAGAAAGGATTTTTATCATTTTCTGAAGGTTATCAACGTCAGCAAGACAAAACCAAACCATTGCCGACACACTTTTACATCCTTAGCATGTAATGAAGGTGCTAATCAAACGTACATTTCAAAACAACTCGGCCATGCAAGCGTCTTAACAGCAGAGAAACACTATCTTAAATGGAATAAATCTCCAAACAAAGTAGAACGAGATAGCGCATCCCAAAAGATAAATTCTATTTTTGAACGGTTCACAACCGCTCAAGGGTAACTATAGAGCTGCTTACATTAGATAAAATAAGCATGCCAATATCCAGCATTATTAAGGTTCTAAAAAATCACCGGAACAATGCTGGTTTCAACATTTCAACTGTTCTTCCCTTCACATTAGCTAAGCAACATTTCAGTTGTTTTCACCCCATCAAATAATTCTAGAAATTGTCGAACTAACATAGATGATTTTTTACACACCTACACTTGATAACATACCAACTGCATGTATGCCTAAGATGGGTAGATAAGTGCTGAATGAGTGAAAGAATATCACTAAGGTAAAACCGGAAAAAATGATTGGAAGGGAGATTTTAGGCTAAACAACTATATTAAAATCCACATTTGGATCCCAAATAGTTCCCAAAACAAAAACAGCGACTCGTAAGTCGCTGTTTTTGTTTAAGAATTTGGCGAGAGAGGCCTTCGACTTAACAATGTAAATACATGAATAATAAAAACAAATTAAACCATAACTTCAAAAAGCATTACTTAAAGCATTACTTTTGGTAAAACTTCAATGCAGACCTCTCTGAAAGATTATTGCATAGCAGTCAACGTGTCTCATATAACCTTTCTGCCTTTATCCTGATATCCGAAGGATTACAAATTAGCGCTCGTGCCAGTTACCACATTGAAGCTATCCACGTTCAACACTCGATACAAATGATCTGACAAGTTCCACTTGGTTATAGCCTAGCTCTACACGGCGTAGCTTAACCCCCCCTACCAAAGAATCCCTCAGCTTTACAACTTCATCATCAAACATAAAAAAGCTCCAGTATATTGAATACTGGTTACAGTGTACGGAGGAAGAGAATTAGACTACTACAACAAAGCTTTGATCCTGACGTAATAGAGGAGGCCCTTGCTCACACGGATAAAAACCAAGTACGTAGTGCCTATAACCGCAGTATTTACCTTGAGCGCCGTCGAGTGATGATGACATGGTGGAGTGAGTACATTATGGAAGCAGCTAAAGGAAACGTAAGCCTTGCGCATAATGCCAGAAACTTGCGACTTGTAGCCCAATGAAATAGCTCTTTCCTTTATTTAAAGCTACAACATAAGTAAGGGGCTGCCATATGGCAGCCCCTTACTTATGTATTCCACTATCAAATAACCTTAGTGGGTAGACAAAGAACCACACTGAGGGCATCGAGCATTCTGGCTCTCAGAGAAGAATGTTGCACCACAATCCTCACAAACCATACTGTACCGAGCATTACACTGTTTAATTATCCTGATCACTTTCATACATTCCTACTCCTTCATTTAATGTAGAAACAAAATATCCCAAAATGGGATATTTTGCAACTTACTCTAATATCCGAGCATGAAAAAAATATGGTCGGATCGCGAAGAAGCTTTGCGTAATGAGCTGAAAGCCATGCGTAAAATGGCTGGGTTCAATCAAAGTGAACTTGCACTTAAATTAGGAAAGCCCCAAAGTTTCGTATCCAAGTACGAGAGCGGGGAACGTCAACTCAAAATCCTAGAGCTTGAGCAGGTTTGCCTTGCCTGTGGCACATCAACACATGCATTTTTGAAAGGTTTTAGTGAACAGCACCCAGTTACTGATGCATAAAAAAGCCTAAATGAAGATAACTCTGGTTGCTTAAACAATTGACGTTTAGCTAAAAACAGCAAAAACCTATCTGATATATCCCTATGTTAGGTCACTAGCAGCATTACCTAGATGATTATTGTTTATACCAACACACTTAACCTCTTTAAAAAGTACTATCTTCCAACTGTAGAAACAGGACAGTTGGATAATCATCCAACAAATATTATAACCCATTGTAAATAAATACTTTAAACTACAACCTTTATCTGTAATTAAAGGAGAGATTTATGCTATATAAAAAGAAATTTGGAGCCGATTTCGATTTAGGTTTTAGCTTGAGCAAATACCCGTTTTTGGTTGATCAAAGTAGTGCCAACGATATGTGTCCAAGCTTTTACTTTAAGCTTGATGACGTTTACTACATTTTGTGGGTTGATCATGCTGCAGTTGGGCTACGGGAAGATGAAAGCAACAGCCGCTATACGGTGGTCGAGGCTGAAAACTTTGGGGATAATGAATATCCAGAGCTACAAACGAAAGCGAGCCCTGCGCTCGTCGAACTAGAAGCCATGGCCGATATTGTGCTTTACCTAAATCAGCTGAAAAGCCGATTTGATGCAGAACAAGTCAATCATTAATGAGACTTATCGACTGTAGAAGTGGCGCACAAATTCATTGATAATTCACCGCATGAACACTGAGGGCTTAGTTATGTAAACCACCTATGAAGAAGAATATCTCAACTATCAAATTTATATCGAACCAAATCCTGATCGACACAATGAAGGCTTTGAATGGGCTATCTGCAAAGATGATGCGGTATGGGATAGTGGCCTAAATTTTTCAATCGATGATGCACTAGAGGCTGCACGTAAGGCTGTAGATTTGCGACAAAGAACGGCTGTCGTTAGTTAACTAGGCGACGCCACTAGTGATAACTTGCTTGAAAAACATCGGTCTTTCGAATAATGCGGAGCTATTTACGGGAAAGAGACAGGGGACAATTAACAGGAATTAGGCTCCTACTACAACGAGGATTGATACACCCGACTATTCCCCCTCTGAGTAGTTAAACTTGCTCTAAAAGCTTCATTACAACTTTACCAATTTGCATTGCCAAATATGGTGGCACAGCATTACCTACCTGCACATATTGCTGTGTTCTATTCCCTTCAAATATGTAATTATCGGGAAATGTCTGTAATCTTGCAGCTTCTCGCACAGTTAAACTTCTACACTGCTGTGGATCATAGTGAATAAAGTAGTGGCCATCTTTAGAAATGTGACTAGTTACCGTTGTCGCACACTTATTTGCAGCTTGAGTCCTGAAGCGATCTGCATGCGCCCCCGAATCCCAGTTTTCATGATCAGGGGCTAACTCTAACGGATAATCTCTTGCTTTAGGCGATGTACCACCGCTTAACTTGGTAAACGCAGCACTGAAAGCATACCGAACTAAATCTGAAGTCATGTGGCCGCGAGTCGCATGATTTAACACACAACCAGGATGGCCATCCAAATACCAGTCCTCTAAATGTGCGGGTATATTCTGCTCAAGTTCTGACAATAGAGAACTTTGACGATCTAACCCTAACATTGGTTCAAGATTTAATTTATCAACAGCCCCACTATCGAATCGCGTTTTCAAAATGCATTTTAACTTTTTAGCATTGGTTTGTACTTGTTTCTCCCAATCTTGTTGAATATCTTTCTGCTTAGATAGACCACTTCTTAATGGAGGTAAATCAGACAGCACTTGTTCAACAGTTACAACTTGTTCCATTGGATAAATGGTATCTGGTACATGGGTAATATCTTGTCGCACTCCCAACAAAATTACGCGATGCCGTGCTTGAGGAACACCATAATTTTCAGAGCGAATAAGAAAGTCAGCAGAATCTGGGTATTGAGGATCGTTTGGGTCGTTTGCCTCTACAACAAGTGAAAAAACTCTATATTTAGAAACACCACTCACTCCAGTTACTAGGCCCGGATTTCTCAAGTCTTCCAATATTTGGGGAAACATAACGTTGCCATCGATTTTGGCAGATAGAATACCTCGTACATTTTCCATAACAAATACATCAGGTTGTGCTATAGATAATACTTTAAGGTATTCCTTGTATAAGAAGTTTCTGTGGTCATCTTCAGCTTTATAGTCTTTAATTCCCGCATTACGAGAACGTCCAGCTAAAGAATATGCTTGGCACGGCGGTCCACCAATGACAACTTTAGGGCCTTGATGAGTTGTAATTAATTCACGGATGCGAGTGTGGATTAGATCATTGTCTTCACCCAGAGCTCTAGGTTCTTCTAACGTTTCGTAAATGGCCTCTTGAGCTTGTTGAGGGTATAAATCGAAAATTTCTTCCCGAGTTAGCTTTCCCCGGACATAATTAAAGTAGTCTTCTAACCCACCATCTAATATTTTAATTTTTCTGTAGAAGGCTCGCGTTGTTAATGTTTTATGTGCTGAAGGCTCTTTCTCGACTGATACACCGATCTTGAACGGTTTGATACCATTGCCATCTGTTACAGAAGATACACCCTCCCCAAGCCCGCCAGGCCCCGCAAAAAGGTCGATTACAAGAACTTTACCAGTTTCCATTTAACTACTTACTATTAATAAAATTTCCAGGCAATAATACCAGGTTGAGACTGTCTAGCAATGGGTTTCTTTACTTTTAGGTTAGGCGAATAAGTCATGCTGACAGTGACTTACCATGTATATCAATCCTTTAATCCTAAATCATAAGCCTAGAAGACGACATCCCCCCAAAAAACGAGTCCACCATAGCATTGCGTTGTTCTAACGAGTCGCAATAGGGGGGCACAATTAAATGTCAATACAACCAAATAGCTATGTACTAGAACCATATCGTATTGAGCCACGAAATGGTCCGTCATTTTTAGCCAGTTCAATAAGCTTGATGTTCAATTTGGTTTCTTAATCAACCTTTAGCTATTAGCGGATCAATTTAGTAACGTTAACATGCCCTAACAGAACCTCTAACTCCCAAGTTGAGGCTTTGAATATTTGTGTTAAATAAAATCAAATCCTTCGCTGTATGCTTTTTGTCTTATTCTTAGCGCTTCGGCGCTTTGCTTATCAGAAGGTAAGCCCCCTCCAACATGCATCTTATAGCACTTTTCCGGTAGCGATATATTCTTGTGGTAAGTGGGGTAGCCCTTGGATTTATAAAACACTACGATAGCATTCCATTCTTCCGGCTTGACATCCATTATGC
The DNA here is from genome assembly GCF_900456975.1 of Shewanella baltica. Lineage (NCBI taxonomy): Bacteria > Pseudomonadati > Pseudomonadota > Gammaproteobacteria > Alteromonadales > Shewanellaceae > Shewanella > Shewanella baltica. The sequence continues at coordinate 2,420,699 of NZ_UGYM01000002.1, forward strand.
CTGTTTGGGCTTCAATTTGAGAGCCTGCTTCATTTATATTCTTGTTGTTTTCTTTCTTTTCTTTGATCTCGCTACTACTGAGAACGTCAGAAATATCAAGAATGTCCAAATCAAAACTCAAAGCTTTAAACGCTTCCCAGCCTTTTGGTGATTTGCAAAACTCAGAGGGGTTACCTTGTCCACCTCTGAATGTTGGGTCTAATATTTTTTCTCTAACAAATTCACCCAAAACTTCAATTTGTTTTGATAAAGTTGGTGAAATATCTTGATTTTGGAAAATCCTAGAAAGATTAATATCTTTCTTTTGTTGGATTAGTAAGTGCCTCAAGAACGCCAAAGTATAAGTGACTGTCTCTGCCTTAAAACCACTCTCGCTCTTGTACCAATTTGATTTTAAGATACTTGAATCAGCACTTTTAAACAAAATGGCTTTTGCTATCAACTCTCGATAAAACGCATGCTTAAACTGTATTTCATCATTATCATACTCATCAGAAATAACTTCTCCGAGTAACTTCAAGTTAGCTTGCGCTCCCTTTTTAACTTCATGAGGTTTCATTCGCCAAGTATTCTCGAACTTAGCCATATCTGTTTTTGAAAACTTTTGGCTCGTTGGAAACTCAAGCATGAAGCGGTCTTTTTGAGCCTTAGTTAAAGCTCGAACTCTAGTCGTATACTGCCCCCTAGCACGCTCATAAAACCATTTAGTCGACAGCCCTGTTTCACCAGCAGGCATAGGAATAGAAAGTGCAAGTTTTTCTATATTTCTATGGAATGGGTGATTTGAAACCAAGTCAGACTTTTGAATAGAGTTTTGAGTATTCGCATATTGACTTATACGTGATTTTAAGTTTTCAATTTTTTCTTCATCACGAATGACCGTGAGCTTCATTTGAACAAAAACCTTATCGAGGTCTATATCCTTATACAGCTTATCACCGATCCCTCCTTTTTCTCTTGGAGCAAAATAAATCGAAGCGGTTGTCTGCCCTCCATTCACTATTTGAAGATTGTCGAGCTTAGAAATAACCTGAACACCACCAACATTAGTAAATTCAACATGAGTTGCTGTACAAGTTAAACCATTGTTATAGGCAAAGAAGTTCTCAGGCTCTGTAAGCAATGCTTTCCTAATACCGTTGTTTACAGAAGACCGAAAATCTAGGAATGTTCGGACATTCGCCTCAAGCAAACGCTGTCCAAACTCATCATATATTTCACTTAGAACTTTTCCAGGCATTACACACAAATAAGTGAGAATATTCTCGTCTTCAGTATTTGCAGGCAAATTATTAAGCCCATTACAAATATTTAGAAAATCTATCGAGAAGGGTTCGTTTTCTGTACCTGATTCAGACAAGGTTTTTAGCCTATCCAAATCCCAAATTTCTATTGAAGTTGGCTTTTCTCTTATTGGCTCAATAGCAACCTTTTTAACACGATCACTCAGTTTTCTTGTACTAAGAACAACTACCCTAAACTTCAAAGCATTCGGCAAATAAAAGCTCATAGAGTTTGCGATCACTCTATCTGTTGACTCCTCAAGTGAATCTAAAAAGCTCTCATCATCAATTTTTTCGAGAAATCTTGAGACATTCTTTCCCAACTTAACCAAGTCCGTTTTGGTAATAATTTGAATATCTTCACTATCCTCATAATCTGTAATGATACCACTAAGTGTCCTTTCTAATTGGTTCCAGCTATACCCATCGATCTTCATATATTTATTTGAGTTTCTGTATGGGTGGTACTCAATATTATCCAAAATCCCAGCCTCTGAAATAGATTCAGAGATCAGCTCAAAGAATTTTTCCTCTTCAAAACAAAGTTCCTTTTCAGCTGACAGCTTCACTCCATTTATAAGCTCACTTTTAAACTGTAGTAGCGGTTCCATGCTCAACTATCTCCCTTAATGTTTTTGAAGTTTTATATTTCTCAAGCGAATTTCCATCAATGGTGTATTTAGCTTTCAATATTTTCTCATGAGGTAAATTTTCAGGTACAATTCTTGGAAAATCATCAGACACTTCATATGCTGTCATAGTGATATCAATGAATTTTCTTGCTAATTCAGTATCATTTGCCTTTCCATACTTTTCAGAAATCTTATGCAAAAAATCAGATTTCAGGGCATAATTCCCCTCAATTGACGAAATACATCTATCGACTAAATCGGCTACTGTCAGTCCGGATAACTCTATACTCTCATTTATCCTTAGAGCAATTAGGTAAAGAGAATTCGTAACCTTTTGAAGTTGCTCAATTGAAGATATCTTGAGGTCATTATTATCCCCAACAATACTTGTTTTTATCTCAAAGGCAGCATTGTCAAACGTGAAGTCCTGCTTTTTGTTTTCTGGCCCAATCCAAGATTTAAGCGCATTTTCAAGGCCGAAGCTTTCGACAAAATGGCTATGGAATATGAATAACTCCCCCCAAAAACCAATCAGCTCCCGAAATCCTAATCCTGTTCTAGACGGCTTCAAGAACTCACTCCATGAATAAATTCTCGATATAACGCTACGGAACAGGTTTAATCCGCTACATTCTGACGAGTATGCCGCGACATCCTTAGCAATAGTGCGAAACTTATCAAACATCTCCGCATCTGTAAGGATACATACAAGCCGCGTTTTATCTGAAATTTGATCTAAGTGAATACCTAGACAATCTAATCTATTAACAATATCAAAGTCGAAGCTGCCATTTTCTTCGACAAAGAATAAAAAGTTTCCTTCTGCATTAACAGAAACCCAAAACCTAGCATCCTCTTTATACAACCTTCTAGCTGATGACGGGTATGAACCTACATCAATCCCCTCCCAAGGATTATCTTTGAAAAACTCTTGATATCTATTCGTCATCTTCTTCGGACTCCATTATCTGCTCTTCATTTAAAGTCTTCCATATTTGGTTAACCACGTAGGAAACTTTTGTATCTCTAGATATTCGATCAATTTCCTGCTTCGATTTGCCTTTTAGATTATCAAGCACCGGAAAGGAAATGGAGTAACTAATTGTTGGATCCTTGTGGGGAACGCCCAAAATAACATCGTCATCTTTTTTGGCATTCTTTGGTAAGGTTCCTACTGCTAAAGTGTAAATAATCAGTCCTGGCTGGTTACGCTCTGGATTCCTAATGTAATAAAATGAGTCCGACTCTTTCGTTGCATTCTTATCTGGATCAGGTAAGAAATATTTTTCATCATGCTTGTCGCCGATCTCTTGCCTCTCCCAGCAAACAGTATTACCGCTAGTAGACTTCAATAGCTTTCTTTTTGAGGGCTTTATTTCTGGCAGTCTCGAATCTAAATAAATTACACTTGGCAACGCTGGATCGCCTTCTTGGATGGGTTTCTGCGACCACCAAGTTTGTATTTCTTTATTAATATTCTTAATGCAAACAGTAAATTTAGAAAGGCCTTGTTTTTCCAATTTTGAAATATATTGCAGTAATAAATCATCGGATACCTCACCTTCTACGTACTTTGTATTAGAAATAAACTCTTTAATGAGGGCGTGCTCAACATCGTAAAATACTGTTGAACCATCTTTGGAATCATATCGATGTATGCCTGTGTCACATAATCGACTTATTAAGCTTCGTGCAACATCCATGTTTTTCAGATTATTCTCATCTGAAACATAAAACTCATACTTCCTCAGTCTCCGTCCAGCCAAATCTAAAGACCGTGTATGGCTATGAGCGGCATTCATTTTTTGTTTTGCTGTGATTAGCAATGCACCAGGGTGTTCTCTTACCTTTAACCCGAACTCACCTGGAGTTTTCTTTTGCTCTGACATTCTTCCAAGTTCAAGATAGAGTTCGTCAATCGCGCCCGAGATAAACTCATACCACTCATAGGACTCCTCAGTAATGAACAACTTACATAGATCTTTGTATCCAGGTCTATATCCAAACCAGCGGCACATTTGCATTAACGTGTCGTAGGCTTTTGAGTTCCTTGTAAAATATGAAACCGTAAGACCCTCTAAAGTTAGCCCCCTAGAAAGCTTATGCCCCCCAATCACAATGGCCGACAAGCCATTCGTTTTGTAAACTGAATAATCTAGGCTTTCGGTAGATTTACCGTGAACAGCAAACACTTTAGTTTTTCCAATTGCTCTTTTTAAATGCGGGTAAATATCCTCAAAAGTTTCATTAATCTCGAAGAATTTGTTAAAACTGTGTTGAAGCTCCAAAATCGCTTCGCTCTTTCCTAGAGCTGTCTCCAGAGGGTATCCGAGTGCATAATCGGCTGCGTTACGAATTTCATCCATATACTCATCAACTATTTCGGCAATCTTATCTTGCAGTACAGTTAAATGAGTCATGTTTATCAACATTGTATTATGAGCTTTTGGTGCACCTAGAAGTGTAGTGGCACACTAATTTTGGCCACCTAAATAGAGGTGATATTATTACCTCGTAGATGACTTTAGGTGAACACATGAGATCGACAACCAGAAAAACATTTAGTGCTGAATTCAAACTTGAAGCAGCCCAATTAGTCCTCGATAAAAACCATAGCATCATCGAAGCTGCAAAGGCGATGAACGTAGGTAAATCCACTATGGATAAATGGGTGAGACAGTTAAAACTAGAACGCCAGGGTGGCATACCAAAAGCATCTCCGATTACCCCTGAACAAATTGAAATCCGTGAGCTGAAGAAGCAAATAGCTCGTCTTGAGGAGCACAATCTTATCCTAAAAAAGGCTACCGCTCTCTTGATGTCAGACTCGATGAACAATTTACGCTAATCAGCGCACTCAAGCAGAGCCACTCTATTCTCACAATTTGTAATGCATTCAAAGTGCATCGAAGTAGCTATAAGTATTGGCTAAAAAGAAAAGAACATATTGATGCAGACTTTACTATTTTATGCAGTGAAGTGAAGGCCGCACATCGTATTAGTCATGGCTCTGCCGGTGCGCGAACGATAGCGCAATTAGTGACTAACAAAGGGATTGGCCTCAGTCGTTATCGAGCCCGTAATCTAATGAAAAAGCTTGGGTTATTAAGCTGTCAGCAGCCTAAGCATTCTTATCGGAAAGCGACACAAGAGCATGTTGCAATCCCCAATACGCTTAATCGACAATTTGCAGTAACTCAACCAGATCAAGTGTGGTGTGGCGACGTGACGTATGTTTGGGTCGGTAATCGTTGGGCCTATCTAGCCGTTGTTTTAGACTTATTTTCCCGCAAACCTGTTGGATGGGCTTTGTCATTATCACCAGATAGTGAGCTGACCTGTAAAGCTTTGAAAATGGCATTTGAGTTAAGGGGTAAGCCTGAGAATGTGATATATCACAGCGATCAAGGTTCACATTACACGAGCTTGAAATTCAGACAATTAATATGGCGTCTTCAGATTGAGCAAAGTATGAGTCGTCGCGGGAATTGTTGGGATAACGCACCAATGGAGCGTTTCTTTAGAAGTTTGAAATCTGAGTGGATACCCGCAAGTGGTTATGGGAATTTTACAGAAGCAGATAAAGAGATCACAAATTACATCACTGGATATTACAGTGAGACCAGACCCCATCAATATAATGGTGGGTTAACGCCAAATGAGTCAGAACGTTTATATTGGAATGACTCTAAAACCGTGGCCAATTTTACTTGACCATATATAAGAGACCTCACAGCCACTGTTATCAAATAACACCTAATTGCTTCTTTTAACGACTCAGGTAAAACACCTACAGGAGTATCTTTTTTACTTTTTACTGGTAGAAGCTTTTCATAATCGTCAACGATGACTACCGGGTCTCTTTTAGTGTCATTATTAGACTGGAAAAAATGCTTTTGCCCTACGTAGCTATCTGGAGTTGGTATTCTGATCATAAAATCAGCTGGAAAGAGATCATCGCCTATATCTATATGTTCTTCGTCTGGATCAATAAAGATATTTGCAAATGGAGTTGCAGTATAACCAATATAAGTTGACCGATTAAAGAGAGATAAAATCTTTCTTATATTGTTATTGATAGCAGTAATGTCACCTTTTTCATGCTTGGTATTTATTGATGCATAGTCAGCTTCATCATCTATCAACAACAGTTGAGTGTTTAACTTTTGTCCTGCTTCAATATCTAGACTATGCTTCTCGGCGATCCATTCATATAAGTTATTAAGTACCGACGCCCACTTTTTAATAACAAAAACTATAGGGCCTCCAACTGATGAAAAGTGAATTCCAAAGCTATTTGCTACTGATTTTTTAAAGTCGCCGTCAGTCGTTGTGCAATACAAAGCACGCAAATTCTCATCTCTATACTTTCCAACTCCAATAGGAAGTCCACTTTCATACCTTTTTTTAGACTCTTTACCGATTACGCCTTCATCTAAACGCTCTTGTGTCTGAGTTCTCAGCTCGTTGAGATGCCCACCTAATACGACAATAACTTTATATCCAGAATCTATAGCCTTGTTAATTAAGCCTAGATAGTTTTGTGTCTTACCTGACTGGACATTCCCCATGACTAGTCCCCGACGATTCCACTTCCCTTCTTTATGTGGATCTCCCGAGCAATCTAGTATTTCATCAATAGTTTTTTCTGTTTTCTTGATAATATCTAAAGAACGCCCCTGATCAATTAGGTACTCTTTATAGGCCTTCCAATAGTCCCACTCTAATTCACCGCGCTTATGATCCAGCCATCTTTCAACTGTTGGACTTGCTAAAATAATCGGGTGTTCGTCAATCTCGACATTTATATTTGTCTCGATTTTAAACTTTATAGTTTTCCAATCATCTTCACTAAACGTCTTATACTGTGGAAGCATCAATTTGAGCTGTTCAATAGTCTGCCCTATGAACGCCTCATCAACTTTTTGTCCAGATGCCTTAGCTTCGTTAAAAATTCTAAGAAGTGTATTGGTACAATCTTCAACCGCTACTTGTTCCATAGTTCTTTAAATCCTTCTAGTAGATCATCATAGCTAATATCATTCTGGTTAATTTTATTTGGCTCTGAAGACATTTTTTCATAGATATGATGAATGGGGATTTCCTCTGACAAATGCGTCAAATACCCAATAAGATCGGAAACTTGTTCTCTATCCAGAGTTACTAATAACTTCTTCAGAAGAGTGTTATCTTTCGATATTTCATAGCTAATACTCTTATCTCTTTCATTTTCATTTACCTTCCAGAACGCGTTAGCTTCTTCTAAACGCCCTCTGTAACGGTAAGTTTTTTGAGACCTTGTTATTGGCCTTGTTTCCTAAATAGGTTGAACTAAAACCGTAGCCGCAGATCTGATCGGCATCGCCTATCAACTTACCCATCAACCGTGTCAAAACCTCACTATAAAACAACCAACTGGAAGCAATACAACCAAGCCTTAATCAACCGCGGTTCACTTACCTTCTGGATTGATGAGGATGCAATTGCTAAGTGGAAAGCCAAAGTCGAGCAGCCCAAGAAAGGTCGCCCTCGAGTGTTTAGCGACTTGGCCATTACCACTGCGTTGATGGTCAAGCGTATTTTCTCTATGCCACTGCGAGCCTTACAAGGCTTCATCAATTCAGTGTTTAAACTGGGTGACATCCCATTATCTTGCCCGCATTACACCTGCATCAGTAAACGCGCGAAAACGGTCAATATTGCTTTTAAAACCAAGACTCGCGGCGCCATTAAGCACTTAGCTATCGACTCAACAGGCTTGAAGGTCTATGGCGAAGGTGAGTGGAAAGTGAAGAAACATGGTACAGATGGAAAGCGCCGAGTGTGGCGTAAACTGCATATTGCCGTAGATACACATAGCCATGAAATTATTGCCGCAGAACTCAGTTTATCAGGTGTCACAGACGCTGAAGTGATGCCCAATTTACTTAAGCAAACCCATCGAAAAATCCGTAATATCTCGGGTGATGGTGCTTACGACACGAAAGCCTGTCACGAAGCCGTTCGTCGAAAACGCGCTTTAGTGCTCATTCCACCTAGGGAAGGTGCTGCGCTATGGGAACAAGGGCATCCACGAAACTTAGCCGTCAGTTGGCAACAGCTTCATGGCTCAAATAAGCAGTGGAAAAAACGGTATGGTTATCATCGCCGTTCAATCTCAGAAACCGCCATGTACAGGGTAAAACAACTGCTAGGAGGCACGTTGAGCATGCGGAATTATAACGCTCAGGTGGGAGAAACTTACGCGATGATTAGGGCTTTGAACAAGCTTACTGGGCTAGGTATGCCTGAAACCCACTATGTAGCTTGATATTTGAACAATGATGAGAGTTTTGTTCGCTGACTCGATTTAGGAAACAAAGCCCTTGTTATTGGCTCTCTAATCAACTGTTTTAGTTTGACTTTTACTTTATGTGGGATCTCAAGCGACGATTTTTTAACATCTGTAGACCATTCTTCATCTAAGCTGGTTGGTACATTCACCTCAACCCTAGCCAACTTTCCAAGTTGTGACAGCCTAGTCAGGCCAAACCATCCCCCAGAGATAATAAGCCTGTTCGCCCTGTAAACGTATAACCCTTGATTAGCTGTTATTTGGTCTGGCCCACCTAAATTATCTAGGTCAGCTTTCGTCAATTTAGATTCATGAGGCAGTATGTGGACTCTAAGCTCAATACTCCCGCCCTTTTTAGCTCTAAACTTTTGTGATGGGCCCTCTTGGTAACCATTTCTATTTCTTAAGAAAGGGTCGAAATGCTCTAGTTTCTGAAAATTAAAATAAAAGCTTATAGCTCGTTTTCCTTCCATGAATTTATGGAAGTGTAATTGGGCATAACTTTTGAGACTAGCTAGATCTTGTCCCAAGATTGCTTGTAGTTCAGTAACTGGATATCCATTATATTTGCTAATATTTTCCCATATTACAGCCGTTCCAGATTCTCCAAACTCAATGTTAAATTTCGAACACAATCCCTCTGTTTCTTGCTCAGTGTGCTTAATTAATTTCCATGCATTCTCTCGCTCAACTAAATCTAAATCCCAAGTGGCACTCTGAATATTAGAGTTTTCAATCTTACTAATAACCGTTAGCTTTCTCGCTTGAGAGAAACTAGCCATCTTCATCCCTGAACCAAACCGCCCTAAGTCAAACTCACCTCTAATATCTGATGGGTCTTTACATCCTATCCTCATAGAATTGATTAGGGTATCTTCATTCATTCCGTAGCCATCATCTTTGATAACCAACGCTGCTTTTTGATCTACAACATCCATCTCTACAAAGATATTTTGAGACTCTGCCGTGACTGAGTTATCGATAATGTCACTTATCGCAGAATCAAGGTTATACCCTATTCTTGATAGCGTCTTTATATGGGATTTAGGGTTTGGCGATAGGTCAATATGTTCAGGCACTAGTAATTTCCTCCCAAGGAATACCCCAGTAATTAATGACCCTAGAAAGTGCCAAGTTTTCCTTAAGAACTAAGCCGTCAGCCGATGCAGTTTCAGTCGCAATCTTCAGCGCTATTAACCTGTCCTCTAAACCAGCTATTTTGTCGCAGTAATTTTCAAGCAGAAGATCCTCTTTAAAAAACTCTTCTATCCAAAAATCAATTTTCTTCTGATCAACACTTGGGAAGTTTTTTAGGGATGACTTAACAAGTTGTTCCTCTTCTTTCTCCGATAAAACGCCGTCGTTACAGGCGACGTATAGTGCTATTTTTATAATATTTTCTTCGTAAACCATATATACGTTCCTCCCATATCCTTGTACGCCTGCTAAGACCAAATTGTAATCTGATAGCTTAGTTAACTCATTGAGTAACTGATTTAACAAGTCCCCTATTCAACTCTTTCAAAATCCAGTATCACAAATCACTTAGTCCTGATTCAGTAACATAACTTATTCAGACTATGATTGGTCTATTATAAGGTCTATTGTTTCAACTAATTTTTTAAAAAATGTGATGCACTTCTTCATGTCAGGACGACTGACTAGATGGGTGGTTTGCGTGTCATTGTTCGAACGGTGTACATCTTCGCCTCTTTTCTTGATCCACTGGTTCAATTTAGATCTAGCTTGGTCAGCATCACCATCGATCCAAGTCCATTTTCTGTCACATCCTGATACAAAAAACGCTTAAACATACCCTTAATATTTTTAGCATTCGGTGTAGGAACGTATCTCAGCTCCCGCTCTAAAGTAGATGTAATGAAACTAGCGACTTTTGAACCCTCTAGTGCCCACAAATCAGCGGTGAACCTTTCTTCAGTGACATCAAATTTTGTAACTTTAACCGTTTCCCAAATAGGACCAGACACCAGTCCTTAAGGCATACTTAGGTCCTTTCCACCAATCCAGCTGACCAATAACCTTTGTTTATTCATCCTTAAACCTAAAAACTACTATCTAAATATTGTGAAGCCAGCAACTTATACGGAAACTGCGTTTTGCTCACAACAGCATCAATCTGTTTAAAACAGAAGAAATAATATCCGAGTTTGTTAACTTTTTGATAAACATAATTATCAGCCAGATTATACAACTGCTATCTAGATTGTTTCATCATACCTGCACATCGTTAACGAACTTAAAAAAATCATCTATATTTTTGTTTTAAATCATAATAACCTAAAAGTATCTGTTATTTAAATACCCAAAGTTATTTCAAGTCGCCGTAATAATGATTGGTTCAATCATGCAACGGCGTTGTTGAAAAAATCAGTGAACTAATCGGTGTTGCCATGATCAGATCTCCTGACTCACCTTCAGGACAGCGACATGGGCAAATCAATGCGTAAAATCGTTAATTGGAAGCAGTACAACCAAGCGTTAGTGAGCCGTGGCTCGCTAACCTTCTGGGTGGATGAAGCTGCAGTAAAAGTGTGGTACTGCCATGAACATCATGGCGGGCGTGGTCGCGGGTTTAGGTATAGTGATGTGGCGATTGAAACCGCGTTGATGGTCAAATACTTTTACATATATGTCATATTTTGCTGCAACCAACTTACAGCAAAGCAGCTGATGGACTCAATGCCATCAGCTGCTTGTTACTTTCAGAATTCAATTAAGGAGGCATTATGCCTATTGCATTTATTGCTGGCTTTGCGGTTAGCATCAGTATCTATGGTGTTTTAAAGGAGTCTTACTATGTTTAATTTTGTGATAGACAAACCGATAGCTAAGTTGTTCTTGCTTGGTGTTATTGCTGGATACAAGTGGGCAGTTGAAAACGATAGTTAGCGCTCGAGTTTAAACATGGTCTTCACCATCAATTGAACCCACACCCGAACGCATTTCCCAAACATCCCATTCGACATTTTTTTAGATATATATCACTCCTGGGCATAAACCCATTTGCCTTTTCAAGGAGCCTGACTATGTCAACAAAAACAATGCATACTAAATCAACGTCTCAACATCTAAACCTGTGGCCACAATCTAATGAGGCGATTCTAGCCTCTGCAGCCAATATTATTGCCGAACGTTATGTAAAGAAGGATGCCTACAGTAACCCTCAAGCCACTAAGGATTTCTTAACTTACAAACTGGGCGGTTATGAGCGAGAAGTGTTTGCGGTGATGCTGCTCGATAATCAGCATCAATTACTTGAATTTAAAGAGTTGTTCTTTGGCACCTTAGATGCCGCCAGCGTCTATCCCCGAGAAGTGGTTAAAGCTGTGTTGGCCGTTAATGCGGCGGCGGTCATCTTTGCCCACAACCATCCATCCGGCGAGTCTGAACCTTCGGCTGCAGATAAAAACATCACTAAACGGTTAACCGACGCACTGGGACTTATTGATGTGCGAGTGCTTGACCATATTGTGGTTGGCCGTACGCCAGTGTCCTTTGCTGAGCGAGGCTTACTCTAGCCCCGCATTCAAGCTGCTTTTTATCACTCCCAATTAAGGAGTCCAACATGATTGAATTTACCGACAGCTTTTCGCAGGCCTGCGTTGCTGAGGCCTGCGCCGCGTTTCCAGAACTGCGTAACCGATTAGTGATTGAGTTGATTTTGCCGATGTTTGTGCGGCCACTTAATGCCATGGGCCAAGTGATTGGCAAGCCAATTGTGGCACCTAATCCAAAGCTGCATAAAACCGTATTGAGTGTGTTTCACCGTGATGTGGTTGAGCACTTGCCCAAGGAGATCAGCTTTTGCCGCTATATTTGCCCCTGTGACACTTATGGTGTGCCTATGGGTGAATGGCAACGGGTGATCAACGGTGTGTACTTTAACCATGGCAGTAATGAGCAGCCCAATTGGAGCGTCCATACCTAATTTTGCAAACCGCTACCTACGTGTCATCTAGTCCACTAATCACTTGTATTAGCCACTTGTATTTATAGCTGTTTTAGCTCGCCAGCTAACAAGCAACCCACTCCCAAAGTTTCACCCTTTCAACCATAGAGGTTCCTATGACAACCCTAAAACTTTTCGATATTGAGCACGCCTGGGGTCTACCCCGTAAAGTATCTCCCCGCTTTGGTGCGAGACTGATTTTGCGTGGTCTGCATTTGGATTATCTCAATGACAGAGCAAGTTTTGTCGGTGAGTTTTCCCCTGAAGTACGCAAACGCTTCAATCATGCTTTTCCGAAATTGGTTAAACAACTTGAGCGGTTAGTCGTCACCGGTGAGATAGATGCAAGAGAGCAGCACTGCGTCACCATTGAGTACGATGACTTTACCTGTGAGGCCGATACATTAGGCAGCCATGGCTATTTGTATATTGCTGTATATCAAACCGCTGACAAACCACTACCCGCATTAACACACAGCCCTTCGATAACCTTGTAACACCAAAGCGCATCCTAAATGCCTCATCACGCTCCATCAGACTCGTTTCACGCAATTTTTACCCCACCAGCAAACACAACAAGAGCCAAGGAGTTGTAGCTCCTGGGCTCTTGCGTGTGCGCGTAAATCAAACAAGGAATATTTCATGAAGTTAATCATTAACCGTAACCAACTGCCAGCGATGCCTAATCGTTTTTACCAAGTCATTGAAAAGGAACTAGCTAACGTAGATCCAAAAGATGCCAATGCGATCACGCTCAATTTTAGAGATCCAGATTACAGCGCCGAAGATGGTGGCTTTCATCCCGTCGAAGTACGACTAGAGAAACAGCAGGAACATTGGCGTTTAGTGTACGTCACTGATTTTGCCTATCGCGGTCATCCCTTCCCCGAGCTCGTCAAAGACATCGATATCTGCTTTAACAGCAAGCAGGTCTATAGCTTGTTTAGTGGCTGGATTGGCGAGCGGGAATGCAGAGCATTAATCGATTTATTTACCCAAAACTTTGCCGCTTATTTCGATATGGGAGTTTACAAGGTGAAGGTCAGTTTGGATTAACACTCTTGGCCAAATGAAGTTCCCAGAATCCTAAAACGGGAACACTCAACCCCTTGCCCAATAAGGCTCTGCGCAATGCAAGTGCCCAAAAACACACTATAGCAAAAAAGAGGAACATGACCATGCCTGAGGTTCACGCAGTTAAAGACCAAGATACGGTTAAGCTTATCAGCTACTTACTGGAAAGACAGTTTAGCCAGCAACTGGCCGATGTGTGGAATATCGGCCTTAATCTCGCCCTGCGGATCTCTGACTTACTCTCGATTAAGTTCAGTGATATCCACGGCGATAGACTTATCATTAAGGAATCTAAAACCGGCAAAATTGCCAATATCAAACTCAACCAAAAGACGCTGGAACGGATACAGCGTATTGCGCGCGAGCATCCTAACCATATCTATCTGTTTCAGTCCTACCGTAATCAACGGGCGAAGCACATTAAACCCGCGCCTTTATCGCGCCGCTATATTTGCCGCGCCCTAGCGATGATTGGTGAAGAGCTCAAAATCGCCTTAGGCACCCACTCAATGCGTAAGACACGAGGCTATCTGCTGTATCAACAAACCAAAGATATTGGCCGAGTAATGAAGATGCTCAGGCATAGCGCCGAAGAAACTACCCTGCGCTATATCGGTATTGAGCAGGACGATATTGATAAGGACTTTGTCGAACTGGAAATCTAATGCCCTTCACCCAAGTAAGCTCAACCATAGAGCCGGAACTAACATGTTCCGGCTCTTTTACATTAAGGAGTGTCATATGAGAAAGTTAAAAGCAGGTGATCACCTAGTGGTCAATATCGACTCACTGGGCCTTACTAAACACCATGGTCTATGTATCGGTAAAGATGAGGTAATTCATTTAGGTAAGCTAGGCATTGTCGAATTGATTTCCTTCATAGAATTCGCTGAAGGCCAGCAGATTCGCGTTAAAGATATTGCGTGTTGCACACCAACAGCTATTGAACGTGCGAAGAGTCAGCTAGGCAAACACCCCTACCATCTCATCTGTGGCAACTGTGAACACTTTGTCACTTGGTGTCTAACGGGTGATGCCTATTCGGAACAAGTGAGTAACTCAGTACATATCATCTCTCAAGCTGCAGCACGTTCAGGTCTGATAGGACAAGTCATGAGTAAAACCGCAACCAGCACAGCTGCTAATATTGCACTGCTTTCCACGGCGGCAAAGGTCACGGGAGAATATCTCAATCTGCCACAGCCTGTTAACCAGTTACTAGGCACTCCAGGCGATCTAATAGCTAAACCGCTAGAGTCAGTAATCCAAGGTAGTGTAAAAACCATTCAGGATACCGTGAGTCAGATACATAACGGTGAATACTTCGAAGCCAGTAAATCATTTACTCAGGGCATTATCGCCACCTCAGTTAATGCAGCTATCGTCAAACCTATAGAAGTCGTTGGCAATGGCTTGATTGTGGCGGCAGATATCTACCGAGACGTCTGGTGGTGGCTTCGTAATTAACTATTACCACATGAGAGGAGGTATGATCTCCTCTCATCTAAACCTTATAGGCATTCTACAACACAACGCTTTACCAAAATGGCAACTCCCTACTACATAGGATTAAAGAACGGCATTCATAACACGACTGCAGCCATAGTGACGATGTCCATCTCCATAGGTCTTAGTATCAACTTTGGCAAAGTAACTTAACCGCATAAACAACCTCGATAACTCACCATTTAGCTGAAGCTGACTACGCTCCAGTAGATAACACGAACGCTTTGGAAAGTGAACTAAACCTTGTGCAGGCACAACATCCAACGCCAGTGCACTCGCCCAAGCTTTAACGATCCGGTTATACATGTTGGGTCTACCAAGTTCAAACGCACCTAGGCTTCTATAGGCGTTACCATTAAAGAACAAACAAAGGTGATAGTGTGATCTATTATATATTCCAGTCTCCTGCACCCAGATATAGAGCAGTTCACTTTGATGAACAAATCCATCTGAATTATTACACTTTCCAATGTAATCTGCTTTGATCTGTGCCTTTAATGATCCTATAAATCGTGTAACACTACGGTTTTCATCGATGTTATCATCGTCAGGGAACCTCAAATCAATTCTCACAGCAAAAACCTTTGCGTACATAGCTAGTGTCTGATTGATAATTTTAAAATTGTTTTGCAAATATTCCACATAGATACCATTTCTAAATACAAGGACTGGCAATCCTTGAAACTCATTAGTATGCACTACGGTTAAATTTCTATTGATATAATGAGACATATCCAGACTCCGTCAATATTAAAAGTTAAATTTAAAACACAAAATCAATGACCACTTACAATTAGAGTCAAAGTTGAATCCACAACAATTCACACACAAATAAATCATTATATTACTTAAACCCTAGGCAGCAGATGAGTAACGAAGAAATAAAAGCATCGCAAATACAAAGTGAATTTAATTTATTTATTTTAAAAACCTGGAATTACTACCAAGTAAAATTAAAAAATCAACTCTGACGTTATATACAGAAGCATTTAAACTAGAATAGAGAACTCCGATTAAAACCCAACCCTATATCACGTACGAAGCTCATTTGGTCATAAGCTAATAGTGGACTTAAATCAACGACGACTGTATTTTTATAATCATGAATTGCAATTAAGTCTTTCGAACAAAGATTGTTCAACGCATCATTTAAATACTGACTTTTTCTTATACACTTAGGTCCATATTGTAATATTTTATTCTTTTTAACATATCTAAAACCATTTCCTTTTAATGAATGGAACCAAGATTCTAGATTTTTAGCTAAAACCTCATCTAGAGGCGGAGGGCAAAAGTAAGTCAAAAAGTAAAATGAATAATAACTTACCAACTGAACTGCTACATTTAATGATTCCACTGAAATTTTAGAGTCAAAGGAATACTCAAAATAGTGGATCAGTGCTGCAACTCTTGCAATATTTTCTGCCAATTTTGAAGCGTGATCTTTGGCGTTTTCGTAAATGCCAGCTGGCTGCATTTTTCTTTCAATATCATTATAAATATTTATCCATAAATCTTTTGCTTCATCACAAAAAATGAAAATTAACGATTCATTTACTTCCCTTTCGAGTAATTCTTCTATTCTTCGATTAAATTTCGTTGTAAATTCTTTCTCATACCTTATCCCATTGATTTTCCGATAACCGCTAACAGGCGATGGGAAACACACTAAAAAGCGAGATAGATAGCCATTGTCCCTTACTACATCCTGTGACTTGTCCATGAATCGTTTCAATGTAGCAGGTTGGATCATTATATGTGTAGTCAGCCTAACACCTGATAGCGTATAGGAATATGTAGTTTTTCTTGCCACGTTGACATCATCACCACTCCAAATAGCATTAATTACTGGCGTGTTTGACATTAATGCACTATTGATTAACACTCCGCCCTCACTTGATCCAAGATAAGCATATGGCGAGTCGGTCTTTAGTCCGAACATAAGCGCCTCTGTACTACTATCTTCATAAATCATTTTAGGTGCTTTTGGTCTTTCCGGTTTCCGCCTCTCGTGTTCAATCAATACTTGTAATAGATCACTGACTTCCTCTGCGGCAGCTAATTGTAATTTGTTTTTAAGCAACTTCGATTTGACCTCATGAACTCCTAACAAAATCTCATATTCCCTTAATTTTTCGAGATAAGACTGCAGATGTTTTTTTTGGTAACTTTTAATTCCTTTAATAAATTCATTTTCAACTGTAGACTTTCGTTCACCAGAATCTGCACAGGTTAATAAATTAAGAGATACTGGACAGATTTTCCCTGTCGGTAGCTCAACATTAATATGCTTCTGTAAGGCAGTGGCAATAGCAGATAATGCTGTACTGATAATGATTCCACCTGCCGCTTGAGTAATTAAACTTGCTTCCTTTATGGTTTGACCTAAAAGAGTATTCTCTCCTATTTCAGGACAAACACCATTAGATATAGGAAATGTAGCGTTAAAACCACATTGATTAGTTGGTGCATCAAATTCTAAATTTCTCATCCGAGGGCAAATACGTTTCATACAAAGTCTCCTTTATTACAATCTATGAATTAATTCTTATGAATTTAAGCCATGTTTCTATTTCGCCAAAATACCAACCAACAGCCCTAGCTCCAAGTGACACTTTTTTAGGAAATGTAGGATCGTATCGCGGAGATCTCGGATTTTGTTTGTCGTAAATGGTTGAGCGTGATAGTCCGGTTAACTGAATAACAGTGACAAGTCTAATAATTGAATAGCTAGGCTGATTACCAGTCATAATTGCCTCTCATCGATTGTTGAGTGAGTTGGTTGATTTCAGGCAAGTTTAAAACTATGAATGGATATAAAAAGGAGGCTAAGGGACAATCGACACCTCCCCATTAAATTAAGCTATTGAAAAAGTTAACCTTTTAGGTCCTCTTATTTATTTTAGTCGAACACCTAACCATTTTCTCTCCATACTTAATGTTTTCGGTGCCGAATCCGCAGTTTAGTAAAAAATCAGTTGCATCTGAATTAACTTTATTCGCAAGACCAATGCCAAGCTTTTGAGAACGTCGAAGTGCTTCAACTAAAAATGGAAATTGGCAATCGGGGAATTTGTCATTAGGTGTAACTGTTTCATGTGAACCCTTGTTACCACGCGGCTTTGGTTTAATAAAAAATGCGGCCGATTCCGCCATAGTCGGTTTTAAATTAAGCTGACACTGCAGTTTTTGTGATAATCCACTTGGCCTTATCCTGCTTTTGCTTAACGTTTCAAACTGAAAAAAACCAAACACGGCTAGTTGATCAAGGTTTGATAGATTACGTAATTCATGGGGGATGAAGTAAGGACTATCATCAGGAATAGAATTCAGATCACTATGTAAAAAAGTTACAATATCTGACTCGTAGACGGCAATTGACTCAAGGCTGACATCAATCCCAACCAAGTCATTTAGCGTACTGTTATCTTTAGCCCAAGAATCAACGGCTTTATCAGTAAAAAATATTTCACCACAAGAGTCGGATTTCAAGGCTGAAGAACTGAGCATTGAATCATCGCTATTCGGCTTGATCCTAGACGTAGGTTGGAGACGAATTTCTTCAGCTAATTTCAATCTACCATTGGTATCAAATGTCATAACTACACTTAGTTTATCGATTACTAAACATTTTTGCGTAAGCAGAATGGGGAGTTTGCTTGCTTCAAGACAACCATAACAGGCCTCATTGACGAGTTTGGCATCGATGATTTTATTACTATCATTTTTAACCGTTGATGTCATATCTCTATGATGAGTTGGATACCCTCCTTCAAGAGTTTTTACAACGTTCATAAAATAATCCTTTAGGTTATGGCCGGCACGTTTGATAACCCATGTATTCCTATTCTCAGGTACTCTGAAAAATATCGGCCTATCATTCTCCTTTAAGAATTCTATAACTGAGGATGTACTTGTATTCAAATTGACTGACGATAGCTGAACCACTCTTCCTGTAGATCCCATAGATCCCATTTCCCCATTTGACATGCTATTTCTGCTATTAGTAGCAGAAATAGCATGTCAAATGGTAACGATATTTTTCCTCCGATTAGCACTTAGCCTCCGGAGCACAGTTCCAGGTTGTGGCGTATTGCGGCATCAGTAACTCCCTTCGCATGACCAACTTATGCTCAATACTATGTCCAGACATAAACAAAGCATTGCGCCTATAGCGGGAGTTAACGCCTTCAAGAACAGTCATTAAGGTAAGTGTTGCACTAGAAGAATAGGATAAATCAAACAGTTTAAAGTGGTCTGCTCTACTAG
This sequence comes from Shewanella baltica, assembly GCF_900456975.1. Lineage (NCBI taxonomy): Bacteria > Pseudomonadati > Pseudomonadota > Gammaproteobacteria > Alteromonadales > Shewanellaceae > Shewanella > Shewanella baltica. The sequence continues at coordinate 2,439,767 of NZ_UGYM01000002.1, forward strand.
AGCAAAGATGTCACTGTGGCAGGGGAATCGGATATTGCGTGTAGCGCATTAGGAGGATGTGGAGCGTCTTCCCTAAAGAACTAAACTGGATTGTTGCAGTTACAAATTAATCAGCTTTGAACAACCGACAATCTTCCCAGATTCTGAATTTGTTCGCTCGTTTCAGCCCCACGTTGCTACTAATTGGACAAATACACTAGATGTGCCTTTACTCCGATATAGAACAATTCGAGAGTAGCCAGCATATGTATTTCGCTAGACTCGATCGGTGACAGATATATAGTGCTCGTCAGTTTAGAATACATACACTCACCAATACTACATGATGCGAGTGTCGATAGAGTCACGAGGATCAGAATACATGATTACCGCTGCTCTAATATGCTTGCTCCATTTGCATTGGCACCGTATCGCGTACCTGATTTGTCAAAGCAGCTATAGTAGCAACGTTCTGAAAATTAATTTTTCAAGTAAAATCCTCTCTACACTACCCTCAGATTTCTAAAGCCCGTTACTGACAATGAACCAATAGCAGCAGAAGCAATGTGATTACTCCACCAATCCATCAGTTTCATACGTCGTTCTAAATAGGTAGTGCGATTGTAAGCACTGCGTATCTGATTTTTATCGACGTGAGCTAACGCGGCCTCAATCACATCAGCATCAAAACCTTGTTCGTTCAATGTGGTACTCGCCAACGACCTTAAACCGTGAGCAGTGGTTCGCCCTTTGAAGCCCATACGCCCTAGAGCCTTGTTTATGGTTTCAGAGTCAGTATGCTTTTTAGGATCTTTTGATGAAGGGAATACAAACTCACGATGTCCGCTAATGGGCTTAATTACTTCAAGTATCGCAATCATATGCTCAGTGAGTGGAATAACATGCTCACGCTTCATCTTCATTCGGGTTTCAGGGATAACCCAAAGCTTAGCTTCCAAATCAATCTCATCCCAGCGAGTTCCAGCCGCCTCATTAGGTCTAGCCATGGTGTGAAGTTGCCACTCGATTAGACAGCGGGTTGTTAATTGCAAGTTGGCAGTCGCGACAGTTTGAAGCAGCTCAGTTAGTTCATGGGGCTTTAGTGCCTTCATGTGTTCAACCTTGCTCTTTCTAAACACCTCACGAATACCTGAGAGCGGATTTGAATGAATAAGACCGGAATTGACTGAATAGCTCATGATTTCGTTTAAAAGCTGTGCAGTACGCTTAACCGTCTCAAGTCGGCCTTTCTGCTCCAATGGTTTAAGTGCAGCAATTGCCATTGGCGCGGTGAGCTTGCTCACAGCTATACCACCTAATTTAGGGAAGGCATAAAGTTCTAGTTTGCGCCAATTTCCTTCAATAGTTTTAGCTTTAATGCTTCCTTGCTTGGCATCCATCCACATCTGAGCAATATGCTTAAGTGTCTGTGCGTTCTCAGTGGAAGCTTTTAACTTGTTCTCAACTTTAAGTAGTTGCGGATCAATAGCATCGGCCACTTGTTTACGGGCAATTAGTGCCCTCTCTCTTGCTTCAGCTAATGAAACATCAGGGTAAGAGCCTAACCCGAAATAGGTTGGTTTGCTGGTGGATGGACGAATGTAGCGAAACTCCCAACTAACTGCTGCAGCACTACGCACATAAAGATAAAGCCCACCACCATCAGATAGTCTGTATGGCTTATCTTTAGGTTTAGCATTCACAACTGTTTTTGCTGTTAGCTTATTAGTATTCCTTGCCATATCGCCTCCGAAGTAATGATTCAACTCCCAAAGTAATGCTTTTAGAAACCATTTTAAAAGCAATAAAAACCAAGCATTACTTATGGCAATAATTTCATTTAAATTCATTATGTTAATAGATTAAAACTGATTGTAAAAACCAGTAAAAACAATACGAAAATCTAGTGAAAACAGCATAAAAAGTAATGCTTCAATTTAGTTAAATTATGAAGCATTACTTAAAGCATTACTATAGAAGGTGGATGCAGTAGGACGCTAAAGGATGAGTTAGGACTATAAGTCATTGATTTTATTAAATCACAGATAAGAAAAAAGACGTCATAGGACGTCTTTAAACTTGAATTTGGCGGTGAGAGAGGGAGTCGAACCCTCGATACGTTACCGTATACACACTTTCCAGGCGTGCTCCTTCGGCCACTCGGACACCTCACCATATGTCGATTTATGTTAGCGTGGTTAATCTTTCACGTTCAAGAATCGCTAGCGATTTTATATAGCCTTGCCGAGAGGCTTTCATCGTTAACGGAGCGGTACTGTACGCAAAAGCCTAAGGGGGGTCAAGTAAAAAAGACTCAGTTTCAGGCGGTTGCGCAATTGCTAAACAAACCGCAGTCATTTCCTGAATCTTTTCACCGTTTTATACAATTAATTGACGGTAAATTTGTGTACTTCTTTTGACATTAAATTCGCGTCAAACGTCAGGGCTTTGGTCAGTTCCCTAAGCTCATCGGAGATCCTTTGGGTATTGAGGTAAATCTCACTGATCTTCAATGCATTACGGTTTACGTCTTCCGATACGGCCGATTGCTCGTGGGTTGCAGTAGCAATTTGCTCGTTCATGCGGTCAATAATGTCGACTTGCTCCACAATCCGTTTCAGTTCAACGCCCGCTTGCTCGGCCTCATTAACACTGTTATTCGCCTGCGCCAAGCCTCTGTCCATGGCTTTTACCGCAATGCTCGCCCCTGCCTTCAATCTATCTGTCATGTTTTTAATATCAGAGGTCGAGGTTTGTGAGCGCTGTGCCAAACTGCGGACTTCATCGGCAACAACGGCAAAGCCGCGGCCCATTTCCCCTGCTCGCGCGGCTTCAATCGCGGCATTGAGTGCGAGTAGATTGGTTTGCTCTGCAATACTGCTGATCACCTCAAGCACAACCACTATGCCATGAATTTCACGGTCTAAGTCGTTGATGGCTTTAGAGGCTCCACTGATATCATCGGCTAAGGCTTTGATCGCTTTACTGGTTCGGCCGACTTCGAGGTTACCTTCTTTAGCCTCTATATTGGCGGCGGAGGACGCTTCGGATGCCTGCACGGCATTGCTGGCAATCTCGGCCACTGTCGCACTCATTTCAGTCATCGCCGAAGCCACTTGCTCTGCCTCGCTGTGCCCCGCCATCACATCTTGCTCCATGGCGTGGGTACAAACATCCATTTGCGCCACGGCTTGTTGCAGTTTTGCGCCGCTGGAACGCACATGCAAGATCACCTTTTCAAAATCACTCATCATATCGTTAAAAGCGATGGCAAGTTCACCAAACTCGTCCGAGCTTGTTTGAGTCAAACGCACGCTTAAATCGTAATGTTTGCGGGCTTGCGTGATGGTCGAATACAAGTGATGCACGCTATCGTGCAAATAACGGATCACAGATAAACTCAATATCAACACAATCGCTAACACTGAGATTAAGGTCGCGAGCACTAAGAACATTTTCTCATTTGCTAAGGATAATCTTTCATGGGTGGTATTGAGTAAATCTGCCGAGACTTGCTGTTCAAATCCACGTAATAACTCAATCCGTGCGGTTGATTTACTGAACCAGTCTTCGGGACTTTGTTGTTGGATTTTTTGATTGTCTTGTTCAAATGCAAGCTGGCGTAACAACTCAACATCGTGCATTGCAGCAGAACTCTGCAAACGGTTAAATGCCACTAACAAATCTGAGTCTGCTAGCGCTAAGAACCGCTCTTGATAGGTATTTTGCTCCGACACTAAGGTAATAAATTTAGCGTAAACCTTTGGCTTAAATCCGGCTTGGCCGAATGTTGAACTTAACACCGCCCTTTCTATTCCTGCTCTTTCCTTTAATTGCAAAAAGGCACTAAAGGCTGCGGCTTTAATGGCGATTTCTTGGTTAGCGCCAGTTTTAGCGGTTTCATCGACTATCGCCAGTAACAATTTGTTTAACTCAGTGTAATAGGCGACTTCATCGGCGACGCTGATAGTTAAATTGTCCACCTGTGAGCGAATTGAATTTAATCGCCCTAACTGCGAATTAAGTTCCTTAAGTTTAGGAGCAAATATCGCTGGCAGCTGATTTTGAGTGATAAATTGCTGATAGAGGCTAAGCTGCGTATCCGTTAACTGTCTTTGGCTTGGTATTTTGCCGGCGAAGGCTTTTCCTGCTGAGCCGATAAATCCTGCACTCATTCCGCGCTCTTTTTGTAACTCGTGTACTAAGTTACTGTTTGTTACAGCCAACTCACTCAGTTGCACCACTAAGGTTAAATCTTGCTTATATTCATATTTTTCAATGAGGTATAATGTACCGCAGAGGAAACAGGCTAATAAGGGAGGTAAGACAACCATTAATAATTTTTGTTTTAGACTGAGATTACCAATCCATTGCCATTTCATAGAAATATCCTTTTAAATTTAGTGTTAGACCAAATAACCAAACACTAGGTATAGCATATGATTAACCATATAACGACTAAGGCTTATGGGAAAACTCAGGTTAATCCTCTGATAAACGAGGATTTACCTCATGTCTCATCAATAGCGTTAGATTTGGCTTTTCGGGTAAGGTGAACCGCGGGATAAACATCAAACGAGTAACTGATAAAAACAAAAAACGCACGGGATAAAATCCAATGCGTTTCATCAAAAGAAGAAAAACTTAATCCTGCGGGGTAATACGACTCTAGCTAAAGAGCTGCGGGAATAATCCCTTTACACCAGCCGCAATCACTTCAATACCTATGGATAGCATCAACAGCCCCATAAGACGAGTAATGACGTTAATCCCCGTCTTACCCAAAATCTTATAGATGATGGATGCCATTCTAAACAGGCCAAAACTCACTAAACCAAACACAATCACAGTAATGAACATCGCAATGATGTTCGACAAAGAATTATGCTCAGCGGCAAAGACAATCACCGAACTGATAGCACCAGGTCCCGCCATCAGTGGCAAAGCCAAAGGCACAACCGCCACCGATTCCATCGCCGAGGATTCGCGGTCTTCCTCTTGGTTACGCTTCACTTCGCCTAACTTACCTTGCAACATCGACATAGCAATAATGGCGATCAGACTACCACCCGCGATCCTAAAGGCTGATAACGAAATGCTGAACATATTCAGAATGTGCTGACCCGCCACAATAGTGACTAAGAGGATCACCACAACCGCAAAGTTGGCCACTTTACCCGTGTGATTCCGCTCAGCTTCAGTTTGATGGCTGGTTAAGCTCACAAACACAGGCAACAACCCGACTGGGTTGATGATGGCAACTAGGCCAAGAAAAAATTTAACGTAAAGAGTTAACTCCAAGTTGCTATCCTTATGTGCGTGTCACGCCGTCTTCATCAAAATTTGCTTGAGGGCAAGTATAGTATCTCAAGCGCTATTGACTGAAAAATGAGATTTTTGAGGTTAAATCACAACTTCGAATAATATTTAGTTATCGAAGCAGATGCATTTTCAACGCAATTTTAAACAAACAAGTTACCCTAAGTGTAGTTTTATTACATAAAAGCCCGATATTGTCGGTGGTGTCACACTTTCAACGCGGCTTTAGGTGTAATTTTCTACCATAAAGAAGATTTAGTGAATGCCTTGATTCACTAAATCTTTTTAGGAGTATTAATCATGACAGTGACCAATGCACAAGAACTGGATCTCATGGTCGAGCGTGTAGCGAAAGCACAAGCCGAATATGCGACATTCAGCCAAGCGCAAGTCGATAACATTTTCCGCGCAGCGGCCCTTGCCGCTGCCGATGCGCGTATCTCGCTGGCGAAAATGGCCGCCGCAGAAACCCGCATGGGTGTCGTTGAAGACAAAGTGATCAAAAACCACTTTGCCTCTGAGTACATTTATAACAAATATAAAGATGAAAAAACCTGCGGAATTTTATCTGAAGACGTCACCTTCGGCACTATCACCATTGCCGAACCTGTGGGTATCATTTGTGGCATAGTACCGACCACGAACCCCACATCGACCGCGATATTTAAGGCCTTAATCAGCCTTAAAACCCGTAACGCAATTATCTTCTCGCCCCACCCAAGGGCCAAAGTTTCAACCACAACCGCAGCAAAATTAGTGCTCGATGCTGCCATAGCTGCGGGTGCACCTAAAGACATTATTGGCTGGATTGATGAGCCCAGTGTCGCACTGTCGAATCAATTGATGACTCACCCTAAGGTTAACTTGATCCTCGCAACTGGTGGCCCTGGCATGGTGAAAGCCGCCTACTCTTCCGGTAAACCCGCGATTGGCGTAGGTGCGGGTAACACGCCTATTGTTATCGATGAAACCGCCGACATCAAACGCGCAGTCAGTTCGATTCTCATGTCGAAAACCTTCGATAACGGCGTCGTTTGTGCGTCAGAACAAGCTGTGATTGTGGTTGACAGTATTTATGAGCAAGTAAAAGAGCGCTTTATCTCTCACGGCGGCTACATGCTATCGAAGGATGAAACCGCGGCGATGCAGCACGTCATTTTAAAAAATGGCGGTTTGAATGCCGATATCGTTGGCCAAAGCGCCGCCAGTATCGCGCAAATGGCGGGCTTTGAAGTGCCGCACTGGACTAAGGTTCTGATTGGTGAAGTCACCGACATTTGCGACAGCGAAGCCTTCGCCCATGAAAAACTATCACCACTGCTTGGCATGTACCGCGCCATCGACTTTAACGATGCCATGGATAAAGCTGAAGCTTTAGTCGCACTTGGCGGCATTGGTCACACATCAGGGCTTTATACCGACCAAGATACCCAAACCGAACGTGTGCATGCCTTTGGTTTTAGAATGAAAACGGCGCGTATCTTGATCAACACCCCAGCCTCACAGGGCGGCATTGGCGATCTGTACAACTTCAAACTAGCGCCTTCGCTGACGTTAGGCTGTGGTTCTTGGGGTGGCAACTCGATTTCAGAAAACGTTGGCCCGAGCCATCTGATCAACAAAAAAACCGTCGCTAAGAGGGCCGAAAACATGTTGTGGCACAAGCTTCCTGCATCTATCTATTTCCGCCGCGGCAGTTTACCAATTGCACTAGAAGAACTGAGCGATAAAAAACGCGCGCTGATCATCACCGACAGATTTTTGTTTAACCACGGTTATTGCGACGAAACCATGCGGATTTTAAAGGCCCAAGGCCTTGAAACTGAAATCTTTTACGATGTTGAAGCCGATCCCACTTTAGCAATAGTCCGTCAAGGCGCTAAGGTTGCCCAAAGCTTTAAACCCGATGTGATAATTGCGCTCGGCGGCGGCTCACCAATGGATGCGGCCAAAATTATTTGGGTGATGTACGAGCATCCCGATGTGGATTTTGCCGATTTGGCGCTGCGCTTTATGGACATTCGTAAACGTATCTACAAATTCCCTAAAATGGGCACCAAGGCCATGATGGTGGCAATTCCAACCACTTCAGGCACAGGCTCAGAAGTCACGCCTTTTGCGGTAGTGACAGACGAAATTACCGGTAAAAAATACCCGATTGCCGATTATCAACTCACGCCCAACATGGCGATTGTTGATCCTAATCTAGTGATGGACATGCCTAAATCTCTGACCGCCTTTGGTGGCATAGATGCGGTGACCCATGCTCTTGAAGCCTATGTCAGCGTGATGGCAAACGAATATAGCGACGGCCAAGCACTGCAAGCCCTCGACTTACTGTGCAAATATTTACCCGATGCGTACAACTTGGGCTCACAGTCACCTGTCGCCCGTGAAAAAGTCCACAATGGCGCCACCATCGCAGGTATCGCCTTTGCTAACGCTTTCCTCGGGATTTGCCACTCAATGGCGCACAAACTGGGCGCAGAGTTCCATCTCGCCCACGGTTTAGCCAATGCGCTGCTGATCAATAACGTAATACGCTTTAACGCAACGGATCTGCCCACTAAGCAAGCGGCCTTTAGCCAATACGACAGGCCAAAAGCCCTGTGCCGTTATGCTGCCATCGCAGATCACTTGAAACTAGGCGGAAAAACGGATGAAGAAAAAGTCGAAAAATTGCTTGAGAAAATCACACACCTCAAGACGACGATTGGCATTCCTGCTTCTATCCAAGAAGCCGGCGTCAACGAAGCCGACTTCCTCGCCAAGTTAGATGAATTAGCCGAAGATGCGTTCGATGATCAATGTACCGGTGCCAATCCACGTTACCCCTTGATTAACGAGCTGAAACAACTGTTCCTCGATAGCTATTATGGCCGTGACTATAGCGATAACAACTAGGCAATCGCCTAACGATGCTAAGCGCGTGCGAAGCGCGACATAAATGAAAAAGCCCTCGAATGAGGGCTTTTTACTGCGTGATGTTCAGTGAATGATCTAATTAAGGAATCGATGCATTAATCGATCGCACGTAAAATCACTTCACTAGCCGCTAACTCAACTGGGCATCACTCAACTTACGATCACTAAGCTAATCACCACTTAGCAGAGCATTACAACAAACTACGACTAACGCTGCGCCAGTACATAATCGATGGCGCTGGTGATGGCCGCAACCTGCGCCAGATTACATTCGGCAGGCGTAGCCGTTGGGCTATCTGGGTACACTTCTGTCGTTGTGTTATAGATACAACCCGTGACACCGCTGCAAAGCCCTAATGACTTAAGCGGATAGTTAATCACTCCGTGTTGCACCACTGTCGAGCCAATGATCTCGCCTTTCTCGTCGGCAGGGGCAATATGGGTCACTTTGCTCACGCCATCGATAATGGCTTTTTGGAAAGCATCCATTGAATGTTCGGTATCGCCCACAGCATAAAAACCATCAGGGATAGTGCCTTTGTCATATTCAATGCCATCACGGGCGCACAGCGCTGGACGAAACTCTAACTCATCTGAATCTGTGGTTTCATGCAAATCCACATGCAGATCAAAACCTTGCTCAACTGAAGTAACGGAAGCAACTAAAGCCATCAAGGCCGCCGATTCTTCTGCAGGGCTGTTGGCATAGAATGAACGGTTTGGATCGATAGCCTTTGGATTCCAGCGATTAATCGTCTCGTAACCCCAAGGACTCACGCATACGGCAACTACTAAGTTCACCTGTTGCACGTAATTCGCCACTTCGTTAGTTAAAAAGGCCAATGCGCCATGCACACCGCTGGTCTCGTAGCCATGCACGCCGCCAGTCACCAGCACGGTTGGCTTTTGTGGATCAAACTGCTGGCTCTTCACCGCAAATAATGGATAACGATCGGCATTAATCGATAAGGCGCCATATTGCACAATGCCAAGCCCAAGCAAAGATAGCTTTGCTTCCATTGCCTTGAGTGGCGTCACGACATCGTCTTGATATGAACGCTTGATTTGGGTGCTCGTCAGCCATGCGGCTTTTTCAGACTCGCCCCATTTTTCACCCGCGGTGCCGATGGGATAAAAGGTTAAATTTGCCATAATTCCTCTATTTTTTGTTCTATTAGCTCAATTGAGAGTACTAGTGTTTGGATGAATGAGTGCTGCCAGCCTAAAGCGTCAACTGCATGGGAATATCGCGGATCCCGCCCCGCTCTCGCTCTGCTCCTAATGGCTCAAAGCCAAAACCTAAGTACACAGCTTGTGCATTCAATGCCGAGTTCACGGTAAATACGCCCGGATTGCCTTGGGCTAAACATTGAGTTTTTGCATGTTCCCATAACATTCGCGCTACGCCTTGTCCCTGCGCATGGGAGGCAACAAAAAGATGATATAAGTGACTATTCGCCTTCATCCCCACTACACCTGCAAGTTGGCCCGAGTCCGTTATGGCGACATGATACTGATAACCCATAGCAAAGTAGCTACCAATCGCTTCAATCGACATGGCATTAACTAAAATTGTAGCGCCCTCTGCAGTGCAAGTTGGGGCAATAAAGTCTTGGGTTAACTGAGTGAGCAATTCGCTTATTTCAGGGATATCAGCTAAGGTTGCGGCTCGAATATTCATCTTAACTCCTTGATTAAAAATAAATCCATTACATGACGCAATAAAAAGCCAGAACAGAGTCCTGGCTTTTTAAGACGCTTGAACAAAAGACGCTTCGCGTAAAACACTTTAATAGTTAATCACATCAAACGACTCGCCGATGATAACCCTATCAGGGCGAGCCTTACGTCTTTCATTACACTGTCATTCACTGTTTGTTATTAAACAGTCTGTCATTCAACAGTCTGTTATTGTGCTGGCAGTTACTGCTTAGTCCAGCGGTCCATCCAACGGAATACATTGGCGTACCATTGCTCTAGGTTTTCAGGTTTTAAGATCCAGTGGTTTTCATCTGGGAAAATCAACAACTCAGATGGAATCCCTTTACGCTGCATAAAGCTAAATGCAGCTAAACCTTGATCATAAGGAACCCGGAAGTCTTTCTCGCCGTGGATCACCAACATGGGCGTTTTCCAGTTTTCAACATAATTCACTGGGTTAAACTTCTCATATAAGGCTTTGTTATCTGAGTAAGTACCGCCAAATTCATACTCAGGGAACCATAATTCTTCGGTCACATGGTACATAGAACGCATATCGAACAGACCTGCGTGATCAACAAGACACTTGAAACCATCGTTCCAGTTACCTTGGATCCAGTTCATCATGTAGCCGCCGTAAGAACCACCGAGTGCACAGGCGTTTTGCGGATCGAGCCATTTTTGTTGTTGGCTCACTGCCGCTAGGCCTTTTTGCAGATCTTCTAATGGCTTACCGCCCCAATCTTGGCTGATAGAATCCGTAAAGGCTTGGCCGTAACCGGTAGAGCCGTGGAAATCCACCATAACAACGCCATAACCGGCCCCCGCCCATAACTGCGCGTTCCAACGACCGCTGAAGGCATTACCAAATGAACCCTGCGGTCCACCATGCACTAAGTAGGCAATCGGGTATTTTTTACCTTCTTGGAAATTAGCCGGTTTGATCCAGTAACCGTAGACGTCTTCGTTATTCCAACCCTTGAAGCTGAACTGTTCAAACTTACCGAACTTGATCTCGGCTAGCTTGTCTTTATTCACTTCGGTCAGACGCTTAAGGCCTTGACCATCAGTGGTGATGCTGTAGAGATCGCCCGGTTCAACTAAGGTTTTGCTGTCGAAAATCAGTTCATCGTTAGTGACCGCAATTAAGCTGTTCGTGCCATCGCTGTAGATAGAACGCACATCGCCAAATTGGGTATTCACTTGGAAAATAGACACTTGGCCTATGTCTTGCGCCGTGACATACAAGGTACGATTGTCAGGGGCAAACATCAGTGAACTTGGGCTACGATCCCACAATGGCGCCACTTCTTTAGTTTGGCCTGTGGTGGTATCACGCAGCATGATGCCGTAACGATCCGCTTCAAAACCCGGTTTCTTCATCGCTAAATAGGCCATGTAACGGCCATCGCTCGAAAACGTTGGCTGTGCATCCCATGCGAGATTGTCTTTAGTTAAGTTAGTTGCGCCGCCGCCCGTGACTGGCACTTGCCACAAATCATAGTTAGTGGTCCAAGCTTGATCTTTGCTCGGCGCTTTAGCGCTATAAACCACAAACTTACCGTCTGGGGTGAAAGTCACTTCTTCCATACCCGAGAATGGTTTTGGCGGTGTTTCAGTGTCTAACCCTTGGGTGACATCAACCACTTTAGTCAGTTTCTCACCGTTGACTGCGCCAACAAATAAGTGGCTACGGGCATGATCTTCCCACGTATCCCAATGGCGAACCATTAACTGCTTGTATTCGCGCCCCGTCGATTTACGCTCAGATTCAGCGGTAAATTTATCCTTTGAGCAGGCTAAATCCTTACACTCTGGGAATACGCGCATGCTGAGTACAACTTGCTTACCGTCGTTTGATAGTTTGTAACCATCAATATCCAAAGGTAAATCAGAAACTTGAACCGCTTCACCGCCCGTTAATGACAGTTGGAATAGCTGGCTTGAACCGCTACGACTGGCAAGGAAATAAATCGACTTGTCGTCAGTGGCGAAACTCACATCATGCTCAGTGCCCGCAGCAGAGGTCAGTTGTAACGGTTTCGCTTTAGTGTCAGTCAGATCCAATAGATACAGATCAGAACTGCCCTCTCCCTTATCGTTTACCGTTTTAAGACCATAAACTAATTTAGTGCCATCGTGGGACACAGTCGCAGAATGCATCTTATTGAGTTTAATGAGTTGTTGCACAGTAAAAGGCGTTGGATCGGCCGCTTGGGCTGATAACGCCAACCCTGCGGCGCCGAGCGCCAATAGGAGAGGAGCTATTTTCATTGTTATGTCCGTCTTTTTGTTGAACAGGTTCGAGGCTTGCAAATATTCAATAATCATCATTGCTGCAAACACGAATGTTAAAAACGATCTGAGATCGTATCTTTTGAAGATAAGCTTGCCACACTATCGAAACAAAAACGCTCAGGCAAGCCAAATGGCGAACCTGAGCGTATTTTTTTGTGACAAAATGTCAGTGGCGCAATGATTTGTGTAAGGAACTGATATCAGATTACCGAAGCAACCGATATCAGAGCGCAAATTTAAACGGCTTTGCTTAAAAGCCATCAAGTTCAATCCGCTAACGCCTTCGCTTCACTCCCACTTAGGCTTTCGCGTTGGCGATATTCACTTTCCAAATTGCTGGGCCAGTTTCATGGGCGTTCACGCCATTTGAATCCACAGCCACAGTCACTGGCATATCTTGCACGTCAAACTCGTAAATCGCTTCCATGCCTAAATCGGCAAAGGCCACGACGCGAGAATGTTTAATCGCTTTTGACACTAAATACGCAGCGCCGCCAACGGCCATCAGATATACCGCTTTGTGTTTTTTGATTGATTCAACTGTCGCAGGGCCGCGCTCAGCTTTACCTATCATGCCCATCAAGCCTGTTTTTTCTAACATTAGGTCAGTGAATTTATCCATACGAGTTGCTGTGGTTGGGCCCGCAGGACCGACAACTTCAGCACCGACTGGATCAACTGGGCCAACGTAGTAAATAAACTTACCCGTAAAGTCCACGCCTTCTGGCAGACCTTCACCACTTTCGATTAGGCTTTGAATGCGCTTATGGGCCGCATCACGACCTGTGAGCATTTTACCGCTCAGCAGAATAGTTTCACCGCTCTGCCACTGCTCGATATCCGCTTGAGTCACAGTATCTAAGTTAACACGGCGCACATCATCACCCACTTCACGGGTGATTTCTGGCCAATCTGACAATGATGGTGGCGTCAATTCAGCTGGACCTGAGCCATCTAAATGGAAATGTACGTGGCGAGTCGCTGCACAGTTAGGGATCATCACCACAGGCTTTGAAGCCGCGTGGGTGGGCGCCGATTTGATTTTAACGTCTAACACTGTGGTTAAACCGCCAAGACCTTGGGCACCTATGCCTAAGTTGTTCGCGCGCTCAAAAATGTCTAAACGCAGCTTTTCTTCGGTTGTTTGCGCGCCACGGGCCATCAACTCATGGATATCCACACTTTCCATCAGCGCTTCTTTGGCTAATACGGCGGCTTTTTCTGCCGTGCCGCCAATACCTATACCTAGCATACCCGGCGGACACCAGCCCGCGCCCATGGTCGGTAACGTTTTTTCTACCCAAGCGGCGATATCATCAGATGGGTTTAACATCACCATCTTAGCTTTGTTTTCACTGCCGCCGCCTTTAGCCGCAATCGCCACTTCGATATGGTTGCCTGGCACCATGTCGATATGCACCACAGATGGGGTGTTATCTTTGGTATTTTTACGGCTGCCCGCAGGATCTGACACGATTGATGCACGCAGAGGGTTATCAGGATTGGTATAGGCACGACGAACACCTTCGTCGACCATTTCCTGAATTGTCATATCGGTTTTGTCCCATTGGACACCCATACCCACTTTAACGAAGGTGGTGACAATCCCAGTGTCTTGACACAGAGGACGCTTGCCTTCGGCCGACATACGCGAGTTAATTAATATCTGGGCAATGGCATCCTTCGCCGCAGCACTTTGTTCACGCTCATAAGCTTGGCTCATGGCATCCACAAAATCCTTCGGGTGGTAATAAGAGATGTATTGCAAAGCATCCGCCACACTTTCAATAAAGTCGGCTTGCTTAATCACAGAATTGACAGACATTTCATGGTTAGATGACATAGTAGGAGCGCTCCAGCAGCCTTTGCGGCCTAACTTATTTTTGTTTAATTCTTTCTGGGCCAATATGATACTCTTTCCCATCTTTTTGGGCTACATCACATTTTGAATAGGGTTAATCGATGGCAATTAGGGCGTCAAAACAGCTTGCATCACGCCAACTTGACTGGACATTAAGCACCGCAGCACTGTTCGAACACTTTGCCAATGACCCGTGGGCAATCCTGTTAGATTCGGCGAACGCGCCGCATCAGGATGCCAGATTCGACATCATTTGCGCCAATCCCATCGCAACATTAGTGACTCAGGGCGAGCGTAGCGATATAAAGCTCATCGATACGAACTTGAGCTTACCCGAGGCGATGGACCCAAACCGTGATCCCTTCGACCTGCTCAACACTTTATTAAATCATTGGTATTCAAAATCTTTTGATTGCAATCTGCCCTTCAGTGGCGGCGCAATGGGCAGCTTTAGTTACGACTTAGGCCGTCGCATCGAATCCCTGCCGACAAGCGCTCAGCAAGATATTCAACTGCCGGAGATGAACATCGGCTTTTACGACTGGGCGTTAGTTTATGATTACCAAGCCCAGTGTTGGCATTTATTGCACTATTTAGGCGAAGCAGCACTCGACATTGAAGTGAATAAAATTCAAGCGAAAATGGCGCACAAGCCAAATACCGCCGAATTCATGCTCACAAGCCCATGGGCAGCACAAATCGATAAAGCCCAATACACGGCCAAATTTGAGGCGGTACAAGCCTATTTGCACAGCGGCGATTGCTATCAAATAAATTTAACCAAAAGATTTGAAGCTGGCTATCAAGGCGATGAATGGTCGGCCTATTGCCAACTACGTAATGCCAATAAAGCGCCCTTCTCGGCCTTTATGCGTCTGCCACATAACGCAATTTTATCAATTTCACCCGAGCGCTTTATTCAACTTCGCGGTGATGATATTCAGACTAAACCCATCAAAGGCACGCTGCCGCGCCACGCGGATCCCGTGCTCGACGCCAAAGCCGCGAGCACCCTTGCCAGCTCGCCAAAGGATCGCGCCGAAAACGTCATGATTGTCGATTTGCTGCGTAATGATATCGGCAAAGTAGCGGCGGCAGGCTCGGTACGTGTACCTCATCTGTTTGAGATTGAAAGCTTTCCTGCGGTGCATCACCTTGTCAGTACAGTGACGGCTAAGCTTGATGCTAAGTACAGCGCCAGCGATTTGCTGCGCGCGGCGTTCCCCGGCGGCTCAATTACCGGCGCACCAAAAATTCGCGCCATGGAAATTATTGAAGAGCTCGAACCTTCACGGCGCAGTCTGTACTGTGGCTCTATGGGTTATATCAGCCAAGATGGCCAAATGGATACCAGTATCACCATTCGCACTATTGTGGCTGAGCAGGGCAAACTCTATTGCTGGGCGGGCGGCGGCATAGTGGCAGATTCAGAAGTGAATGCCGAGTACCAAGAAACCTTTGATAAGATCAGCCGGATTTTGCCTTTACTTGGCGCAGAGCCGCAAAAGCCGTAAGCTTTCATACTAAACAGTAACGAGAACGTCGATGGATCAAGCGGAATTTAGACTCAGATTTAATCTGCACCCTTTAGCGCTGCAAGATCCGGCGGCCTTCCCACACCTTGGACTGCGCAAAGCTGCGGTGTTGATCCCGCTGCAGGATATCAACGGTGAACTGAATCTAATTTTAACCCAAAGACCGATGCACCTTCGCGCCCATCCAGGGCAGATCAGTTTCCCCGGCGGTAAAATTGAGCCCTACGATGTCGATGCAATTGCAGCAGCATTAAGGGAAGCAGAAGAGGAAATAGGATTATCGCGGTATAACGTCGATGTGGTGGGCACATTTCCGGCCCACAATACCTTTACCGGATTTGAAATCACGCCCGTGGTCGGCATTATCAAGCAGGCATTTGATTGGAAACTCGATCCCGGTGAGGTAGCCGATTGCTTTACTGTGCCATTAAGCTTTTTTATTGAGCCGAGCAATCGCCACCAAAAACGCTTTTTACGCCAAGGGCGCTACTACAGCGTGCATTTTATTCCCTACCAACAACGCTTTATCTGGGGCGCGACCGCCGCCATTATCGACCATTTATGCCGCCAGTTAAGCATTCCTGCCGATATTCTCTGACTTCATTTGGCACCGCTAAACCGTTAAAAAGCCAAACGGTTAAATTAGCCAAATAATAGATAGCTTAAACCACCAAGTGTATATACAAACCGGCGACAATCGACGTTAACAGCAACATGGGAATGTTAAACCAATAACCCATGCGGCTATGGTGGGCGACATAATAGTTAAACGCTAAACTGACCAAACTAATGCCGCCACAGGTCCAAATCAAATACTGTAATAACTGGGTTTCGTGTGGATCCCAATGGACTCTAAATGTCGCGCCACGGCTTAAATAATCGCCGACTTCGCGGTCAGGCCTCGCATCACCGAACACTAATAGCGCATAGACGGCCAACGCCCAGCCTAAAATGGATAAGGCCGCGAGGATAATTTGAAATATTCTGACTTTACTCATACTGCCTCCAGCCATTTAACTCACTATATCGCCCAATATCGATATTATTAACCTCAGGATACCTTTTTCAGCTTGAGAAAAGCCACCAGCAAGGTAATATAAACCTCCAAAATTTTCATATAAAACGTTTCGTTGGAGAATTAAGCAACAATGAGCATCGCATCTGTCGCATCTGTATTTAAAGGTGAGCACGCCGTCGGTTCTAAAGTCACAGTTCGTGGCTGGGTCAGAACCCGTCGTGACTCTAAAGCCGGCATCTCTTTTTTAGCTGTTTATGACGGCTCTTGCTTTAATCCTATCCAAGGTGTCGTGCCCAATAGCTTAGATAATTACGACAACGAAGTGTTAAAGCTGACTGCGGGTTGTTCTGTTGTGATGACAGGCGACGTGGTGGAATCTCCAGGCGCAGGTCAAGCATTTGAGCTGCAAGTGACTGATATTGAAGTCGCAGGCTGGGTTGATGATCCAGACACTTACCCAATGGCCGCTAAACGTCACTCAATTGAACATTTACGCGAATTAGCGCACTTACGCCCACGCACTAACATTATTGGTGCTGTTGCCCGCGTGCGTAACTGTTTATCCCAAGCGATTCACCGCTTCTACCACGAAGAAGGCTTTATTTGGGTATCGACCCCACTTATCACCGCCTCTGACTGTGAAGGTGCCGGTGAAATGTTCCGCGTATCGACCTTAGATATGGAAAACCTGCCACGTACTGATGCAGGAAAAGTCGATTACGATAAAGATTTCTTCGGTAAAGAAGCTTTCCTAACCGTATCTGGCCAGTTGAACGCTGAAACCTACGCCTGTGCACTGTCAAAAGTGTATACCTTTGGCCCGACTTTCCGTGCTGAAAACTCAAACACTAGCCGCCACTTAGCGGAATTCTGGATGGTTGAGCCTGAAATGGCCTTCGCTAACTTAAACGACATCGCTGGCCTTGCCGAAGCTATGTTGAAATACGCATTCAATGCCGTATTGACTGAGCGTATGGACGATTTAACTTTCTTCGCCCAGCACGTTGATAAGACAGTGATTGACCGTCTGCAATCTTTCGTTTCAAGCGATTTTGCTCAAGTGGATTACACAGATGCGGTTGAAATTCTGCAAAACTGTGGCAGAACCTTCGAGTTCCCTGTGTCTTGGGGTATCGACTTATCTTCTGAGCACGAGCGTTACTTAGCCGAAGAGCACTTCAAAGCCCCTGTGGTCGTGAAGAACTATCCAAAAGATATCAAGGCCTTCTACATGCGTTTAAACGATGACGGTAAAACCGTTGCCGCGATGGACGTGTTAGCCCCAGGTATCGGTGAAATCATCGGCGGTTCTCAACGTGAAGAGCGTTTAGACGTGCTGGATATGCGTTTAGCTGAAATGGATCTAAACCAAGAAGATTACTGGTGGTACCGTGATATGCGCCGTTATGGCACAGTGCCACACGCAGGTTTTGGTCTAGGGTTTGAGCGTTTAGTGTCTTACGTGACTGGCGTTAACAACATTCGTGATGTTATCCCGTTCCCACGTGCACCGCGCACTGCGAACTTCTAATATCCCTTTATTTGGGTTTGTGGCTTTTTGGAGTAACAAGCTCAACATTGGAATATAAGCTAAGGCGTCGCTACTGCGCCTTAGCAAAACGAAAAGGAGCTGAATATTCAGCTCCTTTTTTGTTTCTGCGCATTTGCTAGCATACTTAGCTAATACTCTGAGCTAATACCATGAGTTAGCAGCATAAATTATCATCACGACCCAACACTATTACCTAACATCATAAGGCGAAACAGCCACTCATTCGCTTGATACTAATCCACTTGTTACTTATCCGCTTGATGCAGCGCCTGCGTGATATATTCCGCCACGTGTTTGGCTGCGATTTCATCGATTGAGGTTAACTTGATATGGCGGCGAAATTTGCCACTGCCTTCGAGTACCTTGTGTGGATCGCTAAGGTTTGCGCCCAAACTAAACTCCAATGACACATGCTGTTTATAGGCGAACACCCCACCAAAATCGCTCTTCGTGCTAAAGAGTATTCCACCGTACTTCACCGTTTCAGTGATATCGAGCGAGGATACGGCGGCGGTGGCGTTAACGGTTTGGCGCACGCCCTGCACGATTTCAAGCAAGCTCGGGCTCATAAAACCGATGTCTTCTAAGAGTTTTTCAAGTTGTTCATTCATCATCGCCTCCTGCGTAATAGCATTTTCCATAGCGGCCTTTTCATACTGACCTCTATCACCCAATAATGATTCTCTGTCGATTGTATCCTGTGCAGTGAACTGAATAAAACCCCGTCAGGCACTCATAAACAAAATCAATCGCTTAAACGTTAACTCAGCATGCCAAGTACCAAGTGAAGTCGCAATGCCATGCTGCCATTACAATTAATAAAAAAGCCAAGCAGGTATGCTTGGCCTTTGGCTGGAGATATCTAACTAACCTTAAGCAACACTAAGCAAAAGCAACATCAAGTAAAACTAACACGAGACTAAGTCACGCTAAGCCACACGAAGTCACACTCTGTTTAAGATTAAAAGCCCTTCACACCTGCCATATCGGGGAGATGGTGAGCAATCCCCTTGTGGCAATCGATACAGGTCTTTTCGCCGCTTGCCAGTGACGTTGAATGCATCTGCGCCGCTCTGGGTGATTGGCGGGTAAAGTCCATGTAAGTGAAGTTATGGCAGTTACGGCACTCGAGCGAGTCATTGGCCTTTAACCGCGCCCACTCATGCTCAGCCAGTTCACGCCGTTTACTTTCAAACTTGTCTCGGGTGTTAATCGTACCGAAAACCTTGCCCCACACTTCCTTAGAGGCCTGCATTTTACGGGCGATTTTATCGGTCCAGTTATGTGGCACATGGCAATCTGGGCACGTTGCCCGCACACCGCTGCGGTTAGTGAAGTGGATTGTCGTCTGTAACTCTTGATAGACGTTGTTTTCCATTTCATGGCAACTGATACAGAAAGCTTCCTTGTTGGTCGCTTCGAGGGCCGTGTTAAAGCCGCCCCAAAAAATCACTCCAGCCACAAAGCCACCTAAGGTCAAAAAACCTAAACTGTAATGCACACTCGGACGATTGAGTACCTGCCAGATTTTTTTCAGTTTATCTAACATGCTAACTCCTAGTGTTTTTTCTGCTCAGTGTTGGCTTTGATCAGATGTTCCATGTCCACAAAGTCATTTTCGACCAGTAGCTTGGCATCTAACTGCGGCACATGACACTGAGTGCAGAAATATCGGCGCGGCGATAATGTGGCTAAGAAGTTATTATCCCTGTCCATAAAATGCGTGACGCTGACCATAGGCGCTTGGGATTCCCCAATGCGGTTGCGGGCATGACAGGCCATACATTTGTTCACTTTGAGATCGAGCTGATAACCGTCGATCTTATGCGGGATCACAGGCGGCTGCATGGGGTAGCTGCGCACTTCCTTCACATCGGTATTACGCACGTTTTGCATCGCCGGCGGCGTCGGTTCCACATCAATTGGCGCTTGTCGCAGGGTCGCTATTTTTTCGTCGGGAATACTGGCGGCAGAGACTGCCGTCATCATCAATGAACCGAATGCCAGTAAACCGATCGCTGAAACTAATTGTAGAGTTTTCATCGTGTTCTCCTTAAACCTTGACGATCTTCACCGCACATTTTTTAAAGTCAGTTTGTTTTGACAAGGGATCTGTCGCATCTAAGGTGACTTTATTAATGAGCTGGCTAGCATCGAACCAAGGCACAAACACTAAGCCCACTGGCGGTTTGTTACGGCCACGGGTTTCAACTCGGGTCTTAATTTCACCACGACGTGACACCACGCGAATTTCATCGCCACGGCGCAGACCACGCTTCTTGGCATCTTCTGGATGCATAAAACACACAGCATCGGGGAAGGCGCGATAAAGCTCAGGCACACGTTGGGTCATAGAACCTGAGTGCCAATGTTCCAGCACTCGGCCCGTCGATAACCAAATATCGTATTCTTCGTCTGGCGACTCGGCGGCAGGCTCATAGGGCAGCGCAAAAATCACCGCACGGCCATCGGGATGACCGTAGAACTCAAAGCCTGTGCCCGCTGTTACATAAGGATCGCTCCCCTCACGGAAGCGCCACTTGGTTTCCTTGCCATCGACCACAGGCCAACGCAGACCATGGGCCTCGTGATAGGCATCAAACGGCGCTAAGTCATGACCATGACCACGGCCAAAGGAGGCGTACTCTTCAAACAGACCTTTTTGCACATAGAAGCCAAAATGTTTCGCTTCATCGTTCAGATACTTAGGATCGGCATCCGCCAAAGGAAACTTATCGACATGGCCATTTTGATACAGGACTTCGAAAAGCGTTTTGCCTTTGAACTCAGGGTTCGCCGCCAATACATCCTTGGGCCACACTTCATCTGTTGTGAAACGTTTCGCAAATTCCATCAACTGCCACAGATCCGAATGCGATTCGCCCGGCGCTTGCACCATTTGATGCCAGAACTGAGTACGGCGCTCGGCATTACCGTAAGCGCCCTCTTTCTCGACCCACATTGCAGTGGGCAAGATCAAATCGGCAGCTTGGGTGGTGACGGTGGGATAAGCATCGGACACTACGATAAAGTTTTCGGGATTACGATAGCCCGGCAACCCTTCTTCGTTGATGTTCGGACCCGCCTGCATATTGTTATTCACTTGCACCCAATAACAGTTCAAGTCACCGTCTTTAAGGCGGCGGTTTTGCTCAACGGCGTGATAACCGGGTTTGGGCGGAATGATACCGCTCGGGATCTTCCACGTTTCTTCGGCGCGTTTTCTGTGCTCGGGATTGGTCACCACCATGTCGGCGGGTAGACGATGGGAGAAAGTCCCGACTTCACGTGCCGTGCCACAGGCCGATGGCTGACCGGTCAGCGAAAATGGGCTGTTACCTGGGGTTGAAATCTTACCTGTTAACAAATGGATGTTGTAAATCAGGTTATTACACCAGACACCACGGGTATGTTGGTTAAATCCCATGGTCCAGAATGACGTCACTTTGACATTCGGATCGGCATATAGCTTAGCCAATTCGATCAGTTTATCTTCTGGCACCCCAGACAGTTTACTGACTTTCTCGACGGTATATTCGGCAACAAAGGCTTTGAAGGCTTCAAAATCAATTGCCGTTGAATCCCCTGCGGTTTTAACATTTTTAGCTTTTTGCTCAAGGGGATGAGTCGGACGTAAACCGTAACCGATATCAGTCGTGCCTTGGCGGAAATTCACGTGTTTTTTAACGAAATCCCAGTTCACTTTATCGTTTTGAATAATGTAGTTGGCAATAAAGTTCAACATGGCCAAATCCGTTTGCGGCGTGAACACTATCGGAATATCCGCCAGATCGAAGGAGCGATTCTGGAAAGTCGATAACACAGCTACTTTGACATGGGGTTCACTCAAGCGTCTGTCTGTTACTCGGCTCCACAGGATCGGGTGCATCTCGGCCATGTTCGAGCCCCAAAGCACGAATGCATCGGCGGCTTCCATATCGTCATAGCAGCCCATTGGCTCGTCGATACCGAAGGTGCGCATAAATCCGACCACGGCAGACGCCATACAATGGCGTGCATTAGGGTCGATATTGTTTGAACCGAAGCCCGCCTTCATCAACTTAACGGCGGCGTAACCTTCCCACACAGTCCATTGGCCCGAACCAAACATGCCCACGGCCGTTGGCCCTTTGGCTTTAATGGTTTCTTTCCACTTTTGCGCCATGATGTCGAAGGCGCTGTCCCAGCTAATTGGCGAAAACTCACCGTGCTTGTCGTATTTACCATCTGTCATCCGCAGCATGGGCGTGGTTAAGCGATCGCTACCGTACATGATCTTCGACAGAAAATAGCCTTTAATACAGTTAAGACCACGGTTCACTTCACTGTTAGCATCGCCATGGGTGGCGACCACTTTGCCATCGCGGGTTGCGACAATCACAGAGCAGCCAGTGCCGCAAAAACGGCAAGGGGCTTTATTCCACTCTAATTTGGTTTGTTCTGAGCTGGTAATTAAGTTGCTTGCGCCAGCGGGTAAGGCTAAACCAGCGGCGCCTGCAGCGGCAATCACCGCATTGGCTTTAATAAAGTCACGTCTGTTCATATTCATTCTTCACCCTCTTCGAGCACTTCACTCTGGTGGTAAACCATAGTGGCGGATAACACGCCCGGAATGGCATTGATCGCTTCTATGCTGTCCATCAAGGCGCGCTGAGTTTCGCTCTCGATGACCACGACCAACTTCACTTCGTTGTTGACGGAAAGTTCGGCATTTTCAATGGCCATGATCTCTTGTCTAACGTCTGCCATTTTCTGCGGTAAGACCTGCACCACTAAACTGGTGATATGGAGTTCTTTGCTCATCCGACATTCCACTCTTTATTTAATATTCTGATAATAAAGCGATTAACCCACTCCCGGTGGTCCAGTCAAAATCTGACTAAACCAAATTGCAAAGCCCAAGCCACTGACCAGCAGCACAGACAATAACGGCGCGAGAAACACGGTTAAAAAGATAAAGATTTTCAGTTCTAGGGATTTTTCTTCTGCGGTGCTAGCACTCATGCATCCTCCAAGAGGTGTGTTCCTGCCACGTTGCGCGTTGGGACAAGCGTCCGCGGCAAGTTTTATGTATATCTATTGCATCTTTGGATCACGAAGCGATCATACCTTTTAGTTGTTAACAAAATGTATACCTCCAAATTGGTAAAGCGGATGATGCTTGATCCAGATCATCAATTTTCTGCGAGTATTAGTCAGATCTCAGTTTTCAAACGCTTTTGAAGATTACAACTTAGTAAGTTGAATAGGTTTAAAGATTAGAAAGTGGCTAAAATAGAAGAATTTCCGCGAGAACATCCCGAAAAAGTCGCCAAAAAACACTGGGTATTCATAAAGGAGTAGATGGTAGGAAGGTTTGAAAGTACGAGAGTTAACTACTTGATCTAAAAAGTAAGAAAATCGCTATAAAAGCATGACTGGCATCAAGCCAAGATAGCCACTAAGACTGACTAAGCGCCGCACAGCAGTTTTATCGATGAATAACTGAGTAATGTCGGAGGTGAGTGTTTTACCGCAGAAGATAACAAGATTACGTGGGCAGGAGTGGAGATGAGGCTAAAGCTAAAGCACAGTGCCTGGTGCTTAGTGCATGGCGCAATTCGCGGCGCATCACTGACGTGTATATCGTTCAAATAGCAGGAATTTAGGGAAATAAAAAACCGAGTAAAAGGTTAGTTCTACTCGGTTTTTCGCGAAGGTATTTTTACACGCTTGTCTGCTCGATGATGGCTCGCATTAGTGTACTCAGCCCTTTAAACCAACCAAGGTATTCAACTGAACACTTAAATCAAACCATTAGACCTGTTGGATATGATTCAAAATGCGTTTTTCCGATATCGGATAAGCCGTGCCTAACACCTGCGCAAAACAGGAGACGCGATACTCTTCAATCATCCAGCGCGCTTCAATTAACGCGGGCGGTGTCGGCATAGATCGTGGCACTTTCGCCAATTGTGCATTCAATGCTTCCTGCACCTTGTTAATACTCTGCATATGCAAACGGTCGCGAGTTGGATCGACGGGCAACTTCTCGACACGGATTTCAATCGCTTTTAAGTAACGCGCCACATCGGCTAAACGATTCCAACCGCAGGATTCAACAAACCCTTTAAACACTAATTTGTCTAATTGGCTTTGAATATCACTCATAGCAAAAGCGATATCTAAGCTGATTTTACCCTTGAGACGTTTTTTAATGCTCTGGTATAAGGTCAAAATCTGCTCAACCTTCAGGGCAATTTGCTCGGCGGTCGGGTTGAGCTCTTGGCGAACCCAGTCCTTTGCCTGCTCAAATTGGGCTTGATTACGCACATCGAGGGCTTTTTCATCCAATAATTGCTGCACAGCGGCGGCAATAATGTCATCAATCAAGATTTGTACTTGACCAAAGGGATTGAAATACATCGCCAATTTCGCCTTATTCGGCAAAGCTTGCTGCAAATGTTTTACCGGTGATGGAATGTTTAACAGCAACAAGCGTCGCAGACCTTGGCGATGAGCATCTAAGGCTTCAAATTCATCATCAAATAATTTGATCGCAACACTGTCTTTTTTATCGATCAGCGCCGGAAACGCCCGTACTTGGTAATTGCCTTTTTGCTGCTGATATTGCTGCGGCAAATCACCAAAGGACCACTCAGTTAACGCTTCTTGCTCTATGCCTTTATCCGCCACCTGACGAATGGCCTTCGCCACCACGCCCTGCAACTCGGCTTTTAAGGTATCGAGCACCCGACCTTCGGCGACTAAGTTGTTTTTATCGTCTTCGATTTTAAAGTTCATCTGCAAATGCGCGGGGATCTGCGTTAAATCAAAATCTTCCGGCGTTATGCGCGTGCCACTCATGCGCAGCAATTGCTTGCACATGGCTTCAAGCAAACTGGCACTAAAAGGCACCATGGCCTGTACACAAGCGCGGGCATAGTCAGGCGCGGGCACAAAGTTACGTCGTAAACTCTTAGGCAAAGATTTGATCAGCGCGATGCACTTTTCTTCCCTCAGCCCCGCCACTAACCAATCAAAATCGCTATCGTCGATTTGATTAAGCAGCGCCACCGGAATGTGCACCGACACGCCGTCATCCGCCGCAGCGGGTTCAAAGTGATAACTCAGCTGCAGGCGCAAATTGCCCTTGTGCCATGTATCGGGGAAATCCAAGGTCGAAATATGGTCGGCATTGCGCTGCATTAACAGCGCTTTGCTGAAATCGAGTAAATCCGGTTGCTCGCGCCTGGCTTTTTTCCACCAGCCGAAAAACAGCTGGGCGTTGTAAATCCCCTCGGGGATCCGCGGCTCGTAAAAATCCACCAACACTTGCTCGTCCACCAAAATATCGCGGCGACGGGATTTATGCTCGAGGGATTCAATGTCTTCGAGCAGCTTTTGGTTAGCGACAAAAAATGCTTCTTGGGTTTGCAACTGCCCTTCTGCCAAGGCGCTGCGGATAAAAATCTCACGCGCTTCAACGGGATCGATGGGGCCGTATTGCACTTTGCGACGGTGTACAACCGTCAGGCCATAGAGCACTTGATTCTCAAGGGCGATAACGCTGCCAGGTTTTGCCTCAAAATGGGGCTCTACATAGCTTTTCTTAATCAAATGCGCCGCTAAGGGCTCTAGCCATTCGGGTTCAATTTTGGCGCAGCAGCGGGCGAATAAGCGCGAAGTTTCGGTAAGCTCAGCGGCCATAATCCACTTTGGGCCTTTTTTGGCCAATGGCGAACCGGGAAACACAAAGAATTTACGATTACGCGCACCTAAATACTCGTTATTGTTATCTTTAAAACCAACATGGCTCAACAAGCCCGACAACAGCGCACGGTGCAAGGTATCGTAACTTGGGGGCGTATCGTTTAAGCGCCATTTTAAATCGTGCACGGCTTGTTTAAGCTGGGCGTATAAATCCTGCCACTCGCGAACGCGCAAATAGGCCAAATACTCATCGCGGCACTTTTTACGGAACTGACTAGCAGATAACTCTTTTTGTTGATCTTTTAAGTGCTGCCACAGGTTAATCCAACTAACGAAATCGGAACTGGGATCGGCAAAACGACGATGGGCTTCATCACTGGCTTGCTTCTTCTCCATCGGACGCTCGCGGGGATCTTGAATCGATAATCCCGCAGCAATTACCAGCACTTCGTTCAAACAACCTAACTGCTGACTTTCGACCACCATACGCGCCAAACGCGGATCCACAGGAATTTGCGCCAGATTACGCCCAAGTGGCGTCAATACGAGCTTGCCGTGTTTGCTCTCAACCGCTTGTAATTCTTCGAGCAGCAAGAAACCATCGCGGATATGGCGTGGATCAGGTGGCTCGATAAACGGGAAGCCAGCAATATCACCTAAACCGATGGCGAGCATCTGCAAAATGACCGATGCCAAGTTAGTGCGCAAAATTTCAGGATCGGTAAACGCCGGACGATTATTAAAATCCGCCTCATCGTACAAACGAATACAAATACCCGATCCCACACGACCACAACGGCCTTGGCGCTGATTGGCGCTCGCCTGCGAGATAGGTTCTATCGGTAAACGTTGCACCTTAGTGCGATAACTATAACGGCTGATACGCGCTGTACCTGGGTCGATAACGTAGCGAATGCCCGGCACAGTCAGCGAAGTTTCCGCAACGTTCGTCGCGAGTACAATCCGCCGACCTCTGTGACTACTGAAGACTTTGGACTGCTCGCCATAGGATAAACGTGCGTACAGCGGCAAAATTTCGGTATCGCGGTAATTACGCCGACTCAATTGCTCGGCCGTATCGCGAATTTCTCGCTCGCCGTTCATAAAGATCAGAATGTCGCCCAGCCCTTCGGCCACCAGCTCATCGACGGCGGCAAAAATGCCTTCAATTTGATCTAAATCGGCATCACTATCTTGCACCAATGGACGATAACGGGTTTCGACCGGAAAGGTACGGCCCGACACTTCGATAATCGGCGCATTGTTGAAATGCTTAGAAAAACGCTCAACGTCTATGGTCGCCGACGTGATAATGACTTTAAGATCGGGGCGTCTTTTAAGAATTTGTTTAAGGTAGCCCAGAATAAAATCAATGTTGAGGCTGCGCTCGTGGGCCTCATCTATGATGATGGTGTCGTATTGATCGAGATTGCGATCTGAGGTCAATTCCGCCAGTAAAATACCGTCGGTCATCAACTTAATATAAGAGTCACTCTTAAGCGCATCAGCAAACCGCACTTTAAAGCCGACCACTTCACCGAGCGGACTTTGTAATTCTTCAGCAACTCGGCTCGCCACGCTGCGGGCAGCCAATCGTCTTGGCTGGGTGTGGCCTATCATGCCACGGCAACCTAAGCCGAGTTCTAAACAAATTTTGGGGAGCTGCGTGGTTTTACCTGAGCCCGTTTCACCGGCAATGATCACCACTTGATTGCCCGCAATCGCGCGCGCAATGTCATCGCGCATCAAAGAAACGGGAAGGTTTTCAGGATATTGGATTTTAGGGCGAGCGTTACGGCGCTGCTCAACCTTCTCAAACGCCGCCTGCGCTTGCTCACTCAGCTGGGCTAAGACTTGGGTCTTTTTATCTGAGTCGGCTTCTTTATTGAGCTTAAATAAACGACGACGAATCCTAGACGCATCAGCCTGATAACAAAGATTAAGAAAGGCGTTCGATAGCGGATGTTTGTCTGAGTTCAAATCCAAATTCCATTGCTAGCATCAAAAACGGCGATCCTAGCAAGGAAAGTGGCGCAATGGTATTGCTAATTTACTCTGCACTCAGGATAAAGGCTGTCAGATTATGTCCACTGCGGCTCAAATTAAACCGGTGACAGATAACATTGCTGCATATAGATATTCATCGCTTTGAGCACATTAGTACGATTTATCGTGCCTATCACTTTACCGTGTTCAACCACAGGATAAACCTTAGGTTTAGGCCCGAGCATTTGTTCGGCGAGTTGTAAAATACTGTCATCAGGCCCGACAAACAGCACTTCAGTGCGCATACAGTCCTTCACCACAGATGTCATATCGCAGTGATAGCTACTCTTGATCATCACAGCTAGACAATCCTGCTGGGATAAAAAGCCCACCAAATCGCCCGCATCATCAACCACTGCAGCACCCATTTTATTATTATCTAACAGCTTTTCGACCGCGGTCGCCAGCGACATATTCGCGCGCAGTAACACGGGCTGACGATCCATATGGTCACGAATCTTAATTAAGTCCATAGTCTTCCCCTCGAATTAACCCTACGTTTGAAGTCTAGTCAAAATATCGGCAAGGATGTGCGATTTATATCGATTGCGCTTATCTAGTGTGTAAACCGAATGTCAAAAAGTGCTGACAGAATAGAAAGAAACAACAAACGGATACACAGCACGAGGAGATAATAAATGTCTCGTTAAGTGTTAGACGAAGCTGCTGACTCGGCAAACTTGGCGGCGTCTTGTACGGCTTGCAAGTCCTCTTCAATATCAAGCACCTTTTGTGAACGCTTAAGTGCCAGCCGCCCGTGGTACTCAGCGGCCGCGCGTATGTCCCCGTTATCGCTGGATGCTAACGATTCAAGCGCTTTTTGTAGCCGTACAGCGACTTCCACCACTCCCGCGCCGTCTCTGGCTATCGCGGTAAACGCATCATCAAACATGTCCTGCACACAAACGTGAGGGACTTCAATGCGATCGCACTCTGGCGAGGGTTTATCATCAACTGCCGCGGGTTCACCCCATAGTGTAAACAGCCGTACCAGTGTGCCTATGATGCAAATGGCCGTACCTGGGTCATTGACCGCAGGTGATAAGGCGCGGCCAGCGATTTCCGACAGTACCACTAGACCAAATCTCGGATCGTCGTCAAAAAGACGGGTATCACCAATCTGGAATGACTCGGCAACACAGGTGCAATCAATCTCAGTCTGCTCCGCACCATCGGCGCTAATGTATGCCAATGGTCGATTGGGCGTGGCGAACGTGCCCGGCAAGGCTGCAATCACGACTCGTAACTCGTTTTTCTCTGCCCAGCGCTGCATCGCGGCAATATTAATGTACTGAACATAACCGACGTTAGCCGCGTACACGGCTCGTCCACGCGCTTGGGGACGTACAGAAACGCCGCCAAGATGTGGGGTATTGCGTCGCCGTGTCAGAGCATCGGCCGCCGCCTTTTCAACTTTCTCAATTGTGGTTGCCATGCGGCCAAGACGGGCAATGCGATCAACCCAACGTACAAAGGTAAAGATCACCATGCCAAAAATAAACGTGGTCAGCAGGAAGAGGATAAACAGACCCGCCGTTTGAAAGTAATCATTTTTAACCGCAGTGAGTGCCACAATACTGAAGATAAATGCCCCAACAAAGGTCGATAGCGCATTTTGAGAGGCATCATCGGCGACAACTAAAATAAATGAACGTGGTGTTGCCGTGTTAGCCGCCGAAGCATAGGCCGAGACCATAGAACCCACGGAAAAAGTGGCGATAACCAGCATGCTGGAAGCCATGACGGATAACAGCGCCTCGATGGAGGCCGATGACACCTTAGGTGCAATCTCAACAAGCTCAGTACCATCAGCCAATTTTGCGGCAAAGGCGACTGCAATCGATAATAAGCAAACAAGCAGTGGTTTCACCCAAAGTCGATGGCTAAACCGATTGAGGAAAACCCTGACGCGGTCGGTTAACACGGTAGAAATCATGTAAATATCCTTTACGCTGAGTGCAACCTCATGCAAACGCGATGAGTTCGCGGGACACAAACTGCAGCTTTGACGGTGAGTTAAGTGCGGCTTTGCGTATGACTATTGTACCGCTAATGAAATCAAACAACGGGCGACACCCCACATACCATTAACTATTCGTAATAGCCCAAACTTATCAGCTTCTTACTCACTCTTAAAGCAAAAAACCGCTAGCAAAAAGCGAGTACCACTTTCGCAGCACTCGCTTTTTAAGGTTTATAAGTGATGTTTCTAGACAATCTTGTAAGCAATCTTGTAAGCAATGTCCGTCTCGAACCAACTGCTTTTACAATTCAAGTTATTGGTCTTGCCAAATCAGCACTTGGGCGGGTTCACCATTGCTACGGGTAGCGCGGTACATGCCTTCAGTGTTAAATGGCGTGGCGATATTACCGCGCTGATCGACGGCAATCACACCGCCCGAACCACCTGCGGTGATAAGACGTTGATTGATCACTTCATCGGCGGCTTGAATAATGGATTTCTGCTGGTATTTCACTTTGGCACAAATGTCCCCCGCCACTTGGTAACGAATAAAGAACTCACCGTGTCCGGTTGCCGATACGGCGCACACCCCGTTTTCAGCATAAGTACCGGCACCTATCACAGGGGAATCACCAATGCGGCCAAAGCGTTTTGCCGTCATGCCGCCGGTTGAGGTACCAGCAGCTAAGTTGCCATTTTTGTCTAAGGCGACGGCGCCTACGGTACCAAATTTGTAATCGAGATCTTTCATCTCAACACTCGCGACTTGCTCTGATTTAGCCGCAGCTTGCAGTTTTTGCCGTGCATCGAGTAATTGCTGATAACGCTCGTCAGTATCAAAATGACTGTTTGGCACTAAGCTAAAGCCTTGAGTCAGGGCAAATTCTTCTGCACCCGCGCCCGAGAGCATCACATGCTCAGACTTATTCATTACAGCTAAAGCGAGATCAATGGGATTGGCGATATGGCGCACTCCAGCAACTGCGCCGGCATTCATGGTTTTGCCATCCATAATGGACGCATCTAACTCATGCCCGCCGTCATAGGTGTACACCGCGCCTATGCCAGCATTGAACAGTGGGCTATTTTCGAGAATATTAATGGCTGTTTGCACCGCGACTAAGCTGTCACCGCCCTCTTCTAACACTTTTGAGCCTTTATCAATCGCTTCCTTTAACTTATCTTTGTAGGCTTGGCGTTGTTCAGGAGTGAGATTAGCCTTAGAAATCGTGCCAGCGCCGCCATGGATCGCAATGGCGAACGGTTTGTCATTGGCAAAGGTGTTGTGTGACATAAAAAGTAGACCCGAGATAATTAAACTAAAGGTGGCTAATTTTGTTTTCATTCTTTACATCCCCTTAAAAAGTAGCGTCCTTTGTAACCATTTCATCGTGTAATTTCAATCATCTCCTTGCCTGTTGGTTTTATTCTGGCGACAATGATGCCACATCACAGGGACTATAAAGTGCAGCCATTTTTGCAAATCACCTCACATTACTTTCGTTTTTGCTTATTTCTGAGTCTGATTTCAGTCACATCCGTCGCTGCGGCGGCAGATGAATTTATTAAACTATCTGTCACAGGCGTGAATGAAGCTCTGCAACGTAACATAGTTGCGCACTTAGGCACCTTACCCGAATCCGAGGTGCAGCGCCGTGCCTTTCTATTTAATGTCGATGACAATGTCTGCACAGCCTTAGAATCCATGGGTTACTATCATGGCGAAGTGGAAGAAAAACTGACGGAACATGACAAGGGACCGTGGGAACTAAAACTGGTGATCACTGCAGGCGAGCCAACTATAGTCCAGTGGGTCGATATTAACTTCAGTGGCGAAATGCTTGATGATCGCGCCTTCGATCAATGGCTGGCAAAGGTCAACCTTAAGCCTGGCGATGTGCTAAACCACGGTGTGTATAGCGACGTAAAATCGCAGCTGGTCACCTTAGCTCTGGCACGAGGTTACTTCGATGGCGAATTTACGGAATCACAGATCAAAGTTAACCGCGACATCAATACCGCGCAGATAAGTTTGCATTTTGACTCTGGCAAACGTTATAAATTTGGCCAAGTCAGCTTCGAAGGCCATACTTTAGAACCTGAAATTTTAGAAAAACTTATCCCCTTTAAAGAAGGCGCTTCCTACTCGACTCGCCGTGTGGGCGCGCTGAATCGCCAGTTATTAGATACGGGCTATTTCGCCAATATTAAAGTGATCCCGCAAATCGACGGTGTCGAAGAGAGTCATATTCCGGTGCTGGTGGAATTAACACCTAAGGCAAGCCACGCCATTGAGCTCGGTTTTGGTGGTGATATTGGCAAGACGGATCAAGCTTTCGACCCAAGAGTGCGCGTGACTTGGCGGACGCCACAAATCAATAAATACGGTCACTCACAGGAGACCAGCCTCGAATGGTCACCGGATAGACCAAAATTATTAACCACTTATACTATCCCCTTGACGCATCCCTTAGATGATCAATTAAAAATCCGCGTCGGTTTGCTACGGGACAAATACGGTGTGACCCAAGTGTATGACGCCGAGAATCGCGATTTTAGTAACACTGGTCAGCTTGAATCGACTAAATATCTTCTTGGGCTATTACGCCAACAAAGACTCGAAAACCAATGGCTAATGAGTTATTCGCTTGAGGCTATTCGCGAAGAATATACCCAGTCTGATGTCGATTATATGCCGTCGTTTTATTTGGCTGGGATTAACTTTTCGCGGACAACGCGCGGTGATAATTCACTCGATCCTAAATCCGGTTTTAGACAGATTTACAGCCTAGATTATGCCGATCCCTATTTAGGCTCAGAAACCCGTTTGGCGCGCCTACAGGCAAAATTTAAATGGATTGATACCTTCTTCGACAACCACAGAATTGTCGCACGTATCGATTTAGCCGCCAACTTAGCCAACGAAAATGATCTGGCCTCTATCCCGCCTTCGCTGCGCTATTTTGCCGGCGGCGATCAGAGTGTACGGGGTTATGGTTATCAAGAATTGGGCCCCTATTTAGATTATGTCGCCGATGATGGCAAAACCAATCGCGAGGTCATAGGTGGCCGCTATTTAATGGTCGGCAGTTTAGAATATCAATATTATGTGACCCCCACTTGGCGGGTCGGTACCTTTATCGATGCGGGTAACGCCTTCGATAATAATCAATTTGAACCTGTTGTCTCAGTCGGTGGCGGTATCCATTGGATTTCCCCCATTGGCCCAATCAAACTGGATTTAGGGGTTGGATTGAAAGAAACCGATACTATTGAAAGATCATGGCGAATTCACCTGACCATGGGGACAGATCTATGAGCCAGCCCCCAGAGCATAATAAGCCATCCGAACAAGACGCCGTAGACAGCCCCATCACGGAAGTCACTGAAGCCATTGCGACCTCTGTCACCCAATCGGTATCATTCATCCAAAAACTGTGGCGACAGTTTAAACTCTGGACTCGGATTATCATCTATGTGCCATTAGGGCTTTTAGTGTTAATCGCCCTATTACTCGGCACTGAGTTTGGTTCGCGCATCACAGTAGGCTTAGCCGATCAGTTTGTGCCCGATCTTGATCTGACTTACACCTCAGGCTCCATTAATAAAGACTTAGCCCTGTCCCATGCGTCTTGGTCTATGACTGGCATCAAGGTACAACTTGAGGATCTGCATTTACTGTGGCAACCCGCCTGTTTACTACAAAAACGTTTATGTGTTAATGGCTTATCTGCGGCCAAAGTCGATGTGACTATTGATACCTTAGCCCTGTCTGCCGACACAAACGAAACCCCGATAGCGCCGCTCGATGAAGAGCCCAGCGAGCTGCAATTACCCTTTGATATTGAGTTAGATTCTGCGGAACTCAAAGCTGTGAATATCCAAGTGGATGAGATGCAATTTACGGCTAATCGCCTTAACGCAGAGGCAAAGTGGCTTGCCGAAGGCTTGTCGGTTAAGCAGCTTTCCAGTGAAGGATTGTTTGTGCTGATCCCCACAGCAACCGATGCCGCACAAACGAACCAAGCAGCGACAACGACGGCTTCTAACGCCGACATAGCCGCGAGTACGACACCCGACACAGCGGCCAGCACAACAGCCAATGCAACGCCTGACCCATCGGCCAACTCGCCAGCAAAAGACAGTAGTGCTGAATGGGCTCTAGCGCACTTACCACAAGTGTTTATGCCTTTTCCTGTGACGGTCAATGCCCTCACGCTTGATAACACCACGCTGCAAATCGGCGATCGTAAAGATGTCTTTAGCCATGCCGAGCTGCAAGGTCATTTCCGCGAATATCAATTGACCTTAGATCATCTCGCCATCAGCCATACCGATGGCAGCGCGGATATCACAGGCAGCTTAACGCTCGATAAAGATTATCCACTCGATTTAGAAGCCAACCTCACCCTTAACCAATTAGCCGAATTACCTGAGCTGACTCACCAAGCACTAGATGTAAAGCTGAGCCAAAGCTTAGGGCAACTACAAGTCAACGCTGTCGCCAAGGGCGATGCCGACTTCACGCTAGATGGGCAGATAACGCTTCGCGATCCTAACCTGCCCTACAAGGTGAAACTTGAACAGACACGGCTGCAGTGGCCGCTAAAAAGCCCTGAATACTCGGTCAGCGATGTGGCACTGGAAAGTCAAGGCGATCTCAATCGTCAAGAGGCGAGCCTTAAAGGCCAGCTGACTACGCCGTTCCACAAAGTACTCGCCATAGACACTAGCCTTCAGCATCAAGATGCGAAGTTAACCATTAATAATCTTGATGCAACGGGCGCGATTGGTCAGGTCAAGCTCACGGGCGAACTCGATTATCAAAAAGCCATTCGCTGGTACGCCAATCTCTGGCTCAATGACGTAAAACTGGAGGAAGTACAACTGCCACAAACGGATACGACGCAAACAGCAACCGGTCTACCGGACAGTTTGATTTCAGGAAAATTACGCACTCAAGGCTCATTTGCTGATCCTCGCTGGCAAGTCTCCCTGAACGACACTGAGCTCACGGGCACCCTGCAAGGTTATCCCTTCGATATCACAGGGGATATCAGTGTGAATGATTCCCTGTATGTCAGTTCTAAGGGGCTGAACGCCAAAGTACTGGGCTCGACTCTGACACTCAAAGGCGAAGCCAACGCCAACTGGGATCTACAGGGTGAGCTGCAAGTACCCGACTTCGGTCTTTGGTTGCCTAAGGCCAGCGGCCAATTGCAGGCGCAAATTAATGTCACAGGGGATGAGAAGCACCCTCAAGTTGAACTCACCGCCCAACTCGCTGAACTGTTTTATCAGAATATTAAGTTGCGAGAATCCAACTTAAAGGCCTATTACAAGCCGCTAGATCAACATGAATTTGCTATCTCGCTGAAATCAAAAGCCTTACAGATTGCGGATCAGAATGTAGATACAGTGACGCTTGAGGCGAAAGGCACGATTGACGCTCAAAAGCTGACCCTGAATGCCACGGGCGATCTCGGTCTCGATACCACAGTGAGTAGCCAATACGATGTGAAAAAATCGCGACTACGGCTCGATGTCGAACGTCTAAATCTCAACACCCCCGTTGGCCTATGGCAGCTCGATAACGCCATTAATCTCGCTTGGGATCAAAACAAGAATCAGGGCAGCATCACGCCGTTTTGCCTCATGAACCCGAACAGCCGCATCTGCCTAAACAGCGAGACGACAATCGGCAAAAAAGGCAGCGCGCAGGTGAGCTATTCGGGTAATCCAGGGCAATTACTCGTACCGATATTGCCAACGAATATGCGCTGGGATGGTCCTGCCTCATTGTTAGCCAATTTGGCTTGGGCTGCGGGTCGTAAACCCACTGCCGATGTGAACTTTGATTTTGCCCCTGGCAGTATCATGCTCAAGCGGGATAAGAATCGTGAAGTCACCATTAATTACCAACATCTGTCATTGCTAGCGACCTTAGATGCTAAACGGCTTGCAACGGTATTAAATTTTGAATCTGAAGGCGTGGCCAGTTGGCAGAGTGAGATCAACGTCAATGTCACCCCAGACCGCACGCTCTCAGGTTTTGCCAATATCAAGCAAATCAACTTACAACCACTGGGAGAATTTTTCCCGCAGCTAAATACGGTACAAGGCTTGCTGACCAGTCAGCTTAACTTTGCGGGCAGTCTAGAGGCGCCAGAAGTGTCGGGAAGCATGGCCTTAACGGAGGGCTCCTTAGCCCTGACGGCAAACCCGACACTAATCGACAAAATTGACCTGTCAATGTCGTTCGCGGGTCAACAAGCCGAGCTCAAGGGCCGCTGGATGATGGGCAATGGCTTGGGTCGAGTGACTGGTCAGCTACAATGGCCCCAAGGTCAATTTAGCGGTGAATTAGCCCTTGAAGGTGACAAACTCGCCGTGATCCAGCCGCCACTGGCTATCCTTGATGTTTCACCCGACATCAATTTAACCTTCAACAGTAAACAATTAACGGTGAAGGGCAAAATAGCCGTTCCTTCTGGCAACATTAAAATTGTGCCATTAGCGGAAGGCGGTATCGCCACATCTGATGACGTGGTATTTGACGACTCCATTGCCGCCATGCAACCTAAAACCAGCCCCTATGCAATCGTGGCCGATCTGAATATCAGTGTGGGCAACGAACTCAGGATTGATGGCATGGGCCTCACAGGTAGGCTACAAGGAACCTTAAAACTGCAACAGCAAGCGTTCCGTCCGCCTTTGCTCTTCGGTAATATCAGAGTTAATCAGGGTAGTTACCGGTTTATGGGTCAAACCCTGAGGATCCGTACTGGTGAAGTGCAGTTTGTGGGGCCAACGTCAGTGCCTAACCTGAATATTGAGGCAATACGCGAGATTAAGAGTGAAGACTTAGTTGCGGGTGTGCGCGTCACTGGCACTCCCGCCCGCCCTGTGGTGACCCTGTTCTCTAATCCCGCCAAAGAGCAGGCCGAGATCTTGTCTTACATTATTAAAGGCAGTGGTTTTAACAGTGCCAACAATGAGCAAAATAACTCATTGATGATGGGCGCAGCCTTAGGTTTAAGCTCGCAGGTGGGCGGCGGCGCAATTAACAACATAGGTAATACCGCGACCGGATTGATTGAAGAGTTTGGTTTCTCTAACGTACAACTCGACACCAACGATGAGGGCCGTGTGGCGATCAGTGGCTTTATCGGCGAGAACTTGATGGTGAAATACGGGGTGGGCGTGTTTAACCCTGGCTATGAGATGACAGTCAGATATTACCTGCTCTCGCAGCTTTATCTTGAAACAGTCTCAGGTACCTTAGGCCAATCTCTTGATATCTATTACAACTTCAATATCAAGTAGCAAAGTCAGACTCAAATTCAGGTGGAGTGTCGATACACTCTGCCTGTCTATGATAAGTATTAGGCCACAATAAAATGAGTCACGCCGCTCCATCAGATGAAAATCTGTCGCGTGAAAATCAGCCACAAAAAAAGCGCCCTTAGGCGCTTTTTTGCTTCAGCTACGACAATTAAGCGTAAACGAAGTCAACATGTTCAATAAGTGGTTTGAACACGTGGCGTTGCATAGCTTGTGCACGTACACCCACTTCTTTGCCATCAACAACGATAGTCAAAGTTGAAGTGTAGAAATCAGCGTTAGCTTGAATGTTGATGATATCTTTGTGATCAAAAACAATAGAAACTGGCTCTTTGCCTTGGCCATAAATAACAGCAGGTACTTTACCAGCATGGCGTAGGCGGCGGCTCGAACCTTTCCCTATTTCAGTGCGGGTTTGTGCTTGGATAGTGTAAGACATGTGTTTCTCACTTAAATTTAGAGTAAAAAGTTGCCGGCATTTTCGACCAATGACGGCTCATATAAAGCGCGCGAATACTAACATAGATACCCAAGGCGCACAAGAATCCCGCAACCCATCAATTTGTCCGCCGCTGCGTTAGTAAAACAGGTAGCAATTTATCAAATTGAAGAACTTGTATCTTGGCTGTTACAGCTGGGAAAAGGCTTTGATCTCAAACAAAAAACACGCGATCTAGATCACACTGGGAAATTGAGAAGCCTGATAAGCTCGGGCAAATTTCGATAACTGCTGTGTCAAAAAATGCGTCATGCGCTATACCAGTTACAACAAGAAAACAGACTTTCATGCCAACTGGCCCGTGAACTTGTCTCGCTTATCGAAACCGTTCCTTACCAGCAAAATACCCTTGAATTAAAATTTTTAGAATTGCTTGCCTGCACCCAACAGAAAAACCGCAGCTTTATTTTACTCATGCAGGTCATTGAGTCGGTCGACATTGAGTTACAAAGGCAAAGGCAGTATCAATTCTCACAACATTTGAGTTTATTGATCTGTGATTGGCAACAGCATAGAGAAATGAACAAGCTCAACCAGCAATTTATCCCGCTACTGAGGCATTACCTGACAGAATCTCAAGCCCTAGAGCAAGGATTCTATCAGCGAGTTCAGCAACAAATTATTCACGCTACCAGTGTCGTACCGGCCCACAATCGACATGCACAAAGCCAGAGTTAGGATAATAGCCCACTCCACCCAGTTTTAGGGATAAAGCCGCTTCTCTGAGGGTTTTAAGCTTAACGCTTGGGATCGCGATATCCATTGCCATGCCGCGCATGTGATAACTCTTTTTTGCGACGCCGCCACTGTTGCTCGCAAGCATGGCATTGGTTTTGGGTGAACGATAACCAGAAATCACATGGATTTCATCGTCGACATTCAAAGTCGTTTTAAGGGAATAGAGCAAATCGAATAAACGTTTATCCATGGGCGCCGCAACATTCTGGCGATGGTCCCGCAGTAAATGATTAAAATCGTTTAATACCTTGCTTTGATAATGACCATCAACCCAGTAACTGCCGTCATCGCGCTCACCGGTATGGCGATTAAACAGACTTAACTCGCGGATCCCTTTGGTTGAACGACTGGCTGCTGCTTTTGATGGAATAAGAGAACATAATGCCACACCACTCAGGCCTAACAATAACTGCCTACGGGCAGGACATATCAAAGTCACATGATCACCTTTTGTATGCTTTTTGGTCACTAATCAAGCAAATTATACTGAATAAGCCCTAAGATCAAGTTTTGCCCACCCCATTCTGCTCACGATTTTAAAATGCCCTGCGAGTTCAATTTGTTATCTTACTCAGCTTTATGGTGCCAAAATCTTAATTGAGATCTAAAACCGTGGCAGGCACGGCATTCGTCAACTCAGCTTCTAAATGGTAAATGTCGCTACGGTATTGCTCTTGCTCACTGCCATCCAGCCATGCAGTCCAATACACCAGATGCACAGGCAGCTTTTGAGAAAGTGAAAACCACTGTGGCTCCGTTATATCTGGGGCTAATTTGTCCCATAAACGCTTATCTTTAACTAAATGTTCTTTAAACCACTGGGCTAATTCAGTGACTTTTTCAATCCGAATACAGCCTGATGATAATGCCCTATCGTCCTTATTAAAGAGACTTGGCTCAGAAGTGCCATGTAAATAGATACTGAAACTGTTATCAAAGTGAAACTTATATTTGCCTAATGCATTCTTCTCCCCTGGGCGTTGCACTAGCTGATAGGGAAACGAAGTGCTGGCTAAGTCCTGCCATTCTTCTGGCATGTGTTGCACCCGTTGGCCGTTATAGTCGTACACATCAAATTGGCGTTCATTAAGATAATGACCATTTCGCCTAATCTGCGGCAGGATATCTCGACGTAGAATGCTGCTCGGCACTCGCCAACTGGGATTGAGGACCACGCTGGAAATCTGGCTATCCAGCAGCGGGGTTTGCCGAGAAGATTTGCCCACAATCACTTTGGAATTGAGCACTGTGGTGCCATTATCGACTAAGATCATCTCAAAGGCGGGCACGTTAATCAGCAAGTAGCTTGGCTCCAACTTACGTTCAAACACTCGTTGCCGAATCGTATTTTTAGCCAGTAAGACTGCCCTCGCCTTTGGCGATTGATTCAGCCAATACAAGGTCTGCTTACCAATCACCCCGTCTTGTTTTAGCCCATGCCTTTGTTGGAAACGCTTAACACCAACTACCAATTCTTCGCTATAGACAAGGTTCGTCGTTGGCTCAATGGCTAAATCACCCAAGCGCCACAAACGTTTAGCTATGGTATCAAGGAGTGGATGACTCATTCCGACCGTTAACTTTTCATCCAGCACTAAGGTTTCCCAAGGATCAGCCGCATCCAATAGCGCTAAATGGGTGACTTGTTTTAGCACCCTTTGATATTGGAGATCCGTTGGAATAACGGTTGATACTGTGTCTACAGGTTCGCCGTTATTACACTGCGCAAAGGTCTTGATATAACGCCAGTAGCCCGCCACATCAGCTTGAACCCGCGCCATTTCGGCCGCAGATAAGGTATTTGGTGATAATGTTAATTCGCGATAATACAGACCAAAAACAGGATTAACGCCCGCAAGATCCAGCAGCAACACCTGCGGCACTAATGCCGTAAGTGGCAAGGCTGCATCGGGCTCATCGGCTTTACTCTCAGTGCTTGGTTGCACACTGTTTAGCTGCAGCATGTCTTGCTGTGCCCCAATGCTGGGATTCGATGAAATGGCTTGAGTATCATCGGTAGCCATTGCCACTGACGTGATAGGAAAACAGACAATAACGCTCAGCACTAACAGTCCCAAACAGCGACTCATGGGCATACGTTTAATTTGCGATGCGCGTACAAACGGTGAGAAATACTGGATGATCTTGTGCAATACCATAAATACTCCCTTCGCTATTTAAGGTCACTTGAAAGCCAGCGATCATGTCAGTCAATAACACTGTCATACGACTATTTCATGGGGATCAGTTAATTACTAGGGGCAAACTGTAGATTATGAAAAGAAAAATGCCACTGAGGTCGTCAGTGGCATTTTCATTATCATTACAACCAAACCCATTTGCGAGCAAACACTGCGCTAATGTTGGGTCGCTGTGCGTTAGATATTCGTTAGCAAAAAGACACCAGATCTTCTTCAACAAACTGCTCTGGTAATTTCTGCAGGCTACGTAACATCAAAGGATTCGCTAACACCATCGCCATTTCTTGGCGATTCAGTACTGCTAATGCACTCTGTTGGCAGCGAGCTTCATGCACTTTCACATGCACTATGGCTTCCATCGCTTCAATCGGAGTCCCCGCAGCACGCAATGGCTGTTTATCCACCATAGCCAAATGCAGCTCCATCAACGCAGGATCTTTAAGGACCTGTGCCAATGTCCAAGGCTCAGCGATGTGTTTTTGGTAAGCGGCACGGGCTTCATGTGCTTGCAGGCAAATCTGCGCAGGATTGCGCTCTTCAGGCGTCGCAAGAATCCCCGCACGTTTAAACACTTCACCGATTTTGACAGAACCCGTCCATGCTGAAATAGGCACGGCAATCCACAGACCAATCAAGGCAGGACTCATCCAAGCCAACAAGGTTAGAGAATCCAAAATAGCAGCATAACCTAACATCACACCCGCCAGCATATGCCAACGGTGACGATAAATTAACGTCATCCAAGGCATACTGCCGTCATCACGACGTTGCGGCGACCAACCACTGTCGCGGCCCATCAGAATTGACATCACGGCACCGCAATGGATGAACATCATGATAGGTGCGATCAACGCTGAGAGTATAACCTCAAAGATCACACTGAATATCGCTTTAATCCGGCCGCCAACACTGCGAGCAAACTCGCCGTCTTTAAGCAGCAACAAGACACCAAATACTTTAGGGCCGAACAAGACGCCCATAGTAATGTAGAACAATCTCAATGCCCTATCCGAGTCCATGATGGGCCAAGTGGGGAACAGTGAAAATTGATCGGTGAAATATTCAGGTCGAATAAAGTGTGCTTGCAGGGCTAACATCAAACCGGTCAAAATCAACATCAACCAGAAAGGTGATGATAAGTAGGCCATGATACCCGTCAGTAAATGCAAACGGCTCACCCAGTGCAAACCTTTAGTTGGCAAAATACGTGAATGCTGCAAGTTACCTTGGCACCAGCGGCGATCACGTACTGCTAAGTCGATAATTGACGGTGGACATTCTTCGTATGAACCGGGTAAGTCATAGGCAATAACCACACTCCAGCCTGCACGGCGAATCAAGGCCGCTTCAACAAAGTCATGGCTCATGATATGACCACCAAAAGGCGGCTTACCCTTAAGGTTGGGTAATCCTGCCGCAGTCATAAAAGCTTCGGTACGGATAATGGCGTTATGGCCCCAGAAGTTACCTTCTTTTTGTACCCACCAGCCTAAACCGGTGCCTATAACGGGGCCATAAATGCGCGCCGCAAATTGCTGTAAACGCGCCATTAAAGTGGTGCCGTTGATCAGCGACGGAATCGTTTGGATCAAGCCCGCATCAGGGTCGGCCTGCATACGCTGGGCCAAACCTGTGATGGTTGAAGACTCCATCAAGCTGTCGGCATCAAGCACTAACAAGTGATCATAGCGCGAACCCCAACGGCGGCAGAAATCCGCCACGTTACCCGCTTTACGGGCGACGTTTTTACGACGACGACGGTAATACACACGCGAGTGTTTATGGGTTTCTTGACGTAACACCAAAAACGCCTGCTCTTCGAGCAAGGCGATATCAGGATCAGTAGTATCACTTAAGATAAACCAATCAAAAGCATGACCATGACCCGTTTGCGACAAGGTTTCTGCCATCACAGAGACCGCCGAGAATACCCTATCAGGGGATTCGTTATAGGTCGGCATTAAGATCGCGGTGCGCGTATGCAGCTCAGTCACTTGCAGATCTTTTGCCCGCGGTTTGCGCAGCAAAATTAAAAAACCCGCAATACCACTACAAAACGCTAAGGCGATCCAACAAAAGTTAACCGCAAATAACGCCAACACGAGATATTCCAGTGGCGTAATTCCGCCAATACTAAATACCGCGCCCATTTCATAAATAGCGAATAAAGACAGTAATAAAGCACCGCCAACCACTAAGAAGCGGCGCGAAGCACGCGAACGTACTCCATTCGCCACTGTGCTACGGCGAGGGAATCCCTCTGGCATCTTACTTAAATTTTGGGGTTCCATAGCGCCAGGCCGTTCATTTGGCATAGCACTACCACCCACGAGGACTTCCGTCTCGAGTACCGAGTTTTCGGATACAGTCATATCATGTTGCTCCGTCATGAACCTTACAGCGTCCAGCGATAGAGCCAGGTTTCAACCTGACGAGGAGTTGGGAACTTGAGTTCAGCGCGCAGTTCGATAAGTTCTTTATCTTCTGGCTCTAATTCAAAAGCTAAGCGATAGCCATTTTTGGCTGCATTACGGGCAATCACCACATTGGTGACCACACCACCAGACGCTTCTACTTTAGCAACTGGCATTTCATCTGTCATCGGACCTTCAACTTGATAGTCGACCACAAATAAACGTCTTGGTGTTGCTTTAGCGATATCGGCACGGCCACTGGCAGAGCGAGACACATGTACAGCACCGACTTTAGCCGCGGGTTCATCACCCCAGCTCATGCGATAGGCAAAATGGAATTCACTGCCCGCAGGAATAGGCTGACGAGGTTTCCAGTAGCTAACGATGTTGTCATGAATTTCAGACTCAGTCGGAATTTCAGTCAACACCACAGAACCTTGGCCCCAGTTGCCCACAGGCTCAATCCACAGGCTTGGACGACGTTCATAATGTGCTTCTAAATCTTGGTAAGACGCATAATCACGCTCACGTTGGATCAAACCAAAACCCTGTGGCGAGTTGTCAGAAAACGCACTGACTTGTAATTGACGTGGATTAGCCAATGGACGCCATAAATGCTCACCACGGCCGTTTAACATCAATAAACCGTCTGAATCATGTACTTCAGGTCTAAAGTCATCGGTATCGTGACGACCATTGAGTGAATGCAGGAACATGCTCGTGCTGGGTGCTAAACCAACTTTGCTCAGCTCAACTCGCGGAAACAGCGTCGCTTCAACGTCAATCAAAGTGTTATCACCAGGACGGACAGAGAAAGTATAAGCACCCGCCACACTTGGGCTATCTAGCAAGGCATGCACAACAATCAAGTTGCTGTCATTGTATGGACGTTCAACCCAAAAAGCGCGAAATATTGGGAATTCTTCCCCTTCGGCATCGGCGGTTTTTAACGCTAAACCACGTGAAGATAAACCATAGGCGTTACCTTTACCTAAAGCGCGGAAATAACTCGCACCTTGGAACACCATAAGTTCGTCAAACACACCGTTAGTATTCAGTTGGTTATGAATGCGAAAACCTGAGTAGCCAATGTCGTCATTGGGTAACGCTTGGGTAATCACTTCACCCGCGGTGAAATACTTAGGCTCGTAGGCTAAGTGCGTTGCGTTTTGACCTTCCACAATCGCAATCTCGATCAGATCTTGGAAATAGAAGCCACGGTGGAACATTTGCATTTGAAAAGGCACGCCCTGATCACGCCAAATAGACGCAGTCGGGTTAAAACGAATATCACGGTATTCATCGTATGACAATTTAGCCAGGCCAGCGGGTAACGGGTCTTTAAGGGCCACATACGGTTTCGCTGCCAAACGTTTTGCAATCTTCACCACAGTATCGCTATCGAAAGCGCCTGTTTTAGTGAATCTCACTTGATTTTTTGTAGCGGGCTGAGAAATCACTTTCGGCGGAGTTACCACAGGAACTGTCTCGGCGGGTTTTGTCTCTTCAGCGTACGCGACACCAGACAGGGCGACAACAGCGCCTAGCGTCAGTGAACAAATGAGTGACGAATAAGGTTTGGACGATGGGCAACGCAACAAGCTAACCATAGATAGGTAACCTAAAAAATAAACTAAGAAATCAATGTTTTTTATGTATACAGTGAATTTTTTTCACCCTCGCTTAGGGGCGAAAAAAAACAGTTGCTTACATATCGCGAAAGATATCAGAAGGAGAAAAAAACTCATAAATAAAGATGCAGTTAACCCCTTC
Source organism: Shewanella baltica (assembly GCF_900456975.1). Classification (NCBI taxonomy): domain Bacteria; kingdom Pseudomonadati; phylum Pseudomonadota; class Gammaproteobacteria; order Alteromonadales; family Shewanellaceae; genus Shewanella; species Shewanella baltica. Next base: position 2,484,625 of record NZ_UGYM01000002.1, read on the forward strand.
TACACAATACTATTTGAGAATAAGTTTATACCTAAAAGGAATATAAAAATAACATTATCATGCATATTTCTGCTTTCACAGTTACAAAAGCAGGTTAAGTGATCCAAATGCTACATTTTTGAAAGTAAAATGAGACTTTTTAAAGTCTCAACTTAAGTGTGGATGATCTTAGATGAAAAAACACAATTAGCGAACCAATCTGTTGGTAAACCTAAGAATTTTTTCTAAAATAGCAGACAAACGCACAATTACACTCACCCAAATGTATCAAAACCACTGAGGTGATGTCACTTAAACTGCGGATCTATTTTAAGATGTTAACTTCTGAACTATTGCGGCAGAAAAAGAGTCACAGATAATCCGCCCTGCTCCCTTGGCGCTATCACTAAACGGCCTTGGTGCAATTCAATGATGTGATGGCAGATAGACAAACCTAAACCCGCACCTATGCCTTCATTTTCATTCACACGATAAAAACGCTCAGTGGCATTAGCAATCTGCTCTTCTGTCATGCCTTGGCCGCGATCCGCGATACAGATACTAATCTCATCACCCTGTGAATGAGCCGACACTGAGATTTCTGATTCCTGCGGGCTGTATTTGCAGGCATTTTCGATAATATTTTTTAGCACCAGCAGCAGATAAAAACGATCGCAAGTCACGGTCAGCTGGGGCGCGATATCGATATTCCATTCATAATCGGTGATTTGTGGCATCAATTGATTAAGCGCATCTTCAACCATAGGCAAGATAGCGTGGGATGACACATTGAGCTCATTTATCGAATCCACCCTCGCTAACACGAGTAACTGTTCAACGGTATGACTCATGTGCACCACGCCGGCATCAATCGCGGCCAGATGAAATTTCTGCTGCGGATCATCGTCAATCAGGCTCTCTAAACCGTGTTGATGTAATTTAATCACAGATAATGGTGTTTTAAGTTCATGGGCGGCATCGGCGCTAAAACGGCGTTCACGGGCAATGAATCTAGCTATGCTATTGATATATAAGTTTAATGCACGGCGAACGGGTACGAGTTCTTTCGGTAGTGACATAGTCAGCGGCGTGAGATCGTTCGGCGCCCGCCCAATCAGCTCCCTTTCAAAGGTTTTTAACGGCCGGAACAATAGATAAAACAATAGGCTAACGATAAGTAGTGTCAAAGGCACTACAATCAAGGGCACGATAACCGCGTTGTGCATGATTTGTGATACGAGCTCTTGGCGCACTTCATCCTGCTGGGCGGTGACAATCCAAACATGATTTTTGACCGAGAAAAAACTGAACACATGCCAGAGTTCACCTTCGAACACTTTCTTGTGATAACCCTGCACGAATCGGGTGATAGGTTGATGGCCAATATTGTCCGACAGCACTAAGGCTTCGCCCGCTTCACTCCAAATTTGAAACGCCAATTTATGCTCATAGGCGAGTTTCAGGGCATCGGCTTTTTCGGCAAAGGAACTGATCTGGCTATCGGGAACATGGAGCACTTGCGGTCTTGCGGTACTCTGGGGCGTCGCACCGGGCTCAGTGTGATAAAACAGCTCCAGCATTTTTGCGGTTTGCAGCATTTGCGCATCGAAGAGTTCTTCAATTTGATGCTTAGAATCCCGAGTACTCAACCAGCTAGAGACAGCAACGGACACTGAAATACCTGACAAAATCAATAATGTCAGTACCAAACGCAGTGAATACACATCCAGCCCCTTTAATCGAATCACTTCAGTTTCCTAACGTTTACCCTCAGCGAATCACTGAGGTATCAATACCCATAAACGTGAGTATTGTCACTTAATTCAGTGAATTAATTTATTTCAATCAAGGTATAGCCGATTCCACGCACGGTTTTAATCAGCTCATTGGCGAGCTTTTTACGCAAATGATGAATGTGTACTTCAATCGAGTTGCTGCCGACTTCATCCCAACCATAGGTTAACTGTTCCAGTTGGCTGCGCGTCAATACGCGCCCAGCTGATTGTGCGAGTTCAAGCAATAATTGAAATTCACGCCGTGAAAGCAGCACATTTTGCTCGCGAAAGGTCACTTCACGGGTATTTAAATCAATGCACAGCGCACCAATAATCAAACTGTTGTGATCGAGCCCGTACTGGCGTCTGACAATGGCGCGAATGCGAGCGGCGAGCTCTCGCACATCGAAGGGTTTACCGAGATAATCATCGGCGCCCATGTCTAAGCACTCGAGCTTAGTGTCAAAATCCGTATTGGCGGTCAGGACTATTGTGGGAATTGACACCCCCTGCTGACGCCACGCCTTGAGTAACTCTTTACCGTTACCGTCGGGTAAACCCAGATCGAGCACTATGGCACTGAAGCTTTCATTTTTAACACCCTGTAATGCTTGCTGATAACTATTAAGGTGATCAACCTGCATGCCCAGCTTTGCCAAACTTAAGCAAATCCCTTGGGCTAATAACTCATTGTCTTCAACCAACATAATACGCATTCAATGTCCTTAACAGAGCCTTTTAAAAGAACCCTTAACGGAAAATACTAAACTTAACATCTTGTTGCTGTAAAAATGCTTCCGCATCCTGGCCCTGTAGCATGGCCATAGTCGCCAGCATTCCAGCGGTCACGCAGTTTGGCCCTAACACAGTCACGGAGCGCGGCGCATGGACGACGGGATAGCCAGTACGTGGATCGACAATATGGCCGTAACGCTTTCCATCTACTTCAAAAAAGCGCCGTGTATCGCCGCTGGTCGCTAATGCGCCCTGACTGATCGCCAGTACACTGGCGGCGCGATCGAGATGGCGAGGATCTTCAATGCCCACCTGCCATGGGTTCACTTTGGGCACAGGACAGGCGATATCGCCACCAAAATTCACTAGCACAGGAATATCTGGATAACATTCAGCCAACTCATAGGCGACTCTATCGACTGCATATTCCTTAGCAATGCCGCCAAAATCCAATTTCATTCCCGATGGCATCTCAATATGGCGCGAATCAAACTCGATACGCTCAAACCCCACTAAGGCTTTAGCGGCAAGTATGAAGGCATGTTCGGGCAATTGGGCTTTGGGATCAAAGCGCCACAGCTCCATTAACGGCCCTGCAGAGATATCAAATAATCCGTCACTAAGCTGAAAACATTGTTTGGCAAAAGCCAATAACTGCCAGGTTTCTTCATCAATAAGCTGTTTATGACCATAGGCATGGTTTAATTGCCACAGACAATTTTGCGCAATAAAGCGACTGTACTTATGTTCGATACGCAGCGCCTCAGTGACTGCCATATCCAGCATATCGTCGGCGATATCGAGTTGATCACATGCAATGAGTATTTCACAGGGACTCGCCATGGCCCTAAATTCGCCCACATAACCCCAATCACGGCGTTGCAGCGAATAAAGTGCGGTTTTTAGGGATGATGTCGACATCATAAATCACCTCTTTACATGGCACCCCACTGGCATTCAGCTTAAATAAGCTCAGGGGTAAATTGAGTATGGGTAGCTAAGCTACCCATACAGTTTAACGCCTTGCTATCTGAGTCAGTAGCATTATTTCGTATTAAAAAGAATAACTAAACTGTGCTGTTATTGCCTTCTGCGTAGGGAACAGA